>NZ_JBFAIR010000018.1:88840-223113 GCF_040654815.1 Streptomyces sp. NPDC050619 | reverse complement strand
GGCAGGAGGGGATCGTCCACCGCCCCATCGCCGCCGCCGCCGCCGCCGCTGCTGCTGCCGCGAGCCGCCCGGCTCGTGAAGAAGAAGGAGTGCCGGACGCAAGCCTGCTGGCCGCCCTGCGGCGTAACCGGCTCGGGGGCGACACGCCACCGGTGAGACTGCCGCAGGGCCAGGACCGCGTCATCGCGGGCGGGATGAGAGTCCGGGCGTTCGTACCCGATCACGTCGACGGCGTGTACCTGCACCTACACGGAGGCGGCTGGGCATTCGGCTCCGCCGGCGGGCAGGACGAGAGGCTGTGGCGGCTCGCTGAGCAGGCACGGCTGGCCGTGGTCAGCGTGGAGTACCGCCTCGCGCCGGAACACCCGTTCCCCGCCGGGCCCGACGACTGTGAAGCGGCCGCCCGATGGCTGGTGGACCAGGCCGAAGCCGAGTTCGGCACTCAACGGCTGCTGATCGGTGGTGAGTCGGCCGGCGCCCACCTGAGTGTCGTGACCCTGCTGCGGCTTCGCGACCGGCACGGCATCACCGGCGCGTTCCGGGCGGCCCACCTGCTCTTCGGCCCCTACGACCTGTCGATGACACCGAGCCAGCGACTGTTCGGCGCCAAGCGGCTGCTGAGCAATACGGACACGTTGCGGCGCAGCTATGAGCTGTTCACACCGGCGATGGGTGCGGAACAGCGCCGCGACCCCGAGGTCTCACCGCTCTTCGCCGACCTGGCCGGCCTGCCGCCCGCCCGGATCGTCGTCGGGACCGAGGATCCGATGTTGGACGACTCACTGTTCCTGGCCGAACGGTGGCAGGCGGCCGGTGCGCCGGTGCAACTCGGCGTCGTCGCCGGCGCGATGCACGGCTTCACCCTGTTCCCGCTGACCATCACCGAGCGGGAACTGCGGCGCGAGCGGGAGTTCCTGTCCACCACGGGCCTGTCCACCACTGGCCTGTCCGCCACAGGCCTGTCCGCCACGGAAAGGTAGCGTCGGCAGCGTGAACCGCACTGCTCGGCTCTATGCGCTGGTGGAGGAGTTGCGCGCGGCGGTGCCACGATCGCTGACGGTCGCCGTGCTCGCCGCGCGGTTCGAGGTGCATACCCGCACGGTGCAGCGTGACCTCCAGGCGCTGATGGAGGCCGGTGTCCCGGTGCGCAGCACACCCGGGCGAGGCGGGGGCTGGTCGATCGACCCGGCGATGAGCCTGCCCCCGATCCGGTTCACCGCCGCTGAAGCCTCGGCACTGGCCGTCGCGCTCGCCGCGGCCGACGCCTCCGCCCCGTACGCCGGTGCGGCCCGCACGGCAGCCCAGAAGCTCGCGGCTTCGCTGACCGGTCCCGCCTCGGTGGCGGCACAGGAACTCGCCGCACGGATCGTCACGCTGCCCTCGCCGACCGACTCCATGCTCCGCGCCGCAGTGGACGCCGCAGTGGAGCAGGCCCTCACCACGAACACGGTCCTGCGGCTGTCGTACATCGACGCGGCAGGACGCGAAAGCGACCGTGTGGTGGAACCGGCCGGACTGCTCACCGCCAACGGCCGGTGGTACCTCGTCGCCTGGTGCCGCACGCGGAGGGCCGGGCGCGGCTTCCGGCTGGACCGGATCGCCGCGGCGGCCTCGACCGGTGAGCAGGCACAGCCCCATGACCTGACCGAACTACTGCTCGGCTCGGCCGCCGCCGGCGCGGTGCAGCCCACCGCGCTGGCCGCACTCGCACCCGTGCCCGAGAAACGGAAGGCACCACCTCGGTGAACGTTTCGGGTCACGGCACCAGGCACTGCTGAGCGCCTGTGACATCGAGGTCTGACCTGCCTCGCACATCCGGAGCGGGAGGGGCACGCTGGAATGAGCCACTCGCGCTGCACGGGCTCGCCGGTGCGGGGACGTGCCCGTGCGCCGGTGTACGGGAACAGGACGAGGTGACGACGGATGCGCCGTGGGTTCGTGCCGCCACTGCGCCAGGTTCGTCGGGGCCGGGGCCCTTTCGGCGAGGAGCGGGGCGGCGGGCATGACCCGCCTGACGGGCCCCTCGGATCCGTGGGCCCTGTGGGCCCCAGGCCCGTCGGACCGTCGGGTGCTCCGGGGCCGTCTGAGCCGTCCGGCTCATCGCACGCCCCGGATACACCTGAGTCACCTGAGTCATCTGAGTCCCCTGAGGCTTCTGAGGGCCAGGGCCAGGGCCAGGGCCAGCGCCAGGGCCCACCCGGCGGGAGCAGCCGCGGGCACCGGTCGAGGGAACTGGGCCGCTTCCTCCACGTCAGGAGTACGCGCGTATGGCAGCGCGGCAAGGAAGTGGAGCTGATGCACCGGGCCATGGGCTTCGCGGCGCTGGGTCTGGTGACGATCGCCCCGCTGCTGATCGTGGTCGCGGCGGCCGCCCCGATCCGGGAACGCGGCTTCGCCCAGTGGGTCGTGGACGGCATGGGGCTGCACGGGCGTCCCGCCGGCGACGTGCAGGCCCTCTTCGCCGCCCCCCGCGAGGTCCTGAGCACGACCAGCGTCCTGAGCGTGGTGTTGCTCGCGCTCTTCGGCGTGCCGTTCGCGGGCAGCGTCCAGACCGGTTACGAAAAGGTGTGGGATCTGGCGGCCGGGCGCTGGGACACCGCATGGCGACGCGCAGCGTGGCTCGTCGCGCTGACTGCCTACCTCTTCGCCGTGGCGCAGAGCAAGACCGTCCTGGGGTCGGGAGCCCTGGGCTCATGGGCCCGCATCGGACTTTCCGCGTCGCTCGGCGTGCTCTTCTTCTGGTGGGGGCAGCGTTTCCTGCTGGGCGGACGGATCCGCTGGCGCGCCCTCCTGCCGGGCGCCATCGCCACGATGGTGGGCCTGGGCGGCCTGCGCCTGTTCTCCTCCCTGGTCTTCTCCCCGCTCATCGTGAGCAACGCGGTCTCGTACGGTTCGGTCGGCACCGTCCTGATCGTGACGTCCTGGCTGGTCGGTGTCGGCTTCGTCGTCTTCGGCGGCGCCCTCGTCGGCCGCTACTGGTACCTCCACGAAACACACCCCCACCTGCACCCCCATCTGCCCCACGTGCACCCCCACGCCCGCTCCCGGAAGCGCTGAAAGCGATGAGGGCGCCCGGTGAACACCGGGCGCCCTCATCGCCGTACTGAAACAGACGAAACGGCTACAGCTTCTCGATCACATAGTCGATGCACTTGGTCAGCGTCTCGACGTCCGCCGGGTCGACCGCCGGGAACATCGCGATGCGGAGCTGGTTGCGGCCGAGCTTGCGGTAGGGCTCGGTGTCGACGATGCCGTTGGCGCGCAGGACCTTGGCGACGGCGGCGGCGTCGATCTCGTCCGCGAAGTCGATCGTGCCGATGACCTGGGAGCGCTTGGCCGGGTCGGTGACGAACGGGGTCGCGTACTTGGACTCCTCCGCCCAGCTGTACAGGCGGGTCGAGGAGTCCTTCGTGCGGCCCGTGGACCAGGCGAGGCCGCCCTGGCCGTTGATCCAGTCCAGCTGGTCGTTCAGCAGGAAGAGCGTGGCGAGAGCCGGGGTGTTGTACGTCTGGTTCTTGCGGGAGTTGTCGATCGCCGTGGGGAGACTGAAGAACTCCGGGACGTGGCGGCCCGATGCGTGGACGCGTTCCGCTCGCTCCAGCGCGGCCGGGGAGAAGAGGCCGATCCACAGGCCGCCGTCGGAGGCGAAGGACTTCTGCGGGGCGAAGTAGTAGACGTCCGTCTCGGCGATGTCGACCGGGAGGCCGCCGGCGCCGGAGGTGGCGTCCACCAGGACGAGGGACCCCGCGTCCGCGCCCGGGACCCGCTTGATCGGCGCCGCCACACCGGTGGAGGTCTCGTTGTGCGTGAAGGCGTAGACGTCGACGCCCGCCTCGGCCCGCGGGTCCGGGTGCGTGCCGGGGTCACTCGCGATCACCGTCGGCTCGGCCAGCCAGGGGGCGAGCTTCGAGGCCTTGGCGAACTTGGAGCTGAACTCGCCGAAGCTGAGGTGCTGCGACTTGTTCTCGATCAGGCCGTGGGTCGCGACGTCCCAGAAGGCGGTGGAGCCGCCGTTGCCGAGCACGACCTCGTAGCCCTCGGGGAGTTGGAACAGTTCGGCGATGCCCTCGCGGACCTTGCCGACCAGGTTCTTGACGGGGGCCTGGCGGTGGGAGGTACCCATGAGGGACGTACCGGTGGCGGCGAGGGCGTCCAGCGCCTCCGTCCGCACCTTGGAGGGACCCGCACCGAAGCGTCCGTCGGCGGGCTTGATGTCAGCGGGAATCTGGATGTCGGCCACGAAGGGAGGGTATCCGCTGGGGGAAACGTGGTCGAAACGTCGTCCGTCGGGTGAGACGCGTCTGTCTTGCCGCCGGACTCTGCCGTCGCACCTCCCGTCGTACCTCTGCTGTCGGCCCTGAACGGGCCCTGTCCTCAAACGCCGGACGGGCTGATTTGCTGGACCCATGGTGGATCGAGTGGATCTGGAAGCGGAACTGCGGCGGGCCGTCCGGGGTGAGGTCGGTTTCGATGTGACCTCCCGGGCATTGGTGACCATGGACGCCTCGAACTACCGGCGTGTCCCGCTCGGGGTGGTCGCCCCGCGCGACGCCGACGACGTGGCGGCGGTCCTCACGGTGTGCCGGGCGCACGACGTGCCGGTCGTGCCGCGCGGCGGGGGCACGTCGATCGCCGGGCAGGCGACCGGTACGGGCGTCGTGCTGGACTTCACCCGGCACATGAACCGCCTGCTGTCCCTCGACCCGGAGGCGGGCACGGCGGTGGTCCAGCCCGGACTGGTCCTCGACCGCCTCCAGGAGGCCGCCGCCCCGCACGGCCTGCGCTTCGGCCCGGACCCCTCCACCCACAGCCGCTGCACCCTCGGCGGCATGATCGGCAACAACTCGTGCGGCTCGCACTCGGTGGCGTGGGGGACGACCGCGGACAGCGTGCGCGAGCTGTCGGTGGTCACGGCGGGTGGCGAGCGGCTGCGGCCGGGACAGGGATGGGCGGGGGCGCCGGACGGCCTGCGCGAGCTGGTGGAGGGGGAGCTGTCGAGGCTGCGCACCGGCTTCCCCGAGCTGCCCCGCCGTATCTCCGGATACGCGCTGGACGCGCTGCTGCCCGAGAAGGGCGCCGACGTCGCCCGCGCCTTCTGCGGCTCGGAGGGCACGCTGGGCGTGCTGACGGAGGCGGTCGTAGGACTGGTTCGGGCCCCACGCGCGCGTGCGCTCGCCGTGCTGGCGTACGGCGACGAGAGCGCGGCGGCCGAGGCGGCGGCGGGCCTGCTGCCGCACGGTCCGCTCACCGTGGAGGGCATGGCGGCGGATCTCGTCCGGTCCACCGCCGGGCTGCCCAGGGGCGGGGCCTGGCTGTTCGTGGAGACCGGCGGGGATTCGGCGGCGGAGGCACGCGCGCGTGCGGACGCGATCGTGCGGGCGGCGGATGTCGTCGACGCCCTGGTGGTGACGGACCCGGCCGCCCAGCGGGCCCTGTGGCGCATCCGGGAGGACGCGAGCGGTACGGCGACCAGGATGCCGGACGGCAGCGAGGCCTGGCCCGGCTGGGAGGACTGCGCGGTGCCGCCGGCCCGGCTGGGCGCGTACCTGCGGGAGTTCAGGGGGCTGCTGGGAACGCACGGACTGCGCGGGACGCCGTACGGCCACTTCGGGGACGGCTGCATCCACGTCCGTATCGACTTCGACCTGCTGACACAACCGGGGGTCGCCCGCTTCCGCCGCTTCTCCGAGGATCTCGCCGAACTGGTCGTCGCGCACGGCGGTTCCCTGTCCGGCGAGCACGGGGACGGGCTGGCGCGGTCCGAGCTGCTGCCGAAGATGTACGGCGCGGAGATGGTGGCCCTCTTCGAACGCGCGAAGGGCATCTGGGACCCGGACGACCTGCTCAACCCGGGGATGCTGGTCCGCCCGGCCCCGCTGGACGCGAACCTCCGCTTCGCGGTCCTGCCGAGCGAGCCGGTGGACGTGGCCTTCGGCTACCCGGCCGACGGCGGAGACTTCGGCGCGGCCGTCCGCCGCTGCGTCGGGGTCGCGAAATGCCGTACGACGACGGCGACCGGCTCTTCCGTCATGTGCCCGTCCTTCCGGGCGACCGGCGAGGAGGAGCACTCCACGCGCGGGCGTGCCCGACTGCTGCACGAGATGCTGGCCGGCGAGCTGGTCACCGACGGCTGGCGCTCGACGGAGGTCCGGGACGCGCTCGACCTGTGCCTGTCCTGCAAGGGCTGCCGCTCCGACTGCCCGGTCGAGGTCGACATGGCCACGTACAAGGCGGAGTTCCTCCACCACCACTACGCCGGCCGCCGCCGCCCGGCCGCCCACTACGCGATGGGGTGGCTGCCGATGTGGCTGCGGGCGGTCGCCCGTACGCGCACCGCGCCGCTGGTCAACGCCCTCGCTTCCGTACGGCCGCTCGCGTGGGTGGCGAAACGGCTGGGCGGGATCGCGCCGGAGCGGGAGATCCCGCGGGTGGCGGCGGAGACGTTCAGCCGGTGGTGGGGGAGGCGAGAGCCCAGGGGCGCCTCCGGCGATCCGGTGATCCTGTGGCCGGACACGTTCACCGAGCACCTCTCGCCGTCCGTGGGCCGGGCGGCCGTACGCGTGCTGGAGGCGGCGGGCCTGCGGGTGGCGCTGCCGCCGACGCTGCGGATGAGCGTGCGCCCGGTGGGGGACGGTACGTCCGACGGTCCGGCCGAGGCGGCGGTCTCCCTGCTGAGCATGCGGCGCAGCCGCGTCTGCTGCGGCCTGACGTACGTCTCCACGGGCCAGCTGGACCGCGCCCGTACGGTGCTGCGCCGCACGCTCGACCTGATGGCACCGGTGCTGGAGACGGACGCCCCGGTCGTCGTCCTGGAGCCCAGCTGCGCCGCCGCCCTCCGCACGGACCTGCCGGAACTGCTGCACGACGACCCGCGCGCGGCCCGTCTCGCGGCGAAGATCCTCACCTTCGCGGAGGCGTTGGAGCGCCTGGCCCCCGACTGGACCCCGCCCTCCCTCAACCGCGCCGTCGTCGGCCAGACCCACTGCCACCAGCACGCGGTCCTGGGCGACACGGCCGACCGCCGCCTGCGCTCCGCCGCCGGCCTCACCGGCGAACTGAGCGGCGGCTGCTGCGGCCTCGCGGGCAACTTCGGCTTCGAGAAGGGCCACTTCGAGGTGTCGTCGGCCTGCGCGGAGGAGCAGCTGCTGCCGGCGGTGCGGGAGGCGGGCGAGGGGGCGGAGGTGCTGGCGGACGGCTTCTCCTGCCGGACGCAGCTGGAGCAACTGGGCGGGGTGCGGGGGCGGCATATGGCGGAGGTGTTGGCCGAGGGGCTGAAGGGAGAGGCGGATGAGGCGAGAGGGGCGTTCCGGTCGTGAGGTGTCGTCAAGTGACGTGAGTTACCGTCGCGTTACTTGAGAACTTAAGTAAAAGGCAATGATTGTGCCATGTGATCGTCCGGAAACCGACGGTCCCCGCCCTTTCACTTGCTGCACCATCCCCCTCTCGAAAGGGACGACCATGACGCGCACCACCTCCAGACGCGCACGGTCCAAGACGATCGCCACCCGCCTCGGCACGGTCGCTGCCGCCACGGCCTTCCTGGCCGGCATCACCGCCGGAACGGCCTCGGCGGCCGGCATGTCCTGGACCGGCGACTTCAGCTCGCGCGGAACAGAGGTGAAGCGGCTCGCGAACTGCGCCGCGACCGCCTGGTTCAACAAGAGCAAGGTCGGCGACGAGATCACCGACTGCAACAGCGCGGGGTCCAACTCGTACTGGGACGGCTTTCACCTCGCAGAAGCCAACGAACACAAGATCGAAGGCAAGAGGGTCGGCTACCGCTCGGACCAGTCGTGCCCGCCCAAGGACGGCTTCCAGTACGTCAAGTGCTTCTACGTCGGCGGTAAGGCCAAGGGCAACCCGGTCATGACCGTGGCCGTCGAGTCGTACGGCTACGGCGGCATGGACACGAACGTGACCTGGTACTACCTGTAGGTCTGTAGATCCTGCTCCGACCGCATGAAAGGGAGGCCCCGGCGCGAGGTGCGTCGGGGCCTCCGTCGTCAAGCCCTGCGGCACGGTGGCGGGAGCACTGGCCCCAGCTGACCGTGCCGGACTGGCCCGGCTGAGTGACGTGGCTACCGCGTCCGGCGGCAGATCCGTGCCCAGGCGCTGCGGGTGGAGTGAGGGACGGTCGGAGCCTCGTAGTGTGGCGGCTCGATCACGTGAAGGAGAGCCGCGCGCATGCCCCTCCGTATGCAGGTCATCAGTCGCGACGAGCACCTGGTCTTCGTCGCGGCGCGCCCCTCCGCCAGCCACACGCAGCTGCCCTCCTGGGGCGAGGTCAAGCCCGACTGGCGGGCGGAGAGCCTGGGCTGGCTGGACGAGGAGGGGCGGCTGGTCGGGGCGGGGCTAGTGCTGTACCGGCCGCTGCCCAAGCTGAAGAGGTACCTCGCGTATCTGCCCGAGGGGCCGCTGATCGACTGGTACGCGCCCGACCTCGGCGAGCGCTGGCTGGAGCCGATGCTCGCCCACCTCAAGCGGCAGGGCGCCTTCTCGGTCAAGATGGGCCCGCCCGTCGTCGTACGCCGCTGGAGCGCCGACGCGGTGAAGGCGGCGATCGCCGATCCGGCGGCGCGGCGGTTGACAGACGCGGAGGCCACCTCGCACGACCCCCGCGCCCTCGACATCGCCGAGCGCCTGCGCCGCGCGGGCTGGCGGCAGACCGAACCCGGCGGCGAGGACGGATTCGCCGCCGGGCAGCCGCGGTACGTCTGCCAAGTACCGTTCGCCGGGCGGTCGTTGGAGGACATTCAGCGTGGCCTCAACCAGCAGTGGCGGCGCAACATCAAGAAGGCGGAGAAGGCCGGCGTGAAGGTCGTCCGCGGTGGCTACGAGGACCTGCCCGCCTTCTACGAGCTGTACGCCGAGACCGCCGAACGCGACCGCTTCCTCCCGCGCCCCCTGTCCTATTTCCAGCGCATGTGGACCGCGCTCACCGCCGAGCACCCCGACCGCATGCGGCTCTACCTCGCCCACCACGACGGCGACCTCCTCGCCGCCGCTACCATGCTCACCGTCGGCGACCACGTCTGGTACTCCTACGGCGCCTCCACCGCCCGTAAGCGCGAAGTCCAGCCGAACAACGCCATGCAGTGGCGCATGATGACCGACGCCCACGAACTCGGCGCCGCCGTCTACGACTTCCGCGGCATCACGGACACGCTGGACGAGTCCAACCACCTCCTGGGGCTCCTGCGCTTCAAGGCCGGCGCGGGCGGCGAAGCGGTCGAGTACCTGGGGGAGTGGGACTTCCCGATCAACCGGCTGCTGCACAGGGCGCTGGAGGTGTACATGGCGCGGCGCTAGCCAGGTAGCGCCAGGCCGTTGGGGCAATGAGACTGCCGGACTGTCAGCACGAAGTGTTCACTGGACGGCCTTGAGTTCCTTCTCCGACATGGAAAGCGGATCGGAGCGGTAAGAGGCCGCTGCGCTTTTCTGCGGGCCGCTGACAGGTTGTTTGGACATCACGGCGACTGTCGTGTAGCTCTGCGGCCGCTTTTGAATGCGATCCCAGGTTGTTCCGGCGCACAGGGTGTCGATGGTGAGTTTTCCAGCGTACGGCTTTGCGAGTGGATATCCCTGAGGAGCGCTTCCGTCCACGGTGCCGGAAGCATCCATGTGCTGATATCCCGCAATCCTTCCCGCGTGAAAGAGCAGCGCGGTGGGGGGCGTCGGTCCGATCGGGACGCTCAGTACCGCGTGGCTCGGCGATGTGACGGTGTAGTCCACCTCGACCGAATGTCCGCTCAGCGAGTTCTTTGTGATTCTCAGCTGAACTGGGCCGGACGTGCCAGGGGACAGAGGAGGCTGGATGCCGGTTCCACAGGCGTAGGCCCGGTGTTGCACCTGCTGTGGCGCCGAGGAGGCCGGGGCTGCGTGTGGTGCCGTCTTCTGCGCGCCGCAGCCGCCCAGGGCGACTGCGGCCAGGGCGAGCACGGGCACGCGGATCACTGGACGTATCCGCACGGCATTCTCCTTCCTGTCCTACCTGTAGGGATTGAGCTTCAGGTTGAAGTGGTTGAGGATGTCGGGCGCTTCGGTCCAGAACATCGTCGAGCTGCCGCTCTCGCCGGAGACGATGCCCCGAGCCTGCCGGTCGGTCGAGTTCTCGACGCTGAAGACGAGGCCGCCGGAGTCACCCTGCTCCACGGCATAGCCGGAGGACTGTCCCTCGACTCCACGGACGCTGTGTACGGAACCGTCGTCCCATGCCAGGTTGTAGGTGATGTCCTCGTTGACGACGTCGATGCCGCAGGGAACGCCGTGACCGTCGTAGTACGAGCGGGCACCGTCCTGGCACACCGTCTGGCCGTTGTAGGAGTAGGCGTCGGAGTCCACCGCGTACCAGTCGCCCGAGGGCTGGTCGGCCTCGTCGGAGTTGGTGCCGGTGCCGGTGAGCATTCCGGTGTCCACGACTTCGGCGTCCCAGGAGGGATCCGTGGCGATGACATCGGCGAAATAGTGGCCGTAGTTGTAGCCCCAGGTTCCGACCGAGTCCCCTTCGCCGTAGGTGTGCGAGCCGTTGGGGAAGCAGTGGGCGGCGGTGATCAGGACGTCATCACCCAAGTCCTGAGCGGCGATGCCTGTGGTGCACTGGTCGATATAGCCGGACTTGACGCCCGGCCCGAGGATGACGTCCCCGCCGATCCAGGGATAGGTGTCGTTCCAGCGCCATGTGTCAGCCGTGACCGGCTTTCCCGAGGTGACCGTGATGGGAACACTGGGGGCGTCGGAGCGGGCGGACATGGCATGGATGTGCGGGACCAGCGACGCCCGCAGTTTCGGGACGGCGGCCGCCTTGGCGGTCACCTGGACGCCCGAACCGTCCGGCGCCGGGGCCGCGCTGTAGACCGTCAGATCTGCGGCGGTCTTGACCTTCGAGGCGGCCATGATCTGTGCGACGGTGGCGTCCAGCGCCTTCTTCGTGTACTTGGCCTTGACCACGCGTATGCGCGCCAAGTCGATGTCGCCATGGACGTGCTTGGCCGCGGCCAGCAATTTCTTGGCGCGGGTCGTGTCGGTGGCGTACAAGACGACACGACCGTGGGCCTGGTCGACGTACAGGTTGCTGTACGTGTCCGCGTACGTGCCTCTGCCTTGGGCGCCCACTGCATTGGCGATCGCGTTGAGGGGCTTGAGCTGTTTCGCTTGAGCGAGAAGCGCTGGGCTGGTCGTTGTGGCCTGGTGCCCGTCCTTTGCGCTTGCTGATGGCGCACTTGTCAGGCCCAGAGTCAGTGCGAGTGTGATTGTGCCTACGGCGGTGTAGATACGGCCGCGACGTCTCAGATGACCTCGAACTCTCAATGTTCCTACTTCCCGTAGCAGTTGGGGCAGTGAAACGCTGGCCAGTTCTCAAGTGAATTGGATTCCAAGCGGGATGACAACTTCTACTCAGTGAGGAAACGGCAAGATGTCCTTGCCCGGGCTTCAGGCGCATAAAGGGTTCACACACCTGACGTAGTCCACTACTCTGGACTGTGTCGTACAGTGAGATGAACAAAATGAACCCCGAGCCGCCCGGAAGGCCCCGTGAGCACCCGCAGCGCCACCCCCACAACCCCCACCACCCCGACGACCTCGACCGGCACCCCGCGCCGCCGGGGATCGCTCGGTCCCGTGGGTCTGCTGCTCGCGGGCGGCGTCTCGGTGCAGTTCGGCGGCGCCCTCGCGGTGACGCTCATGCCGAGGGCCGGCGCGTCCGGTGTGGTCACCCTGCGCCTGCTGGCGGCGGCTCTCGTGCTCCTGCTGGTCTGCCGCCCCCGGCTGCGCGGCCACTCCCGCGCGGACTGGGGCACGGTCGTCGTCTTCGGCGTCACGATGGCCGCGATGAACGGTCTCTTCTACCAGTCGGTCGACCGGATCCCGCTGGGCCCCGCCGTCACCCTGGAGGTGCTGGGGCCGCTCGCGCTCTCGGTCCTGGCGTCCCGCCGCGCGCTCAACGTCGTCTGGGCGGGGCTCGCCCTCGCCGGCGTCTTCCTCCTCAGCGGCGGAGGCTTCGGCGATCTCGACCCGGTGGGTGTCGCCTTCGCGCTGAGCGCGGGCGCCATGTGGGCGGCGTACATCGTCTTCAGCGCGCGTACGGGCCGGCGCTTCCCGCAGGCCGACGGGCTGGCGCTGGCCATGGTGGTCGCTGCGCTGGTGTTCCTGCCGCTCGGGATCGTCGAGGCGGGCGCGAAACTCCTCGACCCGACGACCATCGCCCTCGGCTCGGCGGTCGCCCTCCTCTCCTCCGTCCTGCCCTACACCCTCGAACTCCTCGCCCTGCGCCGCCTGCCCGCCTCCACCTTCGCGATCCTCATGAGCCTGGAACCGGCCATCGCCGCCCTCGCCGGCTTCCTCGTACTGAACCAGTCCCTGACCACCACGCAGGCCGCCGCCATCGCCCTGGTCATCGCGGCGAGCATGGGAGCGGTGCGGACACAGATGGGGCGCGGGAAGGCCAAGGGGCCGCAGGTGCCGAGCAGTTGACGTACGGCAGTCGACTTCTCGTACATGTCGACTTCTCGTACATTCTGCGCATTGTCAGCGGTGGTCGTCGGCCTCACGCTGATCTGCCATGGACAACGCGACACAGGGACCGCCCACGGGCGAACCAGCCCGGCCGGCGCAACCAGTCGACACGGTTGAACTGGTTGAGCTTGTCATCCCCGGCACCGGAGTGGTGGACCGGGAGGAGGTCCTCAGACCGCCCGCCGTACGGCAGGTGAGCGGGGACGAGAGCGCGGGCTGGTACCGGGCCGCGGAGGACGACGACGCGGACGGGCCCCCTGTCCTGCGAGAGGTGTACGACTGGCCCCGGCTGATGATCGGCGGGGCAGGCCGGGCGGTCTGGCTCTTCCTGCTGCCCTTTCTGGTGCTCAACCTGGTGACGTGGATGCAGCCACGGTTACCGGCCCGCTCCTGGCAGGGAGCCGTGTACAGCTTCGGCGCCCGGCTGCTCGGCCTGTCGCTGACCGTGATGCTGGTGGGGGTGTTCGGGCAGACGGTCATGGACCAGGTCGTCTGGCAGTGCGGAGCCGAATCGTCCCGGTGCGTCACGGACAACGTCGCGGTGGACGCCGCCCGAGGGCTGGACACCGGCACGGGGCTGGCGCTGGCGGCCCTCGCGCCCCTGGTCGTCGGGGCCCTGATGGCGTTCAGTGCACGGGACGCCAAACGCGAGTACCGGCCGGTGCTGAGGACGGCGGAGCGCCGCAGCTACGAGAGGGACGAGGAGAGCGACAAGCGACGGCTCGACGGCCGCTGCAGCCGGCGCCCGCTGGAGGTCCGCGGCTTCTGGGAGTACAACACGCGGGCGGAGGGCCTCACCACCCGGCATCTGTGCGCGGGACTGCTCACCGTGGCCATGCTGCTCGTGGTCCCGCCGCTCCAGTACGACCTGCGCGAGGGCGACGCGACCGCGGCCATGACCGTGTTCGTGCTGACCCTGCTGATGGCCATCCTCGTGGTGATCGACGGGCCGTACTTCCGGGTCACGTACGTCCGCGTCGAAGGCGGCCCGGACAGGCCGCGGCGCAGGCGCTGGTGGCCGCTGCGGCACAAGCGGACGGCCGTCGGCGCCTGCCTGGCGGTGATGGTCCTCGCCATGCTGTGCTGCGCGCTGCCGGCCCGGGACTGGGACGCCGCGCGGCTGCGCTCCGTCATGCTGCCCGGGATGGGCGCGGAGGCCAACTACGTGGTCATCGCCCAGGGAGTCGGGTGCGGGCTCATGGTCCTCGCCTGTCTCGCCATGATCGCCGGCGAGATCGGGACGGCGTCGAGGACGACCCTGTACGGGCTGCTGGGGCCCGTGGTGGGCGTGCTGGCCTGCTTCATCGGGTGGCTCTACACGGCGGCGTTCTCCCTGTGGGCCCAGGGCTGGCTCACCCCGGACGGCGGCCCGTACGCGGTCCGCATCCCGAGGGCCGTGCAGGTGGTCGCGGCGGCCTTCCCTCTGGTCGTGCTGCTCGGCGCGGCGGTGGGCGCGGCTGCCGCCGGGCTGACGGCTGCACGGCGGCCCTGGCTGAAGCCGGTCGCCGGGTCTGATGGTGAGCCGGTCGTCGGGTCTGACGGTGAGCCGGTCGTCGGGTCTGACGGTGAGCCGGTCGTCGGGTCTGACGGTGAGCCGGTCGTCGGGCTCGACGGCGCGGACCCTCGCCGGGGGCAGGATCCGGACGCCGGGCCGACGGGGAGCGATCCCGAGGACCCGACCGGCAGCGACCCCGAAGACGCGGGCGACAACCGCCGTCAGCTGAAAAGGCTGCTGCTCGCCGAGTACGCCGGAGCCCGAGGCCTGTGCTGGTACGACCGGGGCCTGGCCACACTGGCGGTCCTGGTCGTCCTGCTGACCGGTGGGATGTATGCCGCGTACTGGGTCGGCGACGGCTCACTGCTGGCCGGCGTACGGGATGTCACCGCCGACGGGCTTCAGCAGCTGACGACCCTGGGTGCGGTCATCCTGGTGGGCCTGGTCGCGGTGGCCGTGTTCGCCGTACGGGCCATCGTGCTGCGGCCGGAGATGCGCCGGAACGCGGGGCTTGCCTGGTCGTTCGGGGCGTTCTGGCCGCGTGCGGCGCACCCGTTCACCCCGGCGGCCTGGGCGGTGCGCACCGTTCCCGAGCTCGTCCACCGCATCGAGTACCTGCTGGGCGAGAACGATCGCAGGCGCATGCTGATCCAGGCGCATTCGATGGGATCCGTGATCGCGGTGGCGGCCCTGTGGCAGGTACGGCCCGACCTGCGCTGGCGCATCGCCCTGTTGACCACCGGCAGCCCGATCGGCGCGGTGTTCCGACGCCACTATCCGGCCTACGCACCCGCCGAGTCGATCCGGACCCTGGTGGGCGACAGGCCGGACAGCCGTCCCCTGCACGCCTGGATCAACGTCCATCGCGTCACCGATGTGCTGTCGGGACCCGTCCTGGAGGAGGTGGACGTAACGGGGATGTGCGCGGACGTGGAGTGGAAGGACGGGCTCAACCCGGCGGCCGGTCCCGCCGCGGCGGGACCGCGACGCACCCCCGCCCAGCCCGTCTTCTGGCCTCTGGAACGGCACAGCGGCTACCGGCGCGCCCTGCCGCTCCGCGCCATCCACAGTGGCCTCCTCACCGGTCTGACGGAGGCACAACCACCACCCGTCGCCCCCGTCCTCCCGGCCTCTCGCCCGCCGGACGACGGCGAGTCCGGCGCGCTCCTGAACCGCGCGCCCGCACCCGGAAGCCCCGCGCCCGCGACGGCACCCGTAAGCCCCGCGACGGCACCCGGACAGGCCTAAGATCCCCGCGTACGTCAGCCGACGGGTCCCGCGGGCTTCTCCCACACCGACACGTGCTGCTCGCTCTCGCCGTTGAAGGGCTCCCGGGACCAGCCGTCCCACCGCTCGCGCAGCCGAAGCCCGGCCAGCTGGGCCATCAGGTCCAGCTCCGCGGGCCAGACGTACCGGAACGGGAAGGACCGGTACGTGCCGTGGCCGTCCACGATCTCGACGTGGTGCGAGCTCATCGACTGGGTGGCGACGTCGTACGTGTCGAAGCCCAGGTGCGTCGAGCCGACGTGGAACGGCACGGCGTCCTGCCCGGGCGGCAGTCGGCGCAGGCCAGGGACCATGACCTCGACGACGAAGCACCCGCCGGGCTTCAGATGCTCGGCGACGTTACGGAAACAGGAGACCTGTTCCGCCTGAGTCGTCAAGTTCATGATCGTGTTGAAGACCAGGTACGCGACGGAGAACGTGCCGTCCACCTTCGTCGTCGCGAAGTCCCCGATCGTCACGCCGATCCCGTCGCCGCCCGGCTTCTCCCGCAGCCGGGACACCATCGCCCGCGACATGTCGATCCCGTGCACGGCGACACCCCGCCGCGCCAACGGCACGGCGATACGTCCGGTCCCTATGCCAAGCTCCAAGGCCCGCCCGTCGCCGGCCAGTTCGGCCAGGAAACCGACTGCCGGGTCCACGACATCGGGCGCGAACATCCCGGATGCCGACTCGTCGTAGTCGGCGGCGACAGATTCTCCGAAGTAGCCATCCATATCGTCCACCGGCCGACCGTACTGCGGGTGTCGGCTGCGGAGCGCGCCAATATTGCGAGGGACGAATCAATGCAAGCACGCTTGCTTGTTTCTGGCCCCGCTGACATGCTCGCCCCATGGCCGACCCGACGCCCGTCTTCGACGACCTGCGTGAGGAGAGCGAGGAACTCGACCGGCTCGTAGCCGAGTTGAGTCCGACGCAGTGGGCGCTTCCCACCCCCGCGCCCCGCTGGACCGTCACCCACCAGATCGCCCACCTCGCCTGGACGGACCACGCGGCCCTCCTGGCGGTCACCGACGCGGACGCGTTCCGCACCCTGGCCGAGAAGGCCCTCATCGCCCCCGACTCCTTCGTCGACGAGGGTGCGGAGGAGGGGGCCCGCATCCCGCCCGCCGAGCTGCTGCCCCGCTGGCGTGAGGGATGTACCGCACTCGCCACGGCGCTGCGCACCGCCCCACCCGGCGCCCGCATCCCCTGGTACGGCCCGCCCATGTCGGCCGCCTCCATGGCCACCGCCCGTCTCATGGAGACCTGGGCCCACGGCCAGGACGTGGCGGATGCCCTGGGTGTGGTGCGCCCACCCACCGACCGGCTCCGGCATGTGGCGCGGATCGGTGTGCGGGCCAGGGACTACGCCTTCGGGGTGCAGGGGCTGACCCCGCCCGCCGAGGAATTCCGCGTCGAGCTCATCGGCCCGAGCGGAGACTTGTGGGCCTACGGCCCCGAGCACGCACCCCAGTGCGTCACCGGCCCCGCCCACGACTTCTGCCTGCTCGTCACCCGGCGCGCCCACCGCGCCGACCTCGCCGTCCGGGCCGACGGCCCCGACGCCGACCGCTGGCTGGACATCGCCCAGGCCTTCGCGGGCCCGCCCGGCACTGGTCGCGCGCCCAAAGGGGCCGCCCGGTGACCCTGCGTATGGGCAACGCCTCCGGTTTCTACGGCGACCGCTTCGACGCCATGCGCGAGATGCTCACCGGCGGCGAACTCGACGTCCTGACCGGCGACTATCTCGCCGAGCTGACCATGCTCATCCTGGGGCGGGACCGCCTGAAGGACCCCGGCGCCGGATACGCCCGCACCTTCCTGCGCCAGCTGGAGGAGTGCCTCGGCCTCGCCCATGAGCGCGGAGTCAAGATCGTCACCAACGCGGGCGGCCTCAATCCCGCAGGACTCGCCGAGAAAGTAAGGGAGTTGGCGTCCCGCCTCGGCCTCCCCGTACGCGTCGCCCATGTCGAGGGCGACGACCTCACCGCACGCCACCCCGGCAGCCTCGCGGCCCACGCATACCTCGGCGGCTTCGGTATCGCGGCCTGTCTGCGCGAGGGCGCGGACGTCGTCGTCACCGGCCGCGTGACGGACGCGGCACTGGTCACCGGGCCCGCCGCCGCCCACTTCGGCTGGACGCCGGGGGAGTACGACCGGCTCGCGGGGGCCGTCGTCGCCGGGCATGTCCTGGAGTGCGGGACGCAGGCCACCGGCGGCAACTACGCGTTCTTCCACGAAGTCGGGGTCGATGTCCGGCACCCCGGCTTCCCCCTCGCCGAGCTCCACGAGGACGGCAGCTGCGTCATCACCAAGCACCCCGGCACCGGCGGTCTCGTCGACGTCGGCACGGTCACGGCCCAGCTGCTCTACGAGACGGCCGGCGCCCGGTACGCCGGCCCCGACGTCACCGCTCGCCTCGACACCGTACGGCTGACCCAGGACGGACCGGACCGCGTCCGTATCGACGGCGTACGCGGCGAGGCCCCGCCCCCGGCCCTCAAGGTCGGCCTCAACCGGCTCGGAGGCTTCCGCAACGAGGTCACCTTCGTGCTGACCGGGCTCGACATCGAGGCCAAGGCGGCACTGGTACGGGAGCAGATGTCCGACGCCATGGCCAAGTCGCGGCCGTCCCACGTCCGTTGGGATCTCGTCCGCACCGACCGCCCCGACGCCCCCACCGAGGAGACCGCCAGCGCCCTGCTGCGGCTCGTGGTGCGGGACCCGGACGAGCAGGTCGTCGGGCGGGCGCTGAGCGGTGCCGCCGTCGAGCTGGCACTCGCGAGCTACCCCGGCTTCCATGTACTGGCGCCACCTGGAAAGGGCGCGCCCTATGGGGTCTTCGAGGATGTGTACGTCCCCCATGGTGCGGTCCCCCATGGCGCGGTCCCTCATGGTGCGGCCCACCATGATGCGGCCCCCCATGGTGCCGTCGACCATGTGGCCGTCCTCCAAGACGGGCGCCGGATCCCTGTGGCGCCGGCCCACGACACCCTCGTACTCGACGACGTGCCGGAACCGCCGCCGCCGGAGCCCCTGCCGCCCGGGCCCACCCGGCGCGCCCCCCTCGGCCTCCTCGCCGGTGCCCGCAGCGGGGACAAGGGCGGGAACGCCAACGTCGGTGTCTGGGCCCGCACCGAAGACGCCTGGCGGTGGCTCGCCCACGAGCTGACGGTCGACCGGTTCCGGCAACTGGTCCCCGAAAGCAGCCAGTTGAACGTCACCCGCCACACCCTCCCCAACCTCCGCGCCCTGAACTTCGTCGTCGAGGGAATCCTCGGCGAGGGCGTCGCCGCCCAGCACCGTTTCGACCCGCAGGCCAAGGCGCTGGGCGAATGGCTGCGCTCCCGCCACCTGGACATCCCGGAGGCCCTGTTGTGACCGTCCTTCCGTCGGCGCTGGACACCAGTGGCCCCGACTACCGGGCCCACCGTGAGTCCATGCTCGCCAAGCTCGCCGATCTCGACGCCGAGCACGCGAAGGCCATCGAGGGAGGCGGCCCGAAGTACGTCGAACGGCACCGGGGGCGCGGCAAACTCCTCGCCCGCGAACGCGTCGAGCTGCTCCTCGACCCCGACACGCCCTTCCTGGAACTGTCGCCGCTGGCCGCCTGGGGCAGCGATTACACCGTCGGCGCCTCCCTCGTCACCGGCATCGGGGTCGTCGAGGGCGTGGAGTGCCTGATCACCGCCAACGACCCGACCGTGCGCGGGGGCGCCAGCAACCCGTGGAGCCTGAAGAAGGCCTTGCGCGCGAACGACATCGCCCTCGCCAACCGCCTCCCCTGCATCAGCCTCGTCGAGTCCGGCGGCGCGGACCTGCCCTCCCAGAAGGAGATCTTCATCCCCGGGGGCGCCGTCTTCCGCGACCTGACCAGGCTGTCGGCGGCGGGCATTCCCACGGTCGCGGTCGTCTTCGGGAACTCCACGGCCGGAGGGGCGTACATCCCCGGCATGTCCGACCACGTGATCATGGTCAAGGAGCGGGCGAAGGTCTTCCTCGGCGGGCCGCCGCTGGTGAAGATGGCCACCGGCGAGGAGAGTGACGACGAGTCGCTCGGCGGCGCAGAGATGCACGCGCGCGTGTCGGGCCTCGCCGACTATTTCGCCGTCGACGAGCAGGACGCGCTCCGCCAGACGCGGCGCGTGGTGGCCCGCCTCAACCACCGCAAGGCGTACGCCGATCCAGGCCCGGCCGCCCCGCCCAAGTACGACGAGGACGAGCTGCTCGGCATCGTCCCGGGAGATCTGCGCACCCCTTTCGACCCGCGCGAGGTCGTCGCCCGCATCGTCGACGCCTCCGACTTCGACGAGTTCAAGCCGCTGTACGGGACGAGCCTCACGACCGGCTGGGCGACCCTGCACGGCTACCCGGTCGGGGTGCTGGCGAACGCCCGAGGGGTCCTCTTCAGCGAGGAGTCCCAGAAGGCCGCCCAGTTCATCCAGCTCGCCAACCAGCGCGACATCCCGCTGCTCTTCCTGCACAACACCACCGGCTACATGGTCGGCAAGGAGTACGAGCAGGGCGGCATCATCAAGCACGGCGCGATGATGATCAACGCGGTGAGCAATTCGAGGGTCCCCCACCTGTCCGTCCTCATGGGGGCCTCCTACGGCGCCGGCCACTACGGCATGTGCGGACGCGCCTACGACCCCCGCTTCCTCTTCGCCTGGCCCAGCGCCAAGTCCGCCGTCATGGGCCCGCAGCAGCTCGCGGGCGTGCTGTCCATCGTGGCCCGGCAGTCGGCGGCCGCGAAGGGACAGCCGTACGACGAAGACGCGGACGCCGCCCTGCGCGCCATGGTGGAGCAGCAGATCGAGTCCGAGTCGCTGCCGATGTTCCTGTCCGGGCGGCTCTACGACGACGGCGTCATCGACCCGCGCGACACCCGCACGGTCTTGGGCCTGTGCCTGTCAGCCATCCACACGGCGCCCTACGAGGGCGCGCGCGGCGGCTTCGGCGTCTTCCGGATGTGAGGGACCACGTGATCACGACACTCCTCGTCGCCAACCGGGGCGAGATCGCCTGCCGTATCTTCCGCACCTGCCACGAGCTGGGAATCCGGACGGTCGCCGTGCACTCGGACGCCGACGAGAACGCCCTCCACGCGCGCGTGGCCGACACGACGGTACGACTTCCGGGCGCGGCGCCCGCCGACACGTATCTGCGGGGCGACCTGATCGTGAAGGCGGCCGTCACCGCCGGCGCGGACGCCGTGCACCCCGGCTACGGCTTCCTCTCCGAGAGCGCCGACTTCGCCCGCGCCGTCCTCGACGCGGGCCTGACCTGGATCGGCCCGCCCCCGACGGCGATCGAGGCGATGGCCTCCAAGACCCGCGCCAAGCGGCTGATGGGCCTGGAACCCCTGCGCGAGGCCACCGAGGTCACCGAGGCCGACCTGCCGGTGCTGGTGAAGGCGGCGGCGGGCGGCGGCGGGCGCGGCATGCGGATCGTGCGCCGCCTCGACGAACTGAAGGACGCCCTCGAAGGCGCGCGCGCCGAGGCCGCGAGCGCCTTCGGCGACGGCGAGGTCTTCGTCGAGCCCTACCTGGAGGGCGGCCGGCACGTCGAGGTGCAGATCCTCGCCGACACGCACGGCACCATCTGGCCGCTGGGCACCCGGGACTGCTCCCTCCAGCGACGCCACCAGAAGGTGATCGAAGAGGCCCCCGCCCCGGGACTGCCCGAGGGACTCACCCGGGAGCTGCACGAGCAGGCCGTACGCGCCGCCCGTGCCGTCGACTACGTCGGCGCGGGCACCGTCGAGTTCCTCGTCGCCGACGGCAAGGCTCACTTCCTGGAGATGAACACCCGCCTCCAGGTCGAACACCCGGTCACGGAAGCCGTCTTCGCCCTCGACCTGGTGACGGAACAACTCCGCATCGCCGAAGGCCACGCCCTCGCCACCGACCCCCCACGCGCGCGTGGCCACGCCGTAGAGGCCCGCCTCTACGCCGAGGACCCGGCGAGCGACTGGACCCCGCAGACCGGCACCCTGCACCGCCTCACCGTCCCGGACGGCATCCGCCTGGACACGGGCTACGCGGACGGCGACACCATAGGCATCCACTACGACCCCATGCTCGCCAAGGCCGTCGCCCACGCCCCCACGCGCGCGGAGGCCATCCGCAAGCTGGCCTCCGCCCTGGAGCGGGCGACGATCCACGGCCCGGTCACCAACAGGGACCTGCTCGTACGATCCCTGCGCCACCCGGACTTCACCACCGCCCGCATGGACACCGGCTTCTACGACCGCCACCTCCCGGACCTCACCGCCCCGCACCCCGACCCGTACGCCCCCCTGGCCGCAGCCCTCGCCGATACCCACGGCCGCTCCCGCTTCGCCGGCTGGCGCAACGTCCCCTCCCAGCCGCAGGTCAAGCGCTACGCGGTGGCGGGGGAGGAGCACGAGGTCCGCTACCGGCACACGAGGGCAGGCCTGGAGGCGGACGGGGTGCGGGTCGTCCACGCCGACGCGTGTCTCGTCGTACTCGAAGCGGACGGCGTACGAAGGCGATTCGAAGTGGCCCGCTACGGCGACGAGATCCACGTCAACACCACCCACCTCACCGCCCTGCCCCGCTTCCCCGACCCGACCGCCCAGCACGCGCCGGGTTCCCTCCTGGCCCCCATGCCGGGAACGGTGATCCGCGTGGCCGAGGGACTGACCGTAGGAGCGGCTGTACGGGCCGGAGAGCCCCTGTTGTGGCTGGAGGCGATGAAGATGGAACACAAGATCTCAGCGCCGCTCACAGGAACGCTGAGTGCCTTGGATGTTGTCCCTGGCCAACAGGTAACGGTCGGCTCTTTGCTGGCGGTAGTACAGCCCACCTAGGGGCGCGGGGCTGCATCGAATATGCGGCTCCGCCGCGCGAGCGCGACCAGCCACAACGAGGGAGCCACATGCCCACAACCGAAACCGAAGAACACAAGTCCCTACGAGCAGCCGTCGCCGCCCTCGGCACCCGCCACGGCCGCCCCTTCGACCGAGAAGAACTCTGGTCCGAAGCAGCCAAACTCGGCTACCTGGGCGTCAACCTCCCCGAAGAATACGGAGGCGGCGGCGCTGGAATCGCAGAACTCTCCATCGTCCTCGAAGAACTCGGCGCCGCAGGCTGCCCCCTCCTCATGATGATCGTCTCCCCGGCGATCTGCGGCACAGTGATCGCCCGTTTCGGCGCGGACGCCCAGAAACAGCAGTGGCTCCCCGGACTCGCCGACGGCACCCGCACCATGGCCTTCGGCATCACCGAACCAGACGCCGGCTCCAACAGCCACCGCATCACCACCACGGCCCGCCGCGACGGAGCCGACTGGCTCCTCACCGGCCGCAAGGTCTTCATCTCCGGCGTGGACATAGCCGACGCCACCCTCATAGTCGGCCGCACCGAGGACTCCCGTACCGGCCGCCTGAAGCCCTGCCTCTTCATCGTCCCCCGCGACGCCCCCGGCTTCGAACGCCGCCACATCGAGATGGAACTCACGGCCGTCGAGAAGCAGTTCGAGCTGACCCTCGACGACGTACGACTCCCCGCCGACGCACTCGTCGGAGACGAGGACGCGGGCCTCCTCCAGCTCTTCGCCGGACTCAACCCCGAACGCATCATGACGGCCGCCTTCGCGATCGGCATGGGCAGCTACGCCCTCACGAAGGCCATCGAATACGCCAGGGACCGCACCGTCTGGAACACCCCCATCGGCGCCCACCAGGCCATCGCCCACCCCCTCGCCCAGGCGCACATCGAACTCGAACTCGCCCGCCTGATGATGCAGAAAGCGGCCCACCTCTACGACAGCGGCGACGACGTCGGCGCAGGTGAGGCCGCCAACATGGCCAAGTACGCGGCCGGAGAGGCCTGCGTGAAGGCGGTCGACCAGGCCGTGCACACCCTCGGCGGAAACGGCCTCACGCGTGAGTTCGGGCTCGGTTCGTTGATAACGGCGGCGCGGGTGGCTCGTATTGCTCCAGTGAGCCGGGAGATGATTCTCAACTACGTCTCCCATCAGACCCTCGGCCTGCCCAAGTCGTACTGACCGGGCACCGTGCAGCGCGAGGAGGAACCATGTTCCGCAGCGAGTACGCCGACGTCCCGCCCGCCGAACTCCCCATCCACGAAGCGGTGCTCGGCCGGGCCGCCGAATTCGGGGACGCGCCCGCCCTGATCGACGGCACCGACGGCACCACACTCACGTACCACCAGGTGGACCGCTTCCACCGGCGGATCGCCGCCGCCCTGGCCGAGGCGGGCGTCCGCAAGGGCGACGTGGTCGCTCTGCACAGCCCCAACACCATCGCCTTCCCGACCGCGTTCTACGCGGCCACGCGCGCGGGTGCCTCTGTCACCACCGTGCACCCGCTCGCCACGCCGGAGGAGTTCGCCAAGCAGCTCACCGACTCCGCCGCCCGCTGGATCGTGACCGTCTCGCCACTGCTGGGGACCGCCCGCCGGGCCGCCGAACTCGCGGGCGGCGTCAACGAGATCTTCGTCTGCGACAGCGCCTCCGGGCACCGGTCGCTCATCGACATGCTGGCCTCGGCCGCCCCCGAACCGCAGGTCGCCATCGACCCGGTGGAGGACGTCGCCGTCCTGCCGTACTCCTCGGGCACCACCGGCCTCGCCAAGGGCGTGATGCTCACGCACCAGCAGATCGCCACCAACCTCGCCCAACTCGAAACGGTCATCACGACCGGCCCCGGCGACCGCATCCTCGCCGTCCTGCCGTTCTTCCACATCTACGGCCTGACGGCCCTCCTGAACATGCCGCTCAGCCTGGGCGCCACCGTCGTCGTCCTGCCGCGCTTCGACCTGGAGACGTTCCTCGCGGCCATCCAGAACCACCGCATCACCCGCCTGTACGTCGCCCCGCCGATCGTCCTGGCCCTCGCCAAGCACCCCGCGGTCGCGCAGTACGACCTGTCTTCCCTGCGGCACATCATCAGCTCCGCCGCTCCCCTGGACGCCAACCTCGCCGCCGCCTGCTCCCAGCGGCTCGGCCTGCCGCCGGTCGGCCAGGCCTACGGCATGACCGAACTGTCGCCGGGCACGCACGTCGTCCCCCTGGACGCCATGCACGAGGCGCCTCCCGGGACCGTGGGCAAGCTCATCGGCGGCACCCGGATGCGCATCGTCTCCCTCGACGACCCCGACAAGGACCTCGGCATCGACGAGTCCGGCGAGATCCTCATCAGCGGCCCCCAGGTCATGAAGGGCTACCTGGGCCGCCCCGAAGCCACCGCCGCGATGATCGACGCCGACGGCTGGCTGCACACCGGGGACGTGGGCCACGTGGACGCCGACGGCTGGCTGTACGTCGTCGACCGTGTCAAGGAACTCATCAAGTACAAGGGCTTCCAGGTGGCCCCCGCCGAACTGGAGGCACTGCTCCTCACCCACCCCGGCATCGCCGACGTCGCCGTCATCGGCGAGTACAACGACGACAAGAACGAAGTCCCGCACGCGTACGTCGTCCGCCAGCCGACCGCGACCGGCCTCTCCGAAGGAGAGGTCATGATGTACGTCGCCGAACGCGTCGCCCCCTACAAGCGCGTCCGCCACGTCACCTTCATCGACGCGGTCCCGCGCGCCACCTCCGGCAAGATCCTGCGCCGGCAGCTCAGGGAGCGGACGTGACGTCATTGATCGGCCGCACGCGCGCGCGTGGCATCGAGACCCTCACCCTCGACTCGCCGCACAACCGCAACGCCCTGTCGGCCGCACTCGTGGGGGAACTGGCCGACGCCCTCACCGACTGCGCCAAGGACACCGACGTACGCGCCGTCGTCCTCACCCACACCGGCACCACCTTCTGCGCGGGCGCCGACCTGCGCGAGCCGCCGCATCCGGACACGCTGGTCGCCCTGCTGCGGCAGATCGTGGAGCTGGGGAAACCCGTGGTGGCCCGGGTCACCGGCCACGTCCGCGCCGGCGGCCTCGGCCTGCTCGCCGCCTGCGACATCGCGGCGGCCTCGACTCGGTCCAGCTTCGCCTTCACGGAGGTCCGGATCGGCGTGGCCCCGGCCGTCATCTCCCTGCCGGTGATCCCCCGCGCCGACCCGCGCGCCCTGGCCCGCTACTACCTCACCGGCGAACGCTTCGACGCCGCCGAGGCGGCCCGCATCGGCCTGCTGACGGCGGCGGGGGACGACGTGGACGACGTACTGGCACCCGTCCTGGACGGTCTGCGCCGGGCCGCACCCGAGGCCCTGGCGGAGACGAAACAGCTGCTCACGGCCAGGGTGCTGGAAACCTTCGACCGGGACGCGGACGACCTCACCGCGCTCTCGGCCCGGCTGTTCTCCGCCGCGCCGGCCCGTGAGGGGATGACGGCCTTCCTGGAACGACGGGATCCCCCATGGACACTGTGACCACAGCCGACCGCGTGCACACAGTCGACCGCGCCCACAAAGCCGCCGACCGCGTCCCCAAACAGGACCGCAGCCGGGCCACCCGCCGGCGCCTCCTCGAAGCCGCCGTGGCCTGCCTGGCCGAACACGGCTGGACAGGCTCCACGGTCGCCGTCGTCGCCGAACGCGCCGGCGTCTCCCGCGGCGCCGCCCAGCACCACTTCCCGACCCGCGAGGACCTCTTCACGGCAGCCGTCGAATACGTCGCCGAAGAACGCTGCACAGCCCTGCGCGCACTGTTCCCGCACGGCGCGGCAGGCGACCGGCAAGCAGTGGTCGCGGCCCTCGTCGACCTCTACACGGGCCCCCTCTTCCGCGCCGCCCTCCACCTCTGGGTCGCCGCCTCCAACGAAGAGCAACTGCGCCCACGCGTCACCGAACTGGAAGCCCGCGTCGGCCGCGAAAGCCACCGCACGGCGGTCGAACTGCTCGGCGCGGACGAGTCCCGTCCCGGCGTACGCGAAACGGTCCAAGGCCTCCTGGACATGGCCCGAGGCCTGGGCCTGGCCAACCTCCTCACGGACGACACCGGCCGCCGGGAGCGGGTGGTGGCCCAGTGGGCGGCGCTGCTGGACGCGGCACTCGGCCCCCTCACGGACTGAGCCGCTCCACCCGCCAGCTCCCGTCAGCCTCCGCCACGTACCGCAACCGGTCGTGCAACCTGTTCTCGCGCCCCTGCCAGAACTCCACCGCCCGCGGCGCCACCCGGAAGCCGCCCCAGTGCGGGGGGACCGGTACCTGCTCGCCCTCCGGGTAGCGGGCCGCCAGGTCGGCGTAGGAGGTGTCGAGGTCGTCGCGGTCGGTGATCACCGAGGACTGGGTGCTCGCCCAGGCGCCGAGCTGGGAGCCGTGCGGGCGGGTGCGGAAGTACGCGGCCGTCTCGTCGCGGCCCGTGCGCCGCGCGACACCCGTGACGATGACCTGGCGGGCCATCGGATGCCAGGGGAAGAGCAGCGAGACATGCGGGTTCTCGGCCAGGTCACGGGCCTTGCGCGAGCCGTAGTTGGTGTAGAAGACGAAGCCCCGCTCGTCGAAGTGCTTCAGCAGCACGGTGCGGGAGGTGGGGCGGCCCTCGGCGTCCGCCGTGGAGACGACCATGGCGTTCGGCTCGAAGAGCCCGCCCTCTGTCGCGGCCTGCCGGAACCAGCGTGCGAACTGCTCCACGGGGGTCGCGGCCAGATCGGCCTCGGCGAGGCCCTCGGCGCGGTACTGCTTGCGCATGGAGGCGGGGTCGGGAACGGGATCGACGGGGGCGGCGTCTCGGTCGGTCACGCGGTCATCTTGCCGTATCCGCGGGCGGGTGTTCGGAACGGTGGCCTTCGTCACTGACTGGCACTCAGTGCCGCAACATCTCCCCAAGAGTGGCACTCGGAGATATCGTGCTGATGCCGTCCGGTTGGGTGACCGCCAGCCGTACGGGGCATCACCGGGGTACCGCTCAGGACCGCGAGTTCTCGGAGACGAACCGCGGATCCAGGGGGCGGGCGCTTTTCCGCTGTTCACCACTGTCTGACACATGGTCGTCCCACCCCTCAACGAACCCCTGACCACACCATCTGTCGCACACATCACGAGGAGCCGCCTGATGTCCGACTTCGTACCCGGACTCGAAGGAGTCGTCGCGTTCGAGACGGAGATCGCCGAACCCGACAAGGAAGGCGGCGCACTCCGGTACCGGGGCGTCGACATCGAGGATCTCGTCGGTCACGTCTCGTTCGGCAATGTCTGGGGGCTGCTCGTCGACGGCGCCTTCGACCCGGGGCTGCCGCCCGCCGAGCCGTTCCCGATCCCCGTGCACTCCGGTGACATCCGGGTGGACGTGCAGTCGGCGCTCGCCATGCTCGCGCCGGTGTGGGGCATGAAGCCGCTCCTCGACATCGACGCCGAAGAGGCCCGCGACGACCTGGCGCGCGCCGCCGTCATGGCGCTGTCGTACGTCGCCCAGTCCGCGCGTGGCCAGGGGCTGCCGATGGTTCCGCAGCGGGAGATCGACAAGGCGCACTCCGTCGTCGAGCGCTTCATGATCCGCTGGCGGGGCGAGCCCGACCCGAAGCACGTGGCGGCCGTCGACGCCTACTGGACGTCGGCCGCCGAGCACGGCATGAACGCGTCCACGTTCACGGCCCGCGTCATCGCCTCCACGGGCGCGGACGTGGCGGCGGCGCTGTCCGGCGCCGTGGGAGCCATGTCCGGCCCGCTGCACGGCGGCGCGCCCTCGCGCGTTCTCGGGATGATCGAGGAGATCGAGCGGACGGGCGACGCGGACGCGTACGTCAAGCAGGCCCTCGACAAGGGCGAGCGCCTGATGGGCTTCGGCCACCGCGTCTACCGTGCCGAGGATCCACGCGCGCGCGTGCTGCGCCGTACGGCCCGCGAGCTCGGCGCTCCCCGCTTCGAGGTCGCCGAGGCTCTGGAGAAGGCGGCCCTGGCGGAGCTGCACAGCCGCCGTCCGGACCGGGTCCTGGCGACGAACGTCGAGTTCTGGGCGGCCATCGTCCTGGACTTCGCCGAGGTCCCGGCGCACATGTTCACGTCGATGTTCACCTGCGCCCGTACGGCGGGCTGGTCGGCGCACATCCTGGAACAGAAGCGCACCGGGCGCCTGGTCCGCCCGTCCGCCCGGTACATCGGCCCGGGCACGCGCGACCCTCGTGAGATCGGGGGCTACGAGGACATCGCCCACTGACCGGTCTGACCGGTGAACGCAGACGACCCGCGAGCTCGGGTCCCTCCGCCTGAGGCGGGGGAGCCGGCCGGACGTACCGGCGAGCTCGCGGGTCGGGTGACTGCGTTGGTTTCGGCCGGCTGCGTGCGTCTGGCACACGCTGGTCCGGCACCGCACCGAGTGTGGTGACGGGCTGCTAGCCCGCAGCCACCTCTTCCGTCCGGTATGAGTACATCTGCCGAACCACCTCCTCTCCGAAGTGATATTCACACTACGAAGCTGTAGGCCACGGATCAACCGGTTTTTGGAGATGTTGACGGACAGGAACTTCGGCGGGCCGCCCTCGCGTTTCCGGCGTACAACGATTCCTTCAATCTTGTGGGAACCCGGTGTGTGCTGGGTCACGTTCGAGTTGAATGATTGTTAGTGAGCGAACCGACGTGACGTGTGTGCGGACGCGGCAGCCTTGCAGGGGGTCCAGGTGAGTGCTTCCCGGCGTAGTGGGACCACCGACGAGATCGGGCCGGACGAGCCCGAGCGGGACGGTCCGGAGGGTTCTGACGGCTCTGACGGCTCGGATCTGCTGGCCGCGCTGCTCGACGGCATGGACGCGGCGCTGTGCGCCTTCGACGCGGACGGCGTCGTCACCCACTGGAACCGCGAGGCCGAACGGATCCTGGGCTGGAGTGCGGACGAGGCCGTGGGGCGGCAGGGGTTCGCCGGGTGGGCGGTGCGCAGCGCCGACGCCGAGGAGGTCGAGGGGCGGCTGATGTCCGCCATGCACGCTCCGGGGCGGCAGGTGCATGAGTTCGCCCTGGTGACCAAGGACGGCGGCCGGGTGCTCGTGCGGACGCAGTCCGCGGCCGTGCGTGGGCCCGACGGGAAGCCGGCCGGCGTGTACTGCGCGTTCAGCGAGGTGCACACGCAGATCGACCTGGAGCGGTCGATCGCGCTGAGCGAGGCGCTGTTCGAGGACGCGAGCTGGGGTGTCGTGCTGGTCGACGCCGATCTGCGGCCCGCCGTGGTGAACGCGCATGCGGCGCGGGCGCTGGGCATCGGGCGTACGGCTGTGCTGGGGCGGCCTCTCGGGGATCTGCTGATCCAGGGTGTGGAGGAGCTGGAGAGCGCGCTCACGCATGTGCTGGCCGAGGGGGCGCCGCCGGCGCCGGCCGAGATCTGGGTGACTGTGCGCACGCCGGAGGGCGAGAAGCGGCGCTGCTGGCGCTGCGGATTCGTACGGCTGGCCTCGCCGCTCGCGGAGGAGCCCGTGCCGCTGGGCGTCGGCTGGCTCTTCAACGACGTGACCGAGTCCAAGCAGAGCGAGCAGGAGGCGGCCCTGCTGCGGTTCCGCGGCAATCAGCTGCACCGGGCGGCGCGGGCCGCGTCCGAGTGCGAGGACCCGCGGGAGTCGGCCGCGGTCCATCTGGACTTCGCGCTCGCCGGCTTCGCCGATCACGCGCTGGTGGACCGGGTGGCGGGCGGGTCCGTGGCGGACGGCGCGGAGGCCGGGTCGGTACGGCTGGTCCGGGTCGCCGCCACCCCCTCGGGCGCGCCCGGACCGAGTCTGCTCACCGGGCAGGCGGGGCTGCCGGTGCGGTATCCGGAGGGGCATCCGGCGTTCCAGTGTGTGGATCGGGCCGGGTCGGTGCGGGCGAGTGCGGGCAGGGTGTCGACCGAGGAGGCGCGCGAGTGGTCCCTGGCTCGGCAGTGGCCGACGGACGCGGTGCACGCCCTGTGCGCGGTGCTGCGCAGTCGGGGGCGGACGCTGGGCGTCGTGACGTTCCTGCGGGGGTCCGGGCGGAGCCAGTTCGAGCGCGGGGACGCGGTGTACGCGGAGGATGTGGCGGTGCGGATCGCCGGGGCGTTGGATTTGGCGGAGGCGCTGGGGCGGGAGTGACCGGGGGTGGCGGGCTACCCGGCGCCCCTCCGGCGGATCAGGTCCTACTGCCGGTAGAAGATCCGCTCCCCGTACTTCTCGAACACCCGCCCGTTCCACTCGTGCCCCCCGTCCACGTTCCCCGAGCGCAGCAGCGGAGGCTCGATGCCCCGGTCGGCCAGGGTGCCGGCTGCCGTGGCCAGGACCGCTTGGAGCAGGGCTGCCGTGACGACCGTGGAGGCGGGGGCGAAGGGGGCCGGGATCGCGTCGAGGGTGAGTTCCGCGTCGCCGACGGCGATCTTGGAGTCGAGGACGATCTCGCAGTGGTCCTTGAGGTATGTGCCGGAGGTGTGCCGGGACGTCGTCTCCGAGGCGTACGCCACCGATGTCACGCCGATGACCTTGATGCCCAGGGCGCGGGCTTTCATGGCCATTTCCACGGGGAGCGCGTTGCGTCCGGACAGGGAGATGATCACGAGGGCGTCGCCCGCGCGGAGCGGAGAGGTGTCCAGCACGGCGCTCGCGAGGCCGTCGACGCGCTCCAGGGCCGAGCCGAGCGTGGCCGGCATGACGTCGACGCCGACGACTCCGGGGACGGCCAGCAGGTTCATCAGGGCGAGGCCGCCCGCGCGGTAGACGATGTCCTGCGCGGCGAGGGAGGAGTGACCGGCGCCGAAGGCGAAGAGCCGGCCGCCGGAGGTGACGGTGTCCGCGAGGAGGTGTCCGGCTGCCTCGATGTGCTCGGCCTCTTCGTCCCGGACCCGTTGCAGCAGGCCGATCGCGGCGTCGAAGAACTGGCCGGACAGCTTGCCGTCGCTCATGCGGGCCCCTCCGGAGCGTGAGGTGTCTGTGCCGACCTGTCAGAGTCGGAGTCGACGTGTCGAAGACGACGTGTCGGAGACGACGTGTCCGTGTCGCGTTGTCCGTGTCGCGGATCACCGTGCGGTCTGGACCAGTGGGATGTCAATACGGCCGGGAGAACCCCTCGTAACCGCTTGGTTCCAACGGCGCGGCACGGTTGTCCGTGGTATCCGGCAGAATTGACTCCAGGGCCAGCGCACGCGCCGCGAAGCTGTCGTGCTTCGGGCAGATCTCATCGAGGGGCACGTATGTCCGGACTGATCGACACTACGGAGATGTATCTCCGCACCATCCTCGAGCTGGAGGAGGAAGGTGTGGTCCCCATGCGCGCCCGGATCGCCGAGCGGCTGGACCAGAGCGGGCCGACCGTCAGCCAGACGGTGGCGCGGATGGAGCGGGACGGCTTGGTGTCCGTCGCCAGCGACCGCCACCTGGAGCTCACGGACGAGGGCCGCCGGCTGGCCACGCGTGTGATGCGCAAGCACCGCCTCGCGGAGTGCCTGCTCGTCGATGTGATCGGCCTGGAGTGGGAGCAGGTGCACGCCGAGGCGTGTCGCTGGGAGCACGTGATGAGCGAGGCCGTCGAGCGTCGCGTGCTGGAGCTGCTGCGCCACCCGACCGAGTCGCCGTACGGCAATCCGATCCCGGGCCTGGAGGAGCTGGGCGAGAAGGACGGCGCGGATCCGTTCCTGGACGCGGGCATGGTGTCGCTGGCCGACCTCGACCCGGGTATCGAGGGCAAGACGGTCGTCGTGCGCCGGATCGGTGAGCCGATCCAGACGGACGCGCAGCTGATGTACACGCTGCGCCGGGCGGGGGTGCAGCCCGGTTCGGTGGTGAGTGTGACGGAGTCGGCGGGCGGTGTGCTCGTGGGCAGTGGCGGCGAGGCGGCCGAGCTGGAGTCGGACGTCGCCTCGCATGTGTTCGTCGCGAAGCGCTGAGCCGTCGCCGATCTCTTCGACGTGATGTCAACTTCCGGGGGCTGTGGGGAAGTTGGGGCTTCTCGTCGGTCGTGTGGTCGGTCTCGTCGATTCCAAGATTCACTGTGCGGAATCGCAGCGCGCGGGCGTTTCCCGTGCGAGGCTGTCGCGTGAGGCATATGACCTGAGGGCTCTTGGCCGTGGTCGGCAGCGATGTCGTCCGGCCGGGGAGGGGGCGGGGAGGATGTGCCGTAGACGTGGAGAGGGCCCCGGCGCCGTGTGGCGCCGGGGCCTGTCCTCCCCTGTGCTGACCCGGAGCCCCGAGCTCTCAGGGTCATTCCCCTCGGACCGGTTTCCCCGAGCGGTCCGCCTCCCGTTGAAGATCTCCCCTCGGCAGCGGCGATCATTCCTTGAGGGAGGTCACTCGAACGAGGGGTGTTATCCGCCAATGCCCTATCTTCGAATATCTATTCGATAATCTGCGGGTGACGCGACGCACGGGATGTGCGCTACAGGGATGTAGGGGGATGTACACGCAGCGGACGCGAGGGGAGGGGTGCGGGGAGCGAGACAGCCCCGAGAGGTTCGGCAGACACGGCAGGCAGGACGCGGTTCACGGGACCGGCCCCGCCTTGAGCGGGAGCGCACGGTCCGAGCGGAGCCAGGCGGAGCTTAGGGGGGTGCCAGACCTATGGCGCGACGCATCGACGTGATCGGCGCAGGCGGCGTACGCCTCGCGGCCTGGGAGTTCGGGGACCCTCCCAAGACCGATCCGGCGAAGGACGTACCGGAGCAGGCGGCCCGGTCGCTGCCCGGAGCGCGGCAGCCGGACCCGGGCGAGGCCGGGCGGGCCCACGGCGTGCTCTTACTTCACGGCCTGATGGGCCGCGCCTCGCACTGGGCGTCCACCGCCCGCTGGCTCTCCGAGCGACACCGCGCCGTCGCGCTCGACCAGCGCGGCCACGGCCAGAGCGACAAGCCCCCGCGGGCGTCCTTCACCCGCGAGGCCTACGTCGAGGATGCCGAGGCCGCCCTCGAACAACTCGGTCTCGCCCCGACCGTCCTCATCGGTCACGCCATGGGCGCCCTGACCGCCTGGCAGCTCGCCGCCAAGCGCCCCGACCTGGTCTGCGGGCTGATCATCTGCGACATGCGGGCCTCCGCACTCGGCGGCGCCTCGCAGCGCGAGTGGGAGGACTGGTTCAAGGCCTGGCCCGCTCCCTTCGCCACCCTCGCCGACGTACGCAAGTGGTTCGGCGAGGACGACCCCTGGGTGGAGCGCCCGAACCCGACCCGTGGCGAGTTCTACGCCGAGGTCATGCAGGAATCCCCCGACGGCTGGCGCCCGGTCTTCGAGCCGGAGCAGATGCTGAAGTCCCGCGAGACCTGGGTCTACGACGCGCACTGGGAGGAGCTCGCGCAGGTGCGGTGCCCCACCCTGGTCGTCCGCGGCCTCGACGGCGAGCTGGGCCGCGCCGAGGCCCAGGAGATGGTCCGCGTGCTGCCCCGCGGCCAGTACGCGGAGGTGGCCGACGCGGGCCACCTGGTGCACTACGACCAGCCGGAGGCCTGGCGGGGCGCCATCGAGCCCTTCCTGGACGCCGTCCTCACCGACCTCAGAAACTGACGTCCCGCGTTCCTGGTGCGGTCCTCGGGGCATCGTCAGCCCAACAGGGCCTCGCGGGCAAGGAGTTGAACATGGATGCACAGGGCGCGCAGGACGCGCAGGACACGGCCAAGCGGCTGCGCGCGATCGGCGACGAGCTGTCGGACCGCTTCTACGAGCGGGCCGACGTGGTGCGGACGCTGGTGGTGACGCTGCTGGCCGGGCAGCACTCGTTGGTGCTCGGCCCGCCCGGAACGGCGAAGTCCGAGCTGGCCCGGGAACTCACGGGCAGGGTCGAGGGGGCGTCCTACTGGGAGATCCTCCTGTCGAAGTTCACCGCGCCGACGAGGATGTTCGGTCCCATCGACGTCGCCGCGCTGGCCCGGGGCGAGTACCGCCAGGTCTACGACGGCCGTGCCACGACCGCGCATGTCGCGTTCATCGACGAGATCTTCAAGTGCTCCACGGCGGCGCTGAACGAGACGCTGGGCTTCCTCAACGAGCGGATCTACCACCCCGAGAGCGGCGGCGAGCCGATCCGCTGCCCCCTGATCGGGGCCATCACGGCGAGCAACGAACTGCCCAGCGGAGAGGACACGGCCGCGATCTACGACCGACTCCTTGTGCGGATCGAGGTCGGATACCTGGCCGACCCCTCGAACTTCGCCGCCCTGGTCCGCTCCGCCGTCAGCCGCCCGGCCCCGCCGACCCGGACCACCATCGAACTGGCCGCGTTGCAGCACGCCGTGACCGCAGCCGTCCCGGCCGTGGACGTCCCCGACGCGATCGTGGACGCGGTGTGCACGCTGCGGGCTGCCCTGCGCCGCAAGGAACTCGTCGCCTCCGACCGCCGCTGGCGGCAGGCGGTGGGCCTGCTCCAGGCGTCCGCGTACCTCGACGGCCGCCCGGCGGTCGCCGAGACCGACCTGTCGGTGCTGACCCACGTGCTGTGGGACTCCCCGGCCCAGCGCCCGACCGTCGAGCGCGAGGTGCTGCACCTGGTCAACCCCGACGCCAAGGAGGCGCTCGACCTGGCCGACGCCATCGATGAGCTGGAGGCCCAGCTCGACGCCATGGCCGGCCAGTCCCGCGAGGCGCTGAGCGAATGGGTCATCAAGAAGGCCCACAACCAGCTCGCCATGGCGGGAAAGCGCCTTGAGAAGCTGCGCGCGGAGGCGGCGGGCGCCGGCCGCTCCACCGCCGCCGTCGACCGGGTCACCGGCCGCCAGCGCGCCGTCCGCGCCCGCGTGCTCACCGAGGCCCTCGGCCTGGACGCGAGCATGGTGCAGGCACAGATCTGAGCACCGGGAGATCACGGCCATGGGCAGGACGGGCAGCACACCGAGCGGGCTCGACGAGCTGGCGAGCCGGGCCGGGAAGTGGCTGAGCCTGTCCGCCGCCACACCCGAGCGGCACACCGCCGCCGTGATCGCGGACCGCTTCGAACAGATCGCATGGCGCGACACCTACGAGCAGTCGGCCGGACTACGCGAGCTCGCCGAGGAGCTGACCGAGCGCCACAACCACGCGACCTGCACCACCGACCTCCTCACCGACGCCTTCCTGGCCGCCTACAAGGTCCGCCCGCGGTTGCGCGAGCGTGCGGAGATGGACCCCTCCCGGCTGGTCAACCACCAGGTCATCACCTCACTGATGGACTCACCGGAGTTCGCCGAGCTGCACCGCGAGACGGCCGGCGACCCCTACGCCGCCGCCATGGCCGTACTCGCCCAGACCCCCGCGTTGCGCCGGCTCCTTGAGCACTCCCGGGACGCCCAGGAACAGGCCGAGCGGGCGAAGAAGGCCCAGCAGGACGCCGAAGACGCGGCGACCGCCGTGAGCGAGGCACTCCAGCAGGCCGCCCACGAGGCGGACCGGCCGGATGGGGCGGGCACCGTGCCGACCCCGGCCGCCGACGCCGTACAGCAGGCGATCGAGGCCGCCGAGACCGCCGAGGCCGCCGCGCGGCAGGCCGCCCAGGGCGCCGCTCAGGCCCTCGCGGCGGCGGCCCCCGGTATCCGTACCGGCGCGCGGAGCGCGGCGGCGAAGGCCGCCGGGGCCGTGCGGGAGGAGTCCGCGCTGATGCGGGCATGGGGCGTCGGTCCCGGCGAGCTGGAGCGGATGTCGTTCGACCAGCGCGCCCGGCTCGCCGAGCGGCTGCGCACCGGCCGTCTCGCCCAGTGGGCCGAGCTGATCGGCCGCTTCCGGCAGATGGCGGGCGGTGAGCGCGCCCGCAAGGTGGAGAACGCCGCCGGGGAGCTGGTCGGCGTCACGCTCGGCGATGACCTCTCCCGCGTCATCCCCTCCGAGCTGGCGAACCTCGGACTGCCCGAGCTGCGTGCGGTGTTCGCCGCGCGCTACGCCGCCGGGGAGCTGATGCTCTACGACAGCCAGGGCGAGCAGGCCACCGGCCGGGGCGCCATCATCGCGTGCGTCGACACCTCGCACTCCATGTACGCGGAAGGGCCCGGCGGAGTCACCCGGGAGGCGTGGGCCAAGGCATGCGCCCTGGCGCTGCTGGACCAGGCCCGCCACGCGGGGCGTGACTTCGTCGGCATCCTGTTCTCCGCCGCCGACAAGATCCAGGTCTTCCGCTTCCCGGCCGGCCGGCCCGCCGGTACCGCCCGGATCCTCGACTTCGCGGAGACCTTCCTCGGCGGCGGCACCAGCTTCCAGCGTCCGCTGACGGTGGCCGGTGAACTGCTGGCGGAGGAGTTCAACGACGCCGCCCGCCGACGCGGCGACATCGTGATGCTCACCGACGACGAATGCGGCGTCACCGAGGAATGGATGCGCGACTGGAGGGACGCCAAGCACCTGCTGGGCTTCCGGGTCTTCGGCGTCGCCGTCGGCGTCCCGCCCGCCGCCGAAGCCGGCTCGGTCCTGGACGCCCTGTGCGACAACCTCCGCTCCGTCGAGGACCTCACCGACGTCCACGCCGCCGCCGACCTCTTCCGCGTGATCTGAGCCTCGGGCCGGGGGACTCCCCGGACTCGACTCACCCCCTGCTGACCGCCACCAGAATCTCCGGCAGCTGCCGGGCCGTCCGCGGCGCCGCCATCCGCAGCCCCGCCACCGTGATCGCCGCCCCGTAGACCGCGCCCACCGGCAGCAGCAGCCAGGTCCACTCGTCGCCGCCCGCGCTGACGTTCAGCCAGATCGTCGCGACGATGAAGGGGGCGCACAGCAGGGCGCCCCCGACCATCCCGCCGAGAATCGCCATGAAGGCCAGCCCGGACTGGCCGGGGGCCACGTTCTTGTAGCCGTCCTGCGGGATGGAGTACGGGAAGCGGGCCGACGTCCACGCGCCGGTCGCCAGCATCGCCCCGAGCAGCGCGAAGGACAGCCCGAGCACCTCGGGCAGCTTCGGCCAGTCGCCCAGCAGCGCCGTCGTCAGGACGGTCACGAGGGTGGCGTACGGCAGGGTGATCACCAGCAGCGCCAGCGCTCGCGCGCGCAGTTCGACGTACGCGTCCCGGGTGGACGAGATCGTCATCGCGACCATCCAGAACGCGGACGTGTCCTGCCCGAACTGGTTGTACATCTGCACACCGAGCATCCCGGCCGCGAAGCAGGCGAAGTAGATCGAGCCGGTGCCCTGCAACGCGTTGAACACGGGCACGATCAGACCGATGGCCAGCGAGGTCACCCAGGCCGCCTTGGTCTTGGGGTCGCGCCACACGTAGCGCAGGCTGCGCTCCATGACCGTGCCGGTACGGCCGCCGGGCAGCAGCCGGCTCAGGCCGCTCGACGTCCGCTTGCGGGCCCTGGAGTCGGCGGCCTGGAGGGTGGAGCCGTCCGGCGAGGTCATCAGCCGGTTCAGATGGTGCGACCACCAGCTCAGCAGCCCCACCAACGCGAGTGCGCACAGGGCGAGCTGGAGGGCGGCGACGCCGTACGATCCCTCGCTCGCGGAGTCCGCCGCCCCGATCGCCGACGCGGGCGGCACCCATTTCAGCACGTCGGCCGGTCCGTCGAGCTGGGCAAGGCCGCTCGAACCCAGCCGCTGCGCCCCGAAGTTCACGACCTGCGCCCCGACCGCGATGATCAGCCCGCTCAGCACCGCCAGATCCCGGCCCTTGCGGCTGGTCAGCAGCCGGATGTTGGCGGTGGCGACGGCCCGCGCGAGGGCCACGCACACCAGCAGCGCGAGGACGACGCCGACGAGGCCGACGACGTACGCCACACCCCCGTGCGCGACCGAGATGACGGACCCGGTCAGCATGCTCAGGGTGAACAGCGGCCCGATGCCGACCAGCGAGGCCGTGAGCAGGGCCCGCACCAGCGGGCCGGGCCGCAGCGGCAGCATCACCAGGCGGGTCGGATCCAGGGTCTCGTCGCCGCTGGAGAAGAACAGCGGCATCACCGCCCAGCCCGCCGCCAGCACCGCCACCAGCAGCACGACCACGGACGCGGCGTGCGCGTTCCCGCGCAACGCGATCAGGCCGATCAGCTGCACCGCGGAGAACAGCAGGACGGCGACGGCCGAGCCGATGTAGGCGGCGCGCCGGCCGCTCGACTGCTTGAGCCCGTTCTTCAGCAACGACAGCTTCAGCTGTACGACGACCGGGGTGATGTCGGCGCTCACCGGACCGCCCCGCCGCCCAGCCAGTCGAGGTCGGAACCGGCGTCACGGCGGCCGGCGCCGACGAGTTCGAGGAACGCGCTCTGCAGCGAGGGCGCCTCGCCGCGCACCTCGGCGAGCGGCCCGTGGGCGCGGATCCGGCCCGCGGCCATCACCGCGACCCAGTCGCACAGCGACTCGACGAGCTCCATCACATGGGAGGAGAAGACGACGGTCGCGCCGGAGGCGGTGTACCGCTCCAGGACCCCCCGGATGGTCTGGGCCGACACCGGGTCGACGCCCTCGAACGGCTCGTCGAGAAAGAGCACTTCGGGATTGTGGAGGAGGGCCGCCGCGAGCCCGATCTTCTTGCGCATGCCGGTCGAGTAGTCGACGACGAGCTTGTGCTGGGCACCGGACAGGTCGAGGACGTCGAGGAGCTGGGTGACGCGCTTGTCGACCTCGGCACCGGGCAGCCCGCGCAACCGTCCGGAGTAGGTGAGCAGTTCGCGCCCGGACAGCCGCTCGAACAGCCGGAGCCCCTCCGGCAGCACCCCGATCCGCGCCTTCACCTCGACCGGGTCCCGCCACACGTCGTGCCCCACGACCTCGACGCTCCCCAGATCGGGCCTGAGCAGCCCGGTCACCATCGACAGCGTGGTGGTCTTCCCGGCCCCGTTGGGCCCGACCAGCCCGATGAACTTCCCCGCGGGCAACTCCAGATCAACCCCGGCAACGGCAACTTGCTGCCCGAACCGCTTCCAGAGCCCTTGAACGCGTACGGCGGCTGTCCCCGCTACTGCTCCCGACGTCATGGTTGAACCCTACGGTGGACAGACGCCGCTCAGGGGCGCGGGGAACTGCGCGACAAGCCACGACGGACCCGCAGCCGCCACGCGACATCAGCCAGGCAGACGCAACCGCGATCTACCGATCCCGCCCACACGCATAAGCAAGCGGCGAGATCAACTCCTCCACATCCGGCAGCCACCGATTCGCCGGCGTAGGCCGACAAGCCCACTGCACAGCCCCCGACGACCCGAACCGTGTAGGCGGCCCAGCGACATAAGCCCCCTCACCCAGCGCGACAAGATCGAGCGACGAGGGCGACCAGCCCAACTTCCGCACCAGCTCCGGCAGCTTGACCGAAGCCCCCGGCAGCACGAAGAAGTGCATCCGCCGAGCCGGCGTCAACGTCACCGGCCCGAGCGTCAACTCCATCCGCTCCATCCGCGCCAGCGCGAGAAACCCGGCCGTCTCCGGCACGGAAATCGCGTCGAACGTACGCCCGGTGGGCAGCAGGATCGACGCCGTCGGCTGTTTCTGCCACATCCGGCGCGCCACGGTCGCACTGCCCGTGGCCTGCGTCGCCCAGTCCTCGCGCGCGGGGTGCGCGCCGGGCACGGCGCACGCGGGGTCGCCGCACGAGCAGCGTTGCACCCCGTCGGCGGGTTCCAGCCAGGTGCCGGGGAAGACGTCCCAGTGGCGCTCCTCGGCGTAACGTACGGCGGTCTCCAGCAGCGATTCCCCGCGCTGCTTCGGAATCTGAGCGGCTTCGGTGCCCGCGATCGTCTCTTCCACGCTGAACACAACTCCCGCGCTCACCTTGGGTTACGGGCGTCGCGCGCGCGGGGGCGGGGCATCGCTTCCGTAGTTGGGGCGCATGGATGCATGTGCGGGGGCGCGCGGGAGGAACCGGTGCGTGAGCTGGGTAGTCAGGTGTGGGGGCGGCAACCGCCTTTACCCCGGCAATCTGCGCAAGTCTCGCATTTTCGCTGCGTAGGCGGGGCATTGATCTTCACGGCCGGATCTTTTCGGTGGATTCGGTGGATTCGGTGGATTCGGTGGAAGACACGTCAACTCGGTGCGTGGGCAGGCACCGCAGCCACAGGGGGTACGCCATGGCCGCAAGGCCTCTCGTCGCGCGGCAGCCGAACGAACGACTGCAGGCGCTCATTCAGGAAGCGGGCTGCTCCAACGCGGGGCTCGCCCGCCGGGTCAACATGTGCGGCGCCGAGCACGGTCTCGACCTGCGGTACGACAAGACGTCCGTGGCGCGCTGGCTGCGCGGACAGCAGCCACGCGGGCGCGCCCCGGCGATCATCGCGGAGGCACTCGGCCGCAAACTCGGCCGTACGGTCACGATCGACGAGATCGGCATGGCCAACGGCAAGAACCTCGCCTCAGGCGTCGGCCTCCAGTTCTCGCCGACGGTGCTGGGAGCCATCGAGCAGGTGTGTGAGCTGTGGCGCAGTGACGTGGGCCGCCGGGACTTCCTGTCCGGCTCCTCCGTCGCCGCGTCCGCGCTGGTCGAGCCGAGCCGCGACTGGCTCATCTCCTCGCCGGACTCGCAGGTCGCGCGTTCGGCCGGGCCGCGGGTGGGGCAGTCCGACGTGCGGGCCGTGCGCGCGATGACCCAGGCGCTGGTCGACCTGGACCACCAGTACGGCAGCGGGCACGTGCGCCCGGTCGTCGTGCACTACCTCAACAGCGTCGTCTCGGGCCTGCTGGCGGGGTCGTACCGCGAGGCGGTCGGCCGAGACCTCTTCGCCGCGGTGGCCCGACTGACCGAACTCGCGGGCTACATGGCCGTCGACACCGGGCAACCGGGCCTCGCCCAGCGGTACTACATCCAGGCGCTGCGGCTCGCGCAGGCGGCGGGCGATCGTGGCTACGGCGGGTATGTCCTCGCCGCCTCCATGAGCCACCTCGCCGCGCAGCTCGGAAACCCGCGTGAGATCGCGCAGTTGGCGCGGGCCGCGCAGGAGGGGGCGCGTGGGCGCGTGACACCGCGCGCGGAGTCCATGTTCCACGCGGCGGAGGCGCGCGGGCACGCGCTGATGGGCGACGCGCGGTCGGCCCAGTCGGCGTCCGGGCGGGCGGTGAGCGCGCTGGAGCAGGCGGACCCGGACTCCGGGGACGACCCGGCGTGGATCGCGCACTTCGACGAGGCGTATCTGGCCGACGAGTTGGCGCACTGCCACCGGGACCTGGGCCAGGCCGAGGCGGCGGCGCGGTGCGCGCGGGAGTCCCTGGCCGGGCACCCCGAGTCGCGGGCCCGCCGCAGGGCCATCGGCTATGTGCTGCTGGCGAGCGCGCAGGTGCAGCAGCGGGAGGTGGAACAGGCCTGCAACACCGGCCTGAAGGCCGTGGAGCTCCTGGAGACCCTCCGGTCCAACCGGGGCGCCGAGTACCTGGACGACTTCCAGCAGCGGCTGGAGCCGTACCGGGACGAGCCTGTGGTACGGGAGTTCGGGGCGCGGCTGGATCTACAGGCGGCGGCGTAGAGCGGGTACCGGGTCGCGAGAGGGGGGCCTGCAAAGGGGGCCTGTAAAGCGGATGGGGGCCGGGTTGTGTCACTGGTCTGTCACGGGATCTGTTACTGCGGTCACAGGGACGCAGGTCACGTACTGAGCTGCGTAGCACCCGGCTCTGGGGACCCGGTAGCGTGAGCCGACGGTTCCGAAGGTCCCCCATTAGTAGGAGTCCCGGTGACGCAAGGTGGACAGGGCGACGAGCCCTCGCCGCGCGAGGCGCGCGAAGGCATCGTGCTGCCCTCCGACGGCGGGGAACCCCTGCTGCCGGGAATGACAGGCGGATACGGCGGCCAGAACGCCGGTCACCATGGTCCGACCCCCGGCTCGCCGTCCGGCCCGCCCTCGGCTCCGCCCCGCGGCCAGGCCTGGGACACCCCGTGGGGCCCCGACCAGCACCAGACCCCGGCCCCACCGCCGGGCGAGGGATGGTCGTCCCCGTCCGCCCAGTCCTGGAGCCCACCCGAGCAGAACCACTCGACGTTCCCAGCGGCCTGGGCCGCGCCCGAGCCCCCGGCCGACGCCCCGCCCCAGCCCTCGGCATACGGCACCGACAACTACGGCTCGCCCACCGCGCCGGGACACGGCGGCGGTCAGGGCGCCTTCATACCGCCCGCCCAGCGGCAGGGTGCTCCCTACGGCTCACCCACCCCTCCCGACGCGTACGGCTCCCAGCCGGGCGGGGCACCGCTGCCGCCCGCGTCCTCGTCGTCGACGGGTGCGTACGGTTCTGCTTCCGGTGGGGCTCCGTCGCCGTCTGCGGGGCAGGGCGGTGGGCCGGACGGCCCTTCGCCGTCGGGCGGGGCGTACGGCTCGCCCTCCGCTGGAGCGCCGCTCCCGCCCGGAGGACACGGTGGCGGCGGCCAGGGAGCCCCCATGCCTCCCGCCGACGCCTACGGCGCTCCTGCCGGTGCGTACGGCTCGCCCGCACCCTCCGGTGCATACGGCGGCGGCGCTCCAGCTGACGGGTACGGCGCTCCCTCCGGTGCGTACGGTTCTCCTCCCGCAGATGCGCCGCTGCCAGCCGCGAGACACCGCGCCGCCCCGGACACCTCGCTGCCGCCCGCGGCGCCCGGCAACGCCGGCGCTGGTCCGCTTCCGCCCGCTGACGGGTACGGCGCTCCCGGCGGCGCGTACGGCACACCCTCCGCCGATGGGTCCCCGCCGGCTCCGAGGCACGGCGGCGCTCCGGACACTTCGCTGCCGCCCGCGGCGTCTGGCAATGCCGGCGCCGGTGCGTATGGTGCTGCCTCGGCCGATGGGTCTCTGCCGGCTGCGAGGCACGGTGGTGCTCGGGACACTTCGCTGCCGCCTGCGGTGCCTGGCAATGGTGGTGCCGGTTCCTTCCCGGCCGCCGGTGCGTATGGTTCTGCCTCGGCCGATGGGTCCCCGCCGGCTCCGAGGCACGGCGGCGCTCCGGACACTTCGCTGCCGCCCGCGGCGTCTGGCAATGACGGTGCCGGTGCGTATGGTGCTGCTTCCGCCGATGGGTCTCTGCCGGCTGCGAGGCACGGTGGTGCTCCGGATACTTCGCTGCCGCCCGCGGCGCCGGGTAGCTCCAGCCCTGGTGCTGGTCCGCTGCCGCCCGCCGACGAAGGTGCCACCCAGTACATCCCGCCGGTGCCGGGGGATGCGGCGACGCGGTACCCGGGACAGGGGGCCGCGCGCGCGGACGAGGGGGCGACCCAGTACCTCCCGCCCGTGGGGCCCGGGGCGCTGCCGCCCGAGGTGGGTGCCGGATCGCCCGCCGCCGCGCCGTCCTCCGAGTCGACGCAGTTCCTGGGCCGTGCCAAGCAGGCCGGTGCCCGTGCCGGTGCCGGGCCGCTGCCCCCCGTTTCCAACCCCGACGCCGAGGCCACGCAGTACATCGCGCCCGTGCCCGGACAGCCGGGCCCCGGCGGGGCGTCGTACGGGCAGCAGGGCGGGGACCGGCAGCCGCCCGCCGAGTTCGACAACCTTTTCCGCAGTGGGCCGGGCGGGCCGGGTCCGGCCGCGTCGACCCAGCAAATGCCGCGCTTCCAGCAGCCCGAGGCCGTGCACACCGCCGCCCAGCAGCCGTACGCGCAGTCCGCTCAGCAGCCGTACGCGCAGTCCGCCCAGCAGCCGTACGGGCAGTCCCCGCAGCCGTCGTACGCCCCTCCCGGTGCGGGCGGTGGCTACGACGGTGACGGCGGCCGGGGCCGGCGTAGGGGCCGGGTGCCGCTGATCGCCGCCGTCGGTGTGGGCATCGTCGTCCTCGGGGTAGGCGCCGGTGCGCTGCTCGCCGGTGGCGGGGGCGACGACAAGGACGGCGACAAGAACCAGACCGTCTCCGCCACGGCTCCCGCGACCGAGGGCTCCGCCTCGCCGTCCGCCGACCCGGCCGAGCAGCAGGCCGTGGCGCTGGACAAGCTGCTCGCCGACAGCGGCGACAGCCGGGCCTCGGTGATCAGAGCGGTGGCGAACGTGAAGTCCTGCAAGAACCTCGGCCAGGCGGCCAAGGACCTGCGTGACGCGGCCAAGCAGCGCGCCGAACTGGTGACCCGTCTCTCCGGCGTCGAGGTCGACAAGCTACCCGGCAACGCCGCGCTGACCGCCTCCCTCACGAAGGCGTGGCAGGCGTCCGCGTCGGCCGACAACCACTACGCGGCCTGGGCCGACCAGGCGGCCGGCAAGAAGGGCTGCAAGAAGGGCCAGGCCCGCACCACCGGCCAGACCCTGGCCGGCAACCGGGCGAGCGGCACCGCCAGCACCCAGAAGACCAAGGCCGCCCCGCTGTGGAACGCGATAGCGAAGACGTACGGACTGACCGAGCGCCAGCCCACCCAGCTGTGATCCGGCGCCGTACCTGAGAAGGCGCCGGCCCGGGTCAGCCCAGGTCGGCGTCCTTCAGCGTGGCCGTCACGTCGATGAAGCCCTTCTTGGCCGACACCAGCCGGCCCTGCCTGACGACCTGAAGGGTCACCTCGGTGTTGACCAGGCGCGGATAGCCGACGGACGCGAGCGGCCCCTGGAAGTTCCACTGGAGCGTCGGGGTCAGCCCGCCCGTGGTGACCTTCAGCCCGCTGTCCAGGGCCTTGGTCACGGCGTTGGCGCTCACCTCGCCGTCCAGCGACTCGACGACCTCCTTGAAGACGGTGTACGCGATCCACGTGGTCTGCACACCGGCGTCGGCGGGGTCGATGCGGTTGTCGCCGAAGGCCTGCTCGCTGATGACCTTCTTCATCTCGTTCCAGCGCGCGTCCGTCTCCACCGGGTACCAGCCGGTGATGTACGACCCCTCGTACGGCCCGGACTGGCCGCCGGAGGAGTTGATCACCGTCTGGTCGACGTTGCCGAGCACCATGGCGGTCCGTACGTCGGGGTAGTCCGGGCGGGAGCGCCGGAAGGAGTCCATGAAGGTGTCGGTGCGATCGCCGAGCGTGGGCACCACACAGCCCTTCTTCGTCGGGTCGGCGGTGGTCTCCGCGAGCGCCCGGTCCGCCTGCTCCGAGTACTCGGTGGCGTCCTCCGCGGCCCGCAAATCCTGCGAGTCCGGGTGTCCGCCCGCCGTCAGGCCGGAGTCGAGCAGGGCGGGCAGCTCGTCGCCCGCGATGCTGTCGGCCCGGACGAGCGTGACGGGCCCGCAGTCCGCGAGCGCCTTGCCGAGGCCGGCCAGGAGGGTGGGCTGTCCGCCGTTGACGGGGTAGGAGAGCGGACTGGTGAACTCGGCGTTGGTGACGCCGTATCCGCCTATGTAGGGGATGCCCGCGCCTTCCAGGGGCGGGAGGAAGGAGTCGCCGTACTGGCTGTAGGAGCCGACGACCGCGATGACGTCCTCGTCGACGGCGCGCTGGGCGCACCTCGCCGCCCCCACGCTGTCGTTGCGGTCGTTGCAGGTCAGGACGGTGAGCTTGCGGCCGGCGATGCCGCCCTGGGAGTTGATCCAGCGGGCGTAGGCCTGCGCGAAGGCGGGCATGCCCGGTTTGTTGGTCGCCTTGGTATCGTGCGGGGCCCAGGTCATGACCTTGATCGGGTCATCCCCGGAGCCCCCCGTGGCACCAGGGATGACCCCGCAGGCGGCGGCGAGCGACGCGCACGCCATCAGCACCCCCGCACGCAGGGCGGTGGCACTGACGGGCCTGGTGAAGGTGGGGGGAAAGGTTCTGCGGTTGCGTCGCCTGCCGGTCATGGACCCACACGCTTCCGCCACACTGCTAACCAGAGTGCGACTCTCGGTGAGCCGTTGGTGACGTGAGGGTGAACAGCGGGGGGCCGATGAGGCGCCCGAGAAGGGGAACGTACGATCGATGACCGTGCAAGGTTCGGAGAACTCTTCCCGTCACGGCCGTCGCTCCCCCACCATGGGCGGCATGCCATTGAATGACATGCCGTGGTGGCGCTGGCGCAGTAATGTGCGCTCCGCGCTGCACATGCTCTCCGATCAGGCGTTCCAGCGGGACGTCTGGCTGGCCGGCGTCGACGGGTACGGAGACGTGACCGACGCCGTGTACCGCCTGGTCGAGGACACCTGGCTCGACAACTGGTCCGCCGAGAAGTACGTCGGCACGATCTTCCGGGACTCGCAGGAGGCGGCGCTCGTCGACAGCGCCGTCCTGCGCGTGCTGCGGATCATGCACCAGGTCGGCCCCGACGCCCCCGTCTCGGCCTACGTCGACCACGAAGCCTGGCCGGAGGCGGTCCGGGCGGCGCGTGACGCGCACGTGCGGATGGCGATGGCCGACGGGGAGGACCCGGACGTGCCGCCGCGCACGCTGGAGGTGCTGCGGATCATGACGCGTTCCGCGTAGACGTTTCGTGTGGCGGACGGCCATCCGCTCGGCCGGGCCGGATATGCGACCCTTTCCTGCATGAGTGAGCAGTCCACCCGAGCCCCGGTCCCGTCCGAGCAGTACGTCCTCACCCTCGCCTGCCCCGACAAGCAGGGCATCGTGCACGCCGTGTCGAGCTACCTCTTCATGACGGGCTGCAACATCGAGGACAGCCAGCAGTTCGGTGACCACGACACGGGACTGTTCTTCATGCGCGTCCACTTCTCGGCGGAGCCGCCGGTGACCGTGGAGAAGCTGCGGGCCAGCTTCGCGGCGGTCGGTGACTCCTTCCAGATGGACTGGCAGCTCGACCGGGCCGACGAGAAGATGCGGATCGTGCTGATGGTCAGCAAGTTCGGGCACTGCCTGAACGACCTGCTGTTCCGCACCCGGATCGGCGCGCTGCCGGTGGAGATCGCCGCCGTGGTGTCCAACCACACCGACTTCGCCGAGCTCGTGGGGTCGTACAACATCCCCTTCCACCACATTCCGGTGACGAAGGACACGAAGGCGGAGGCCGAGGCGCAGCTGCTGAAGCTCGTACGGGAGCAGGACGTCGAGCTGGTCGTGCTCGCCCGCTATATGCAGGTGCTCTCCGACGACCTGTGCAAGCAGCTCAACGGGCAGATCATCAACATCCACCACTCCTTCCTGCCGAGCTTCAAGGGCGCGAAGCCGTACCACCAGGCGCACGCGCGCGGGGTGAAGCTGATCGGTGCCACCGCGCACTATGTGACGGCCGACCTGGACGAGGGCCCGATCATCGAGCAGGAGGTCGAGCGCGTCGGCCACGGCGTCACCCCGGACCAACTGGTCGCGATCGGCCGGGACGTGGAGTGCCAGGCGCTGGCGCGGGCCGTGAAGTGGCACGCGGAGCGGCGGGTTTTGCTCAATGGGCGGCGGACGGTTGTGTTCGCCTAGTCGCTCGGGGGGTTCTGGCGGGTGGCGGCTGCGGGTGCGTGGGGGCTGGTCGCGCAGTTCCCCGCGCCCCTAGGTCGGCACGCTGGTCCCACCTCAAGGGGCGCGGGGAACATCCCTACATCCGGCTCAACGAAGCCGCCGCGAACAGTACGTCCTTGATCGCCTCCCGGTCACCCAACTGCCCCGCCGCCGCCTCCGTCGGAGACACATGCCCCGCGGCCAGTCGGCAGAACTCCACGCCGTCCAGGGCGACGTGGGCCACCTCGTGATCGGCTGAGCCCACCGCGCCCGCGGAGTCCAGCGGGATCAGCCAGTGGCCGCCGCCCATGCCCTCGATCTCCAGCCGCAGACTGCGCCCGGGCTCGCCCGCCGGCACCAGATGCCGTCCGACGGCCGGTGCGGCCAGCCCGGTCCGCCGCCGTACCGCCAGCACGCCGGGCAGCATGCGGGCCGCGAGGTCGATCATGCGGTTGAGGTGGCGCGGGGAGGGCGGGTCGTAGGGGTAGTCCACCGCCTCGGCGATGTCCTCCGCGTGCACCCAGCACTCGAAGGCCCGGTCCAGCATCGCGTCGTGCAGCGGAAGCTCGCAGTCGCCGTACGGGACGGCCAGCCTGCCGGAGCCGCCACCCGTGAACCCCACCGTGCGCACCAGGTCGTGGCTCTGTTCCCGCCAGGGCGCCCGCACGGAACGGGTGTGCGGGAAGTGCGAGGCCCGCCAGTACGCCTCGGTGCGCGCGGACGGCGTCGCAGCCGCTGCCTCCAACTCGCCCAGCGGGTCGTCGAGCCCGAGCGCGACCGCGACCAGGCCGTCGACCGTCAGCAGGTGCGCGATGACCCCGGCGACCGTCGTACGGCGGCTCGTCTCCGCGTCGGCCTCGAACCAGCGCAGCCGCACGGGCGCGTGCCACTCGGCGTCACCTATGTCCTGCAACAGGGCGTCCAGGCGGGCGGTCTCGGCGTCGTACGGCGTCGCCCACTCGGGCACCGGGATGCGCGGCGGGCGCCGGTCGAGGCAGCCCGCCAGGACGCGGGTGCGCAGGCCGGGGTCCAGGTCGAGGCTCTCCTGGCGTTGCAGCAGTCCGACCGCCTCGCGCAGCCGCAGGGCCTCGTCCGCGCAGCCGCCGCAGTCGCCGAGGTGGTCCTCGACGGCCGCCGTCTCCTCGGGCGAGCAGGCGGCCAGTGCCCACGCACCGAGGAGCGCCTTCAGGACGTGGTGCTCGAGGGCGAGCGGCGGGGGGTCGGCCGAGGCCGACTCGGCCGGTTCCTCCAGGGCCGGCAGCGGCCGGCCGCTGTCCTCGACGGAGGTGCGGGGCATGGGGATACGGAGCGGATGGTCGGGGTCGGGGGTGCGGCCGCTTCCGGGGTCGCCGGGGTCGCCGTTGCCGTCGCCGTCGCCGCCCGAGTCCTCCTTCCCGACCTTCCCGTCCTCGCTGGCCTTCCTGTCCTCATCCTCGTTCTTGTCGTTCTCGTCGTACGCCTCGAACCGGTCCGCGTCGTTCACGCGGCACCCCCGTATCCGGGCGGGGCCCCGGGTGCGGCGGCGTCATGGGCGGTGGACAGCAGTTGCAGGCCCAGGCGGAGGCGGCGGCGGGCCTCGTCCTCGGTGACGCCGAGGTCGGTGGCGGTCTGGCGGTAGTCGCGGCGCTGGAAGTAGGCCAGCTCCAGGGCGGCGCGCAGCGGGACGGGCATGGACTGGACGATGTAGTCGGCGCGGGCGGCGACCGAGGCGCGGCGGACCTTGCGCTCCAGTTCCTCGCGGGAGCCGTGGCCCTCCTGGGCCAGCGCGGCGGTCTCGGTGGCGCGCAGCCGCTGCACGGCGAGGCGGTGGGTCAGCGTGGCGACCCAGGAGCGCAGGGGGCCCTGCCGGGGGTCGTAGGCGTCCGGGTGCTCCCAGACATGGGCGAAGACCTCGCGGGTGATGCCGTCGGCGGCCCGCTCGTCGCCGAGGACGCGGTGGGCGAGGCCGTGCACGAGCGAGGCGAAGCGGTCGTAGAGCTCGCCGAGGGCGGCCGCCTCACCGCGTGCGAGCCGCTGCTGCATCTTGCGGTCCCAGCGGGGCGGTGCGTCCTTCTTCGCCATGCGGCCCCCTCACCCTGCCTGTCTTCCGGTCAAGACTGCGCCCACCGTCTCCTCGAAATGTAGTCGGCACCTCTGACGGCGCACGCCCCTTTGTCGCAATGCGCGCCCCCTGGGAGCCCGCAGGTGGTAATGGACCTTTGCCTACCCGCTCACTCGATGATCAGGCACGATCGGGCACGACCGAGCGCGACTAGATGCGATCGAACAGGATCGAATACGACTAGAACAAGCCTGTTCTGAGCGGTATCCGTTTTCTGGCCGGTGTTTCAGGGAACGGCCGCTGGGCAGCCGCGCTGCAAGGAAGCGTAGGGATGGCTTCCGTTTGTTTTCCGGCGAGTGAGGGGCATGGTGGTGGCGTTCAATGTGACCGGTGGTGGGCAGGGCGAGTGGGCCGTGCTCCGGGTGTCGGGCGAGCTGGACCTGGTGACGTCGCCGGCGCTGCGTCAGCGGGTGCACGACGCGGTGGCCGAGGGCCGTCACGATCTCGTCCTCGACCTCTCCGAGGTCTTCTTCTGCGATTCGAGCGGCGTCGGCGTCCTGATCGCCGCCCGCCGCCTCATCCGTTCCTGCCAGGGCCGGCTGCGCCTGATACTGCCGGCCAATGGCGCGGTGGACGGCTCCCACGTCAACCGGGTCCTGGCCGCCCTGGGCGTCCGCCGCCTGTTCGACGTCCATCCGGACCTGGCGTCCGCGCTCGAGGAGGAAGTGGACCCGCTGTCGGCGTGAAGCCGCTCGGCACGGCGACCACTCCGGACGCGCGACTGCCACACGGTTGTCCCGAAATTCCCCCGGTCTTGGCACAACCGCCGCTTTCCCGCGCCCGGAGTGCCTCCCGCGTCGTACGCTCCGCGGGGGGGCGGAGGGCCTCGCGCACGACGTGACGTAAGGCGGCAGGAAAGACATGGTCAGCAGCGAGTACGAGCGCAGGATCGCCGCCCGGTTCGCCACCTTCGACCAGGATGGCAACGGCTACATCGACCGGCTGGACTTCAGCGCGGCGGCCAAGGCAGTGCTCGCGGAGTTCGGTACGGCGGCCCGCTCCGACAAGGGACAGGCCCTGTACCTCGGCGCCGAGGCGTTCTGGCAGGGCATGGCCGGCATCGCGGACCGGGACGGCGACCAGCGCATCACCCGGGACGAGTTCGTGAACAGCGCCGTCAAGCGCCTGCGTGACAACCCGGACCGGTTCGCCGAGATCGCCCGTCCCTTTCTGCGCGCGGTCCTCGACGTCGCCGACACCGACGGGGACGGCCGCGCCACCATCGCCGACACCGCACGGGTGCTGAAGGCCCTCGGTGCGAGTGACGAGGCCGCGCAAGGGGCCGCCGCCGCCCTCGACACCGACGCGGACGGCAAGGTGGGGGAGGCGGAGATCGTGCCGGCCTTCGCCCGTTACTTCACCGTGCCCGAATAACGCCGCCCCACGTCAACCGCCGCCTCACGACCCCGAAAAACGTTCGCGCAGCTTGTACTTCAGCACCTTCCGCAGCGTCTCGCCCCGCGGAAGGGCGTCCACCACCTCCAGCCGCTCCGGCAGCTTGTGCGTCGACAGCCCTTCCGCGCGCAGGAACGACGTCACCTCTCCCAGGGCCAACTCCTCGGCCCCGTCAGTCTGTTCAACCACCGCACAGACCAGCTCCCCGCGTTCGGCGTCCGGCAGCCCTATCACGGCCACGTCCCCGACGCCGGGATGCCGGTGCAGCAGGTCCTCGATCTCCTGTGCCGAGATGTTCTCGCCCTTGCGGATGATCACGTCCTTCAGCCGGCCGGTGAGCACCAGATGCCCGCTGTCCGTCAACTGCCCGAGGTCGCCGGTGCGCAGGAAACCCTCCTCGTCGAAGGCCTCCGCCGTCTGGGAGGGGTCCAGATACCCCCGGCACACGGCCTCTCCGCGCAACCGCACCTCCCCGTCCACGATCCGTATCTCCATCCCCTGAGGCGGTCGCCCCTCCGTCGTCGCCAGGTTCTCCGCCGTGTCGTCCGGCGCCCCCATCGTGATCATCGGCACCTCGGTCATGCCGTATCCGTGGGTGAGCCGTACCCCCATCTCCCGTACGACGGCGTGGTACAGCTCCGGCGGCTTGGGCGCCCCGCCGCCCGCGAGCAGTCGTAGGGAGGGAATGACCGGGGTTCCCGGCCGCTTGCGCTGCTCGGTCAGGAACATCGAGTAGAACGCCGTCGAACCGCCCGCCACCGTCACCCCGTGCCTGCGGTACTCCGCCAGCGCGTCCGGCAGTGCGAACTGCTCGAACATCACCGCGGGGAAGCCGTACAGCAGCAGCATCACCGTGTAGTCCGGCCCGGCGATATGCGCGTACGGGAAGGCCATCGAGCCCACGTCGTCCGCCGACAGGCACAGCGCGTGGGCGAGGCAGGACCCGCCCGCGATCAGCGAACGGTCCGTGTGGAGGACGCCCTTGGGGGCGGAGGTCGTGCCCGAGGTCCAGTAGATCCAGCGGACGTCCGTCCCCTCGGCCGGTGGCGGGGGCAGGACGGCCGGATTCCCTTCGGGGAGGCTGTCGTACGCCTCGAAGATGCCCTTCGCCCCCAGCCGCCGCGCCATCTCCCCGTGGTCGAAGCCGCGCCACACACCCGGTACGGCGAAGTACTCGGCCTTGGACTCCCGCAGCGCGAACCCGACCTCGCGGTCCCGGTAGAAGGGGATGACCGGTGTCTGTACGGCGCCCAGGCGGGCCAGCGCGAAGGACAGCAGGGCCGTCTCGATGCGGGTGGGCAGCTGCCAGGCGACGACCGTGCCGGGGCGTACGCCCATGTCGTACAGGCCCGCCGCCACCCGCTCGGCCCTCTCCCGCAGCTCTCCGAAGCTGAGCACGCGATCCTCCTGGAGGAGGACCGGGCGGTCGGGGGTGAGGTCGGCGCGGCGGCTCACCAGGTCCCAGAGGGTGCGGGCGGTGCTTAGGGCGTGCGCGGTGTCGTTCATGACGGCCCCCTGCTGCTCAGCTGACGGTCAGTCAGATCGTGGGGAGAGGGTAGGGCTCGTCGCCTTGTCGGTCCAGGGGTGCGGGGCTAGCCTTCCTCTAGCGCGTTATCTGACGACCCATCAGATAGAGCCTCGGATGAGTACTCAGATGGAGCTGAGGTCGTCAGATACATCCATCCGGCGGAGGGGAACATGACCGAACTGCCCCGCATCATCAGCGTCGACGACCACGTGATCGAGCCCGCGCACCTCTTCGAGACCTGGCTGCCGAAGAAGTACCGGGACCGCGGACCCCAGCACCTCACCGCCGGCATCGGCGAACTCGCCTACATCGGCGGCAAGTACCGGATCACGATGGACCCGGACGGGCCACTCGCCGACTGGTGGATCTACGAGGACCTGAAGTCCCCGTACAAGCGCAACATCGCCGCCGTCGGCTTCGACCGCGACGAGATGACCCTGGAGGGCATCACGTACGCGGAGATGCGGCCCGGCTGCTGGGACCCCGTCGAGCGCCTCAAGGACATGGATCTCAACCACGTCGAGGCCTCCCTGTGCTTCCCGTCGTTCCCGCGTTTTTGCGGGCAGACCTTCGCCGAGGCGCAGGACAAGGAGGTCGCGCTGGCCTGTGTGCGCGCCTACAACGACTGGATGGTGGAGGAGTGGTGCGGTGACAGCGGCGGGCGGCTCATCCCGCTGTGCCTGATCCCGCTGTGGGACATCGAGCTCGCCGTCGCGGAGATCCGGCGCAACGCGGCCCGCGGGGTGAAGGCGGTGACCTTCTCCGAGATCCCCACCTACCTCGGGCTGCCGTCCATCCACTCCGGCTACTGGGACCCGTTCTTCGCGGTCTGCGAGGAGACCGGGACGGTCGTCAACATGCACATCGGCAGCAGCTCGCAGATGCCGGCCGCCTCGCCCGACGCGCCGCCCGCCGTCCAGGCCTCGCTGAGCTTCAACAACGCCATGGCCTCGATGATGGACTTCCTCTTCAGTGGGGTGCTGGTGAAGTTCCCGGCACTCAAGCTCGCCTACTCCGAAGGCCAGATGGGCTGGATCCCGTACGCCCTGGAGCGCGCCGACGACGTCTGGGAGGAGCACCGCGCCTGGGGCGGCGTCAGGGATCTGATCCCGGAGCCGCCGTCGACGTACTACTACCGGCAGATCTTCTGCTGCTTCTTCCGCGACAAGCACGGCATCGCCTCGCTGGACGTGATCGGCCGGGACAACGCCACCTTCGAGACCGACTACCCGCACGTCGACTCGACCTTCCCGCACACCAAGGAAGTCGCCCTGGACCATGTGAAGGGCCTCGACGACGAGACGGTCTACAAGCTGATGCGGGGCAACGCGATCCGCATGCTGGACCTCGACTTCGACAAATAGCCCATGGACCTCTCGTACACACCCGAGGAGGAGGAGTTCCGGGCGCGGCTGCGGGAATGGCTCGCGAAGGCGCTGCCCTCGCTGCCGCCGAAGCCGTCCCCGGACGACTGGCCCGGGCGCCGCGCCTACGATCTCGGCTGGCAGCGCATGCTGTACGACGCCGGGTACGCGGGCCTGCACTGGCCCGTCGACGCGGGCGGGCAGGGCGCCACCCCCACCCAGCACCTGATCTTCCTGGAGGAGACCGAGAAGGCGGGCGCCCCCTACGTGGGGGCCAACTTCGTCGGCCTGCTGCACGCGGGGCCGACCATTGCCGCCGAGGGGACGGCCCAGCAGCGGGCGCGCTGGCTGCCGCCCGTCCTGCGTGGCGAGGAGGTGTGGTGCCAGGGCTTCAGCGAACCGGACGCGGGCAGCGACCTCGCGGCGCTGCGCACGCGCGCGCGTAGGGACGGCGACGACTATGTGGTGAGCGGATCCAAGATCTGGACCTCGCACGCCGAAGTCGCCGACTGGTGCGAGTTGTTGGTGCGGACCGATCCGCAGGCGCCGAAACACCGGGGCATCACGTGGCTCGCCATGCCCATGGACGCGCCCGGCATCACCATCCGGCCCCTGAAAACCCTCGCCGGATCCGCCGAGTTCGCCGAGGTGTTCCTCGACGAGGTGCGGGTGCCGGTTGCCCACCGGGTCGGGGACGAGAACGACGGCTGGCGGGTGACCATGGTGACGCTCTCCTTCGAACGCGGCACGGCCTTCGTCGGCGAGGTCGTGGCCTGCCGGCGCGTACTGGGCGAACTCGCCCGTACGGCACGGAAGAACGGCCGCTGGGACGATCCCGCGCTCCGTCGGCGGCTTGGCCGGCTCAACGCCGAGTTCCGCGCCCTGTGGCGGCTGACCCAGTGGAACGTGAGCGCGGCGGAGGTGAGCGGCGGGGTCCCGGGCGTGGGGGGCTCGGTCTTCAAACTGAGGTACTCGCACGCGAGGCAGGAGCTGTACGACGCCGCGGCCGACGTCCTCGGCCTGGACTGTCTCGACCTCGACCGGCCGTGGACGCTGGACCGGCTGTCCTCGCTGTCGTACACCATCGCCGCCGGCACCTCGCAGATCCAGCGGAACATCGTGGCCGAGCGGATCCTCGGACTGCCGAAGGGCCGGTGAGCGTATGAGATTCCAACTCACCGATGATCAACGCGCCTTGCGGGACGGCGTACGACAGCTGCTGGCACGCCGGTTCGACGGCGCGGCGCTGCGGGCGGCCGTGGAGGCGCCCGCGCTGGACCGCGCCCTGTGGCGGGAACTCGGCGAGGCCGGGTTCTTCGCGCTACGGCTGCCCGAGGCGGACGGCGGGGTCGGACTCGGCCTGCCGGAGACGGTGTTGGCCTTCGAGGAGGCGGGGCGCGCACTGCTGCCGGGGCCGCTGATCGCCACGCATCTCGCGGCGGGGGTGGTGCCGGGTGCGGCCACCGGGGAAGCGGTCGTGGCGGCCGTCGACGGAGGGCTGGTGGAGTGGCTGGCGGAGGCGGATGTCGTACGGGGGGAGGCGGCGGGGGCCGTACCGCTGCGGTCGGTGGATCCGTTGACGCCGCTGCATCGGGTGGCGGTCATCGCGAGCCCACCGGGTTCCGGCACCACCAGTCCTCCGGGTTCCGTCATAGCGAGCCGTCCGGATTCCGGCACCACCAGTCCTCCGGATTCCGGCACCACCAGTCCTCCGGATTCCGGCACCACCAGTCCTCCGGGTTCCGTCAGTGCGAGCCGTCCGGATTCCGGCACCGTGAGTCCTCCGGGTCCCGTCACCACGAGTCCTCCGGATCCCGTCATCACAGGCGCACCGGATCCCGTCGCCGTTCTGCTCACCGCCGCCGAGCAGCTGGGCACCGCCACGCGCGCGTGCGAGTTGGCGGTGGAACACGCCCGGGCGCGCGAACAGTTCGGGCAGCCGATCGGGGGCTTCCAGGCGGTCAAGCATCTGTGTGCCGACATGCTGGTGCGGGTGGAGACGGCCCGGGCGGCCGTGTACGCCGCCGCCGTCACCGCCGATCCCGCGGACATCGCCGCGGCCCGGCTGCTCGCCGACGAGGCCGCCGTACGCGGTGCCCGGGACTGTCTCCAGGTGCACGGCGGCATGGGCTTCACCTGGGAGTGCGAGGTGCACCTGCATCTCAAGCGGGCCTGGGTGCGGGCGCAACGTGGCGGTGGGGGCACGGAGAGTGAGGAACTCCTCGCGGCCGATCTCACGGCCTGAAGGGCGCAGAAACGTGCCGGGCTGCGGTGTCGTCGAGACGGCCGGAACGGATGTCGCGGATTGTGGCATACCGGAATCACGGAGCGTTGATATCGGGTTGTGTCCTATGCGTGACTCGTCACGTCCCGGAGTCGGAGACCCGCTCCGGTACCTTGTGTGAGATGCGAGGGATGCGAGTGGGTCCGAGCATGAGCCAGGCCGGTGTTGCCCCTGGGGCGGCCCCGGATCCGGTGGTGCGCGCCGCTGCTCGCAGGGCGGGAACGCCTACGGATCCCGCCTGTTCGACTCCCCGCGACGAGCGTCGCACAGTATGCCGCACGGGTACTCCTTCGCGCTGGAATATGCCCGAAGCGCTTGTTGGGGTGACTGTACGTCAACCATGCTTTCTCGTAAGGGACTCACGTTCCGTGACCCTGACTCTGGCCGTTGTTCTGGTCATGCAAAAAATGGCTACGATCGTGGCCCTCGTGAGGCGCGAGGCTATGTGTCTGCCGGTTCGGATGGTGTGAGCGGTGCAGGTCCTTCAAGTGCAGCTGGAGATCCGGCCCGACCCCGCGGAGGTGGGGCGGGCCCGGCGGTGGGCCCGTTCGCGCCTCGCCGGGTCCGGGATAGGGGACGACGAGTCGCTCGCGGAGACCCTGATCCTGCTCGTGTCCGAGCTCGTCACCAACGCCGTGGTGCACACCGGCTGTCCGGCCGTGCTGCGGCTGTCGCTGCCGCGCGCGGCGGCGGAGTCGGCCACCGTCCGTCTCGAGGTTGCCGACCGCAGTGAGCGCGCTCCGGTGCCGCGGTGCGTGGACGGCGACGAGACGGGCGGCCGGGGTCTCGCCCTCGTCGACGGCCTCGCCGACCGCTGGGGCTGGAGCCCCGAAGGTGCCGGCAAGCGCATCTGGTGCGAAGTGGACCGGTGCGGACAGTTCCGGGAGACCGCCACGGCCTACGGGGGCGGGGCTTCGGTCTCTTCGGCGGCCTCGGTTTCTTCGGCGTCTTCGGCGTCTTCGGCGTACGAGGGGCGGGCGTTCGAGGCGGTGTGAGTGCGGTGCGACCGGCGGGTGATGTGCGGCGTGCCGTGAACGTCTCCGCGGTCCGGCGCGGGCTGGCGCACGGTCGCAGAAAGCGCTGTCGCCTCATGATCCGCCGTGAATTCGTGCGCCGGGACATGCTTCTGTGCGCGGCCACGCCAAAGGGTGCGTAAGTGATAAATCGCCGTACGGCTGTTGACGTTCCGTGTCCGTTTGATCACGCTTGTGGTCAGCGATTCGCCGCGAGGGGACGGCGAGGGCTTCGGTGACGGGAGCCCTCGGCGAGTGTGGGTCGTGATTCGGCGTCGGTTCCCTCGGGGCCAAGGGAGGGCGGGGCAGGTACGCCGAAGTCGGGTGGTGGCGCGCGGTGCCGTGCTCGGGGCGGGCAGGGGCGCGCCGCCAGCCGACGACCTCTTACGGCGGGGGGCTGTGGCGGGGCTTACAGCAGGGCTATGGGTGCCACGGGGGTTCCGGTCGCGCCGACGAACGGCTCGGGCATCGCCGACAGCAGGAACGTGTAGCGGCCAATTTCTCCACAGGCTGTGGACAACTCTTCGAGATTCCAGTTCTGGCCCTGAAGCATCCCCATTTCCACCAGATCGAGCGCGTGTACGGGCAGCCACAAATCCTCTGTTTCGGGCGGAAATGTCTCAAAGGTGAGGGTGTCGTTCGCGACGGCGGCGACATCGCGCGCGTGGAACCACTCCGGCGTACGGATCGACAGGCCCGGTGACGGATAGCCGTACGCCTCCCTGTCCCCGGCCAGGTAGACCTGGATCTGCCCGGTCCGTACGAGCACGATGTCACCGGCACGCACGCGCGTGCCGGCGAGTTCCTCGGCGGCCTCCAGGTCCTCGGGGGTGACGGCGTGCGAGCCGTCGAGCCGGTCCTTGTGGTGCGCCCGGGCCACGTCGAGCAGCACCCCGCGCGAGACGACGTGCCGCGCCTTGTCGATGCCGCTGAACTCGGCGCCGCCGTGCGGGGTGATGGTGTCGGCCGGGCGGCCGTTGTAGAGCCGGCCCGAGTGCGAGACGTGGGTGAGCGCGTCCCAGTGGGTGGCGGCCTGTAGTCCCATGGTCACGGCGTCGTCGCTGCACGCCACCGTCCCCGGGCCGAAGATCTCCTGGTTGATCTGCACCATGGCGTGCAGGGGGTTGACCCGCCCCGGCATGAGTCCGGTCTGCACGCCGTCCTGCCGGAGCGGGAGCGCGAGCGGGACGCGCCGCCCGGTCCGCACACAGGCGGCGGCCTCGCGGACGACCTCGTCGGTGATCAGGTTGAGGGTGCCGATCTCGTCGTCCGCCCCCCAACGGCCCCAGTTGTTCACGCGCTTGGCGATGTCATGGAATTCGGCAGGCATGGACATCTCTGCTCCCCGGGGCTTGTCTTCACGTATCCGACGGGACATAAAATCTAACGGTCCGTCAGAAACCGCGGGAAGGGGCCGGGCGTGGGGAACTTCTTGGCAGGCAAGGTGGTCGCCGTGACCGGCGCCGGGCGGGGCATCGGCCGGGCGGTGGCGCTGGGTGCGGCGGCCGAGGGAGCACGCGTCGTCGTCAACGACTACGGCGTGTCCGTGGACGGTGCCTCGCCGACGAGTGAGGTCGCCGAGACCGTCGTCAAGGAGATCGAGGCGGCGGGCGGGGACGCGGTCGCCGTGGCCGACGACGTCTCGACGATGGCGGGCGGGCAGCGGGTGGTCGACGTGGCGCTGTCGTCGTACGGACGGCTCGACGGTGTGGTGTGCGTGGCCGGGATCCTGCGCGAGCGGATGCTGTTCAACATGGCCGAGGAGGAGTGGGATCCGGTGATCGCCACTCATCTCAAGGGCACCTTCACGGTGTTCCGGGCGGCCTCGGCGGTGATGCGGCAGCAGCGGGCGGGGACCTTGATCGGCTTCACCAGCGGCAACCACCAGGGCTCGGTGTCGCAGGCCAACTACAGCGCGGCGAAGGGCGGGATCATCTCGCTGGTGCGCAGCGCCGCGCTCGGCCTGCACAAGTACGGGGTGACCGCCAACGCCGTGGCGCCCGTGGCACGTACGCGGATGTCGGCGAACGTACCGATGGAGTTGGCCGAGATCGGTGAGCCGGAGGACGTGGCCGCACTGGTGGTCTACCTGCTCTCGGACGGGGCTCGGGAGCAGGGGATCACCGGGCAGGTGTACACGATCGCCGGGCCGAAGATCGCGGTGTGGGCGCAGCCGAGGGAGCTGCGCGCTGGGTATGCGGAGGGTTCCTGGACGCCGGAGAGGATCGCGGAGTTTCTGCCGGGGAGTGTGGGGGTGGATTCGATGCCGATGCTTGCTCGGGTGGAGGGGATGGAACGGGCTGCTGCGGCTGGGGAGCGGCCTAATGCCTAGTAGCTCGGGAGGTTCTGGCGGATGGCGGCTGCGGGCTGTCTGTGGCTTGTCGCGCCGTTCCCCGCGCCCCTTGGTTGCAGGACGCGTTCGGCGTTGAGAGGAGAGCCCTGTGAACTTTGGATTCACCGGCGAGGACGAGACCTTCCGGGCCGAGGCGCGGGAATGGCTCGCGGTGCACGCTGAGGGTGCGGAGGACCGCCGGACCTGGGAACGCGCCCTCGGCAAAGCAGGTTGGATCGGACTCGGTTGGGCCCAGGGCGGGTACGGCAATCGCACCGCCACCCTCACTCAACAGGTCGCCTGGGCCGAGGAGTACGCCCGTTCGCCCGCACCCCCGCGCTCCGGGCACATCGGCGAGAACCTGCTCGCCCCCACTCTCCTCGCCCACGGCACTCAGGAGCAGAAGTCCCGCTTCCTCCCGCCGGTCGCCGCCGGTGAGGAACTCTGGTGCCAGGGATACAGCGAGCCCGGCGCGGGGTCGGATCTGGCTGGGGTGAGTACGAAGGCCGAACGGGCCACGGACGGGACGTACCGGATCACCGGACAGAAGATCTGGACCTCGCTGGCCCACGAGGCGGACTGGTGCTTCGTGCTGGCCAGAACGGAACCCGGATCGCGGCGCCACCAGGGCTTGAGTTTCCTGCTCGTGCCCATGGACCAGCCGGGGCGCGTCGAGGTCCGGCCCATCCGGCAGTTGACCGGCACGAGCGACTTCAACGAGGTCTTCTTCGACGGGGCACGCGCACGCGTGGAGCACGTCGTCGGGGGTGAGGGCGGCGGCTGGCGGGTCGCGATGAGCCTGCTCGGGTACGAGCGAGGGGTTTCGACGCTTGCCCAACAGGTCGGGTTCGCGGATGAGCTGGGAAGGGTTGTGCGAGCCGCCGTCGAGTCCGGCGCCGTGCGCGATCCCGTCGTACGGGACCTGCTCGTGCGCCAGTGGGCGGAGTTGCGCGTGATGCGCTGGAACGCGCTGCGCACGCTGGGGAGTTCGGGCGACGCCGGTGCGCCGAGCGTGGCCAAGCTGCTGTGGGGCGGCTGGCATCAGCGGCTCGGGGAGCTGGCGATGCGGGTGCGGGGCGCGGCGGGGGCGGTCGGGCCGGCGGACTGGTCGCCGTCGGTGCCGTACGAACTCGACGCGATGCAGCACCTGTTCCTGTTCTCGCGGGCCGACACCGTCTACGGCGGCTCCGACCAGATCCAGCGCACGATCATCGCCGAGCGCGTGCTCGGTCTGCCGAGAGAACCCAAGGCCTGACAGGGGGCTGTGTGATGCGTGGCGTGGTGTTCGACGGGAAGCGGATCGAGGTCGTGGACGATCTGGTCGTACGGGATCCGGGGCCGGGGGAGGTGCGGGTCGCGATCTCGGCGGCGGGGTTGTGTCACAGCGACCTGTCCGTGGTGGACGGGACCATACCTTTCCCGGTTCCTGTGGTGCTCGGCCACGAGGGGGCGGGGGTGGTGGAGGCGGTGGGGTCCGGTGTCACGCATGTGCGGCCCGGTGACCACGTGGCTCTGTCCACGCTCGCCAACTGCGGGACCTGCGCGGAGTGCGACCGGGGGCGGCCGACGATGTGCCGGCAGGCGATCGGGCGGCCGGGGCGGCCGTTCACGCGGGGCGGGCAGCCCGTGTTCCAGTTCGCGTCCAACTCCGCCTTCGCGGAACGGACCGTGGTGAAGGCGGTGCAGGCGGTCCGCATCCCGAAGGACATCCCCATGCCGTCGGCGGCGCTCATCGGGTGCGGGGTGCTGACCGGGGTGGGTGCCGTGCTCAACCGGGCCAAAGTGGACCGTGGGGACAGCGTGCTGGTGATCGGCACGGGTGGGATCGGGCTGAACGTCCTCCAGGGGGCGCGGATCGCGGGCGCGCTGCGGATCGTCGCGGTGGACGCGAACCCGGCGAAGGAGGAGGTGGCGCGGAGGTTCGGCGCGACACACTTCCTGACCTCGACGGAGGGCGTGCGGGACGTCCTGCCGACGGGCGCGGACCACGCCTTCGAGTGCGTCGGCCGGGTCGAACTGATCCGCCAGGCCATCGACCTGTTGGACCGTCATGGCCAGGCGGTGCTGCTCGGTGTCCCGCCGGCTACGGCCGAGGCGTCCTTCCTCGTCTCGTCGTTGTTCCTGGACAAGTCGATCCTGGGGTGCCGGTACGGGGCGTCGCGGCCACAGCGGGACATCGCGCTGTACGCCGACCTGTACCGGGAAGGGCGGCTGCTCCTCGACGAGTTGGTGACGGAGACGTATCCGGTGGAGGACTTCGAGAAGGCGGTGGGGGATGCGGAGGCGGGGCGGGTGGCGCGGGGGGTGGTGACTTTCTGAGCAGCTTTTCTGGGTACGTCAGGCTGTGTCAGAAGCATGCTATGTCAGGAGCATGCCAGGAGTTTTCCACAGGTGCCGGAAATCCCCTGGGGCGTTGTCGGTGGCAACCTTTAGCGTCGTTCCATGAGTTACCGCGACGTCGCCTCCAAGCAGGTCCTGACCTGGGCCTGCACCTCTATCGGCGCCCGCATGCCCGTGGCCATGGCCCCGCTGGCCCTGGTCTTCCTGGTGCGCGAACGCCCCGGCGGCTACTCCCTGGGCGCGATCCTCGCGGCGGCCTACGTCATCGGTGAGATCGCCGGTGCGCCCGTCCTCGGGATGCGGCTGCGCCCCGACCGGGCCCGCGTTCACCTGGCCGTCGGCCTCGCGGCCGGAGCGGCCGGATTCGCGGGGCTGGGGGCGTTTCCGGACGCGCACCCCATCGTCCTCGCCGCGTTCGCGTTCCTCGCCGGTGCCGCTCCAGCCGCTGTCACCGGGGGCCTGCGCGCGCTCCTCACCGTGCTGGTCCCGGAGCGTGCGGCGGCGCAGGCGCTGTCCATCGAGTCGATGCTGACGGCCGGCATATGGGCCGTCTCCCCGGCCGCTGTCGCCGGCCTGGCCCTCGGCGTCGCACCGCGCGTCCCGCTGATCCTCGCGGCCGTCCTGATGGCGTCCTCGGTCGCCGGCCTGTGGCTCCTTCCGGCCGGCTGGAGCGCGGACGACACGAACGGAAAGGACCGGGCGGGCGCGTCGACGCTCCGGCTGCTGGCCGGCGCCTGGCCGGTGTACGTCGCGGGTGCGGCCAGTCTGGCCCTGCTCGGACTGGCCGAACTCGTCCTGCCCGCCCTTCTCGAACAGCGCGGCATCGGCGTCGGCTGGTCCGGCCCGCTGCTGACCGGGATGGCGGTGGGCGGAGGGCTCGGTGCGTTCGTCTACGGCCTCCGCGTCTGGCCGGGACGGCTGCGCACCCGCAGCGTGGCGCTGATGGCCGGGACGTCGGTCTGCGTGAGCCTCGCCGCGCTGATACCGGACACGGCCGGGATCGCTGTCGCGCTGGTCGTCGGGGGCACACTCCAGTCGTGTGCGATGGTCACCCGCAACCTGTCCCTGCGGGAGGCGCTTCCGCCGAGCGCGCTGGCCGCGGGCTACTCGGTCATGTACGCGGCGGCCGGCGCGGGTTACGCGGCGACGGGGTCGCTCGCCGGTGTCCTGCTCAAGGTGACGACACCGTCCACGGCCATCCTGGCCGGGGTGGGCCTGACGCTGGCGCTGACGGGGCTCGGCTGGTGGGGCGAGGTGGGTCGGGCGGGCCGGTCAGCGCAGGGCGCCGGCTTCGCCGTACCTCTCGGTCCTTCCGCTGTCGGTCCTTCCGCTGTCGGTCCCGTCGTCCCCGGCTCGGAAGGTGCGGCGGTACGCGGTGGGGGTGACGCCGAGGGCCGTCTGTAGGTGCTGGCGCATCGACTGGGCGGTGCCGAAGCCGGCGTTCCGGGCCACCTGGTCGACGGACAGGTCGGTGGACTCCAGCAGGTGCCGGGCGCGTTCCACCCGCTGCTGGGCGAGCCACTGGCCGGGGCTGACGCCGACCTCCTCGCGGAAGCGGCGCGTGAAGGTGCGTACGGACATGGCTTCCTGCTCGGCCATGTCCCGCAGCTGGATCGGCTCGTGGAGGCGGCCCAGCGCCCAGGCGCGGGCCGAGGTCGTGGTCGCCAGCTGCGGGTCGGGCACCGGGCGGTGGATGTACTGCGCCTGCCCGCCGTCGCGATGCGGTGGTACGACGGTGCGGCGGGCCACCTCGTTGGCGACGGCCGTGCCGTGGTCGCGGCGCACCATGTGCAGGCACAGGTCGATTCCGGCCGCGACGCCCGCCGAGGTCAGTACGTCGCCGTCGTCGACGAACAGCACGTCCGCGTCGACCTTGATCCTCGGGAAGAGGCGCTGGAGATGTTCGGCCTCGGCCCAGTGCGTCGTGGCCGGCCGGCCGTCGAGGAGGCCGGCGGCGGCCAGGACGTAGACGCCGGTGCAGATGGAGGCGAGCCGGGTGCCGGGCCGGATGTGCGCGAGCGCGGCGGCCAGTTCGTCGGTCAGTACGCCCTGCTCGAAGACCGGGCCGAGCTCGTACGACGCCGGGATGATCACGGTGTCGGCGGTGGCCAGGGCCTCCGGGCCGTTCTGGACGTGCACGGAGAAGTCGGCGTCGGTCCGGACCGGGCCCGGCGGCCGGATCGAGCAGGTGATGACCTCGTACAGATGCCGTCGCTCGGCGTCCTTGGGGCGCCCGAAGATGCGGTGCGGGATGCCCAGTTCGAAGGGGAGCAGGCCGTCGAGGGCGAGGACGGCGATGCGGTGCGGGCGGAATTCCGGCTCTGGGGGCTCGCGGGGCTCAAGGCTCATGGCCCGATCCTAGCGAATGCTGTCCTTCGGGCCACTCGATCCCGGTGCCTGTCGTAGCCGAAGCTCTATGTCGTGACCCAGACTTCCGAAGCCGCGGCCTCCGCAGCGGCACCCGAGCCGAGTCGTCGATCGCCCCGCATCCACCGCGCCTGGTTCGTCGCCGCCGTCACCTTCGTGACGATCCTCGGTGCCGCCGCCTTCCGTTCCCTGCCCGGGCTGCTCATGGACCCCCTGAACCAGGAGTTCGGCTGGTCGCGCGGCACGGTCGGCGCGGCGGTCTCGATCAACCTCGCGCTGTACGGACTGACCGCGCCCTTCGCGGCGGCCCTGATGGACCGCTTCGGCATCCGGCGGGTGGTCGCGGTCGCGCTGACCGTGATCGCGATCGGCTCGGGTCTGACGGTCTGGATGACGGCGGCCTGGCAGCTGATGCTGTGCTGGGGGCTGCTGGTCGGCCTGGGCACCGGCTCGATGGCGCTGGCCTTCGCCGCGACGGTCACCAACCGCTGGTTCACCGCGCGGCGCGGCCTGGTGACCGGCATACTCACCGCTGCCTCGGCATCCGGCCAGCTGATCTTCCTGCCGCTGCTGTCCTGGATGATCGAGGCGCACAACTGGCGCCCGGCCGCCGTCACGGTGGCCCTCACCGCCCTCGCGGTCGTCCCCTTCGTCTGGCTGCTGCTGCGCGACCACCCGGCCGACGTGGGCCTGAAGCCGTACGGCGCGAAGGAGTTCGTGGAGAAGCCGCCGCCCGCCCCAGGCGCCGCCCGCCGAGCGGTCACGGTCCTGTTCTCCGCCGCCCGCACCGGCCCCTTCTGGCTGCTCGCGGGCACCTTCGCGATCTGCGGCGCCTCCACCAACGGCCTGATCCAGACCCACTTCGTGCCCGCCGCCCACGACGACGGCATGCCCGTTCAGGCGGCGGCCTCGCTGCTCGCGGTCATCGGCGTGTTCGACGTGGTCGGCACGATCGCCTCCGGCTGGTTCACCGACCGCTACGAACCGCGCCGACTGCTCGCGGTGTACTACGCCCTGCGCGGCGTCTCGCTCCTCTTCCTGCCGATGCTGCTCGCGCCCAGCGTCCACCCGTCGATGCTCTTCTTCATCGTCTTCTACGGCCTCGACTGGGTCGCCACCGTCCCGCCCACCGTGGCGCTGTGCCGAGAGCAGTACGGCGAGGACAGCGCGATCGTCTTCGGCTGGGTCCTCGCCTCCCACCAGGTCGGCGCCGCGCTCGTGGCCTTCCTCGGCGGCGTGGCACGTGACGTCTTCGGCTCGTACGACATGGTCTGGTACGCGTCCGGCGCGCTGTGCGCTGCGGCGGCGCTGATGGCGCTGGTGATCCGGCGGCGGCCGGCGGTGAAGGTGGCGGCGGTGGCCTGACGGGCCGGCGTCGGCTCAGCTGTCGTGGTCGCTTGGCGGTCCGTCGGTGGCCCCTTGGCGGTCTCTCGGAGGTCCCTCGGTGGTCCCTTGGCGGTCTCTCGGCGGTCCTCGGTGTCAGGCACTGAACCGGCCGAACCGCCCCTGATGGAACAGCAGCGGGGCGTGGTCGCCGCCGGCTGTGCCGAGCGCGTCCACCCGGCCGACCACGATGAGGTGGTCGCCGCCGGTGTGGACGGCGTGGATCGTGCAGTCGATCCAGGCCGGGGCGCCCGCGAGGCGGGGGGAGCCGGAGACGGGCGCCGCGTCGTACTCGACGCCGGCGAACTTGTCCGACCCGCTCTTCGCGAAGGCCCGGCACAACTCGCCCTGATCCGCGCCCAGGACGTTCACGCAGAACACGCCCGCGCGGGCGATGCGCGGCCACGTCGTCGACGTACGGCCGACCATGAAGGCGACGAGCGGCGGATCGAGGGACAGGGAGCTGAAGGACTGGCAGGCGAAGCCGGCGGGGGAGTCGGCGCCGTCGGCCGGGGGTGCGGTGATCACGGTCACGCCGGTCGCGAAGGTCCCGAGCACGCGCCGGAATTCCCCCGGGTCGATCGGTGCCCGTTCGTCCTCGCGGACACAGCGCAACTCGGGGCGCGGCAAGGCCTCGACGGGGGCGGAGTGTGGGCTGGACCTGAGGTAGCGGACTGCGGCTGCCGCCATTCCTGCGTGTCCCATCATGCCTCCAGTGAATCTGACGGAACGTCAGATTGGAAGAGTCACCGCCCCCTGAACTCGGCCCTTCTCCGCGCCACGAAGCTCGCCACCCCCTCCCGCGCGTCCGCCGTCGTCATATTGATCTCCTGTGCGGCGGCCTCCGCGGCGAAGGCGGTCGTGCGGTCGGTGTCGAGGGAGGCGTTGACGAGCTGCTTGGTCAGGGCGAGGGCGCGGGTCGGGCCGGTGGCCAGGCGTTCGGCCCACTCGCGGGCCGTCTTGTCCAACTCCCCGTCCGCGACGACCCGGTTGACGAGCCCGAGCCGCTCCGCGTCCGCCGCGCCGAGTGCGTCGCCGAAGAACATCAGCTCCTTCGCGCGCTGCGGCCCGATCAGACGGGGGAGGAGATAGGCGCCCCCTCCGTCGGGGACCAGCCCGCGGCGCACGAACACCTCGATGAACCGGGCGGATTCCGCGGCGAGTACGAGGTCGCAGGCGAAGGCGAGATGGGCGCCGAGGCCGGCCGCCGTGCCGTTCACGGCGGCGATCACCGGCTTCTCGCAGTCGAGGACGGCGGCGATGAGGCGCTGGGCGCCGAGGCGGATGGTGCGGGCCACGTCACCTGCCGTGCGTTCCTCGTCCGGCGGGCCACCCCGCAGATCCGCGCCCGTGCAGAAACCGCGGCCCGTTCCCGTGATCACGACCGCTCGTACGTCCGTGGCGGCGGAGGCCTCGAAGAGGAGCTGGATGATGCGTTCTCGCTGGTCAGGGGTGATGGCGTTGAGGGTTTCGGGCCGGTTGAGGGTGATGTGCGAGACGTGATTGTCAGTGGCGTGCCGTATCAATGACTCAACGGCAATTTCCGGTTCGGCGGACGTTGCGGCGGACTTATCGGTGGACTCTTCAGCGGACTTTTCGGGGGAGGCAGTCATGGGGGTACTCCGCTTCTTGCTACGGCTGGTCAGGACCTGGGCGGCACACCGCCAGCGCGTCCAGCGCCACCGCGCCCTGCCCCCTGGGCAGCACCATCAGCGGATTGATGTCGAGCTCCGCGAGCTCGTCCCCGAGTTCCAGGGCCATGCGCTGCACCCGCAGCACGACTTCCACGAGCGCGTCGACATCCGCCGGGGGGCGCCCCCGGACCCCGTCGAGGAGGGCCCGCCCGCGCAGTTCGGCGCACATGTCCCGCGCCTGCTCCTCCCCGAACGGCGGCACGCGTACGGACGTGTCCCGCAGCACCTCGACGAGCACACCGCCGAGCCCGACGGTCACGGTCGGCCCGAAGAGCTCGTCGTGCGTGACGCCGACGACCATCTCGACGCCCCGCTCGACCATCTGGCACACCAGCACGCCGTCCAGGGAGACGTCCTCGTAGCGCGCGATGTCGGTCAACTCGCGGTAAGCATCGCGGACTTGACTGGCGGAGGTCAGCCCGACCTTCACCAGCCCGAGCTCGGTCTTGTGGGCGATCCGCGCGCCGGACGCCTTCATCACCACCGGGTAGCCCACCAGCCCCGCCGCGCGCACGGCCGCCGCCGCGCTGGTCACCAACTGCTCGCGCGGCACCCGGATCCCGTACGCCCGCAGCAGCTGCTTCGCCGCGTGCTCGCTCAGCTGCTGCCCGGGCCGCATCAGGGCCTGCGCCTTGCGGAAGGAGGGCGACGGGGTGCGCGGTGCCGAGTCGAAGGGCGAGCGGTAGCCGGCGACGAACCGATGGTGGTCGAGGTAGGCGCGGACGGCGGTGATGCAGTTGGCCACGGTGCGGAAGGTGGCCACCCGGGACGAGCCGAGCAGGACCTCGCGGTACGCCGGCTCGGTGCCGACCGGCGAGCCCCACACCACGCACACCAGCTTGTCCGTCCGCTCGGCCGCGTCCACCAGATCCTGGACGAGCCGGTCACTCAGGGGAGGGAAGGGGCCGGTGATCGGGCAGATCAGCACGCCGACCTCGGGATCGTCGAGGATCGCGTCGATGATCTTCCGGCCGCGCCAGTCGCCGACCGGATGACCGCCGTTGTCGACCGGGTTGGCCACGCTCAGGTACTCGGGTATCCACTGGTGCAGCTCGGCCTGCTTGGCCTCCGACAGGGCGGTCAGCCGCAGCCCCGCCTCGGTGGCCAGGTCGGCGAAGTGCGCGCCCGTGCCGCCCGAGATCGAATAGACGACGACCCCGTCGGCGAGGGGCGGCCGGGCGCGGGCCAACAGGGCGGCGGTGTCCTGGAGTTCGTCGAGGCCGTCGACCCGGATCACGCCGTACTGCCGCATCGCCGCGTCCACCACCGTGTCCGCGCCGGTCAGCTTGCCGGTGTGTGAGGCGGCCGTGCGGGCGCCGGTGTCGGTGCGGCCCACCTTGACCGCGACGACGGGCACCTTGCGCCGGGCCGCCCGGTCGGCGGCGAGCAGGAAGGAACGGCCGTCCTTCAGCCCCTCGACATAGCAGGCGATGGCGCCGACCTCGGGCCGCTCGGCGAAGTAGGAGAGGAAGTCCGAGGTCTCCAGGTCGGCCTCGTTGCCGGTGGGCGCCCAGTGGGAGAGGCGGATGCCGAGTTCCTGAAGGGCGAAGACGGGGCGGCCCTGATGGCCGGACTGGGTGATGAGGGCGATGGCCGGCCCGTCGAGGTCGTCGCGGAAGCGTTCGAAGGCGTTGAGGTTGGTGTTGGGGCCGAGCAGCCGCATCCCGGAGCGCTCCACGGCGGCGGCGAGCCGGGCCTGTGCCGCCGCGCCCTCCTCACCGGTCTCCGCGAACCCGGAGGCGAAGACGACCGCGAACTTCACCTTGGCCTCGGCCAGTTCCTCGATCACGGGAAGGGGGTCGGCGACCAGCAGTACGGCGAGATCGACCTGCTCGGGCAGGTCGGCGACGGAAGGGGAGCAGGAAATGCCGAAGACGGACTCACGCGTGGGATGCACCGGGTGCAGCCGCGCCCCGACCCGCTCGGACCAGTCGAGCAGCTGCCGGGTGACACCGGTGTTGGGACGCTCCTCGGTGTCCGAGGCACCCACCACGGCGACGGACTCGGGCCGGAAGAACCGGTCCAGATCGGGGACGCCGGCATACAAGGACCGGCCGCTGACGTCGAGGTCGTCCACCTCGGCGGGCCGGCCGTGGACGGCGGGTCCGGGCTGCTCGCCGCAGGCGATGACCCGGGCCCGGCGGGAGTCGGTGGTGAGGGTGCCGTGGGTTGATCCAAGCATCGGTCCGCCCGCTCCTGTGTGACAGCACAATTAACTGACGCTCTGTCAGATTACAGAACTGACACAGCGTCAGGAATGGTCCTGCACGCAAAGGATGCCGGGCGGAACGGCGAAGGACTCGGGCGAAGGGCCCAGGGAAGGAGGATGAGTTGGAAGCTCCACGGGCTTGCTGGCGTCTTCTATGTCACGTTCTACGTCACGTTCTACGTCACCTTCTACGTCACCGGAAGGCGGGACGCCGGCCGTGCTCCGTCCTTGGCCACCGCCTTCGCGATCTTCACCGCGTCCATCGACAGTTCGCGGAGCATGCCACTGATGGGGTTGGTGAAGCCGGTGAAGTACAGGCCGGGCGCGTTCTCCGGGGTGCGGGCGCCATGGACGACCGGCCTGCCGCGTGCGTTGAGGACGTCGAGGTGGCCGACGAGATTCTCGAGGGCGCGGAAGTAGCCGGTGGCGGCGATCACCGCGTCCGGCTCGACGCGGGTGCCGTCGGCGAGGACCACCTTGCCGTCCTCGAAGCTCTCGACGGCGGCCACCACCTCCACGCTGCCCTTGCGGACGGCGTCGATCAGGCCGACGTCCTGCACGGGGATGGAGCCGTCGTGGACACGGGAGTAGAGGCCGGTGTCGGGGCGGGGCAGGCCGTGCGCCGAGAGGTCCGGCAGGCTCAGCTTGGCGAGAGGTCCCGCCATCCGGTCGACGAGGCCGACCGGCAGGTGCCGTACGAGCACGCCCGTGTACTGGGCGGCCCAGCCGGCGGTCGAGCGGCGCAGGATGTGCGGGGCGGTGCGGACGGACAGGCGTACCCGCGAGGCGCCGCCCTCCACCAGGTCGACGGCGATCTCGGCGCCGGTGTTGCCGACGCCGACGACGAGGACGTCACGGTCGGCGTAGGGCTTCGGGTTGCGGTAGTCGGCCGCGTGCAGGAGCTCGCCGGTGTACGTGTCGCGGCCGGGCCAGTCCGGGATGCGCGGGGTGTGGTTGTAGCCGGTGGCGACGACCACCGCGGCGCCGGTCAGCTCGCGGCCGCCGGTGGCGTGCAGCAGCCAGCCGGTGCCGTCGGGGGTGCGCTCGACGCGGGAGACCTCGACGCCGGTCACGACCTCCAACTCGTGGTGTTCCGCGTACTTCTCCAGATAGCGCACCACATCGTCGCGGGAGACCCACCGTCCGAACCGGCGCGGCATCGGCAGCCCGGGCAGGCCGGACAGGCGGCGGGTGGTGTGCAGGTGCAGTCGGTCGTAGTGGCGCCGCCAGGACGCCCCGACGTGGTCGGATCTCTCCAGGACGACCGCGCGTATGCCCTGGGCGCGCAGTGCGTATGCGGCGGCGAGTCCGCCGGGGCCACCGCCGATGACATACACCGGGCGGTCCGCGAGGTGCGGCTCCGCAGGGCTCGCGGACGCGGGGCGGGGCGGTGTGGAGTCGGACGTTGGGGAGTCGGCCATGTGCGCGAGCGTAGCCAGACGCCACGTTGATGGGTCTCGGTCAAGACCGGAATTGGTTGCGGATTGATCACGGCTGTGGGAGGGGTGGGTGGAACCGGTGCGTAGGGCCACTGGTTGTGGCGGCCGGGTGCGGAAACGGGAAGGCCACGGCGCCGAGCCCGGCCCGCGTGGTGCGGAGGGCTCGGCGCCGTGGGGCGGCGGCCGGAGTCTTGACGGGAAACCGGGGCCGCGTTCCGGGGGAGGAGGGTGGCTACTTCCTGTGGCCCGAGACCTTGGCGATCCAGGTGAGGAAGTCGGCCGGGTCGGTGTTGGCGCCGTGGCCCTCGTCCCAGTAGTAGAAGTGGTTCACGTCGTCGCCCAGGTTGTCCGCGGCGGCGGCGATGTTGGCGGAGACCGTCAGCGAGGTGTCGGAGTCCTTGGTGCCGAGGCGGATCCACCAGTGCTTCGAGCGGTTCGGGTTGCGCTGCCCGAGGTGGTACATCGGGTTCATCAGCCGCAGCTTCTCGGGGATGTCGCTGTCGAGCCGCGTGCTGGTGACACCCGTGGTGTCGTTCTTGAGGCCGTACGCCGTGAAGTGGCGGGACTCGGTGGTGTCCTTGCCGAACTCGTTGTTCTCGGGGGCGGACAGGTCGAAGGTGTCGAAGGCCGGGGTGGTCTTCTTGCGGGCGCCCACGTGGGTGAGGAAGTCGGCCCAGGTGAAGGTGGCCTTGCCGTCCTTCCGGGTGATGAACGTGTTGTCGGCGAGGTAGGCCTCGCGGTCGGCGTCCGACAGGGCGCTCAGGTACTTGGTGGCCGACGGCTGAAGGTACTGCTTGACCAGGTACTCGTCGTAGTTGCGGGCACTCAGCGCGCCGAAGCCGTTCAGGCCCTTCAGCTTGAGGGAGGCCTGGTACTCGGCGAACTGCGACTGGAGCGCCTTGGAGACGGTCTGGTCGACGACCTTTCCGGTGCTCGCGGTGGCGTTCGCGCCCCAGTTCCACTCGTAGGCGCCGTCGGCGTGCTCCAGGTCGGCGATCGGGCACCAGGCGCCGGTCGCGAAGATCGCGTCGGAGGCGTCGGCCGCGCCGAGTTCCTCGAGGTAGGTGGCGTAGATCTTGCTGTCGCCGGACGCGCCGAGCAGGGCGGACAGGGCGCCGCCCGCGCTGGTGCCGGTGGAGACGATCCGGTCGGTGTCGCCGGGGATGCGGCCCTTGTTGAAGCGGACGTAGCGGACGGCGGCCTTGAGGTCGACGATCGCGGCCGGGGCGGTGCCGTAGTAGATGCCGTCCGAGTCCTTGAGCGTGCGACCGCGGGCGCCCGGCTCCACGACCACGTACCCGGCGGCCAGTCCGAGCTCCGCCAGACTCGGCATCTTGGACGTGTCGACGCCACCGCCCCCGCCGGCCGGGGCGGAGGCGGACGGGGAGGCCGAGGCGCTGCTGCCGGGCGGCAGACCGGCGATGCCGCCCCCGCCGACCCCGTCGGCGTCCGCGACGCTGGACGGCATGTAGCCGCCGACCGAGTTCGCGAGGACGATGGGCGCGTCGGAGGCGTCGACCGCCTTCCCGTCGATCTTGACCGGCACGCTGACGTTCAGGCTCTGGTACGTCTCGTCGACCGGGTTGGCCACGTAGGTGATGGCCTTCCAGAAGTGGTAGACCACCGCGCGGTCGGTGCCGCCGGCGTCCGTGATGGTCGTCGTCAGTTCGGTGTAGGCGTCGGGGTCGAAGACCAGGGCGTCCGAGGAGGGCGTTCCGGATGTTTCAGATGCTCCGGACGAGCCGGACGTGCCGCTCGTCTCACTCGCGGCCTGTGCGCTCAGCGCGATGCCGCCGACGGCGGCGACCCCGGCGGTCGCACCGATCCCCACAACGACGCTCCTGCGCTTGACTGCCCTGTGCTTCACGATCTCGGCTCCTCGGGGTGCTGGTTCCTGTGCTTCCTGGGCTTCCTCGGTGGTTGCGTCAGTGAACGTAGATCAGTCGCCAACAAAATTGCCAACAATCCGGCCGATTCACGGGAGACGCATAGTTTCAGGGCGAGCGCACAGGTTCCCGAGAGCCAGCATCTGACGTACCGTCAGATCCATGGATACGATCTGGCTCACCGGTGCGCAGTGGCTGGCCGTGCTGCGCATAGGACTCGGGCTGTGGTGGCTGGAGAGCTGGCGGCACAAGGACAAGAAGACCTGGTTCGACGGGGGCGGGATCACCTGGGCCGCGGACATCGCCGCCAAGCACCGGTGGAACGCCGTGCGCGGCGGCTTCGACGTGGTCGTCACACCGCGCCCGAGGACCATGGCGTACGTCGTCGCCTACGCCGAACTGGCCCTGGGGCTCGGACTGATCCTCGGCTTCCTGACCCCGGTGGCGCTCGTCGGCGGGCTGCTGCTCAACGTCCTCTACTTCACCCTCATGATCCACGACTGGGCCGAGCAGGGGCAGAACTCGATGATGGCCCTCATCTCCCTGGTGGCCCTGTTCGGGATGTCCTGGCAGACATGGTCGATCGACAGTGCGCTGGGGTTCTTCCAGTGAGCGCACGCTACGACGTCCCCGAGCCGGACGACTTCACCCGCAACTACTGGGACGCGGCGGCACAGGGCCGGTTGCTGCTGCGGCGCTGCGGGGCGTGCGGGCGGGCCCACCACTACCCGCGCGAGTTCTGCCCGCACTGCTGGAGCGAGGAGGTCGCCTGGGAGCCGGCGAGCGGCCGGGCCGCGCTCTACACCTGGTCCGTCGTCCACCGCAACGACCTGCCGCCCTTCGGCGCGCGCACCCCGTACGTCGCCGCCGTCGTCGACCTCGCCGAGGGCCCGCGGATGATGACGGAGATCGTGGACTGCGCACACGACGAGCTGCGGGCCGGAATGGAACTGGAGGCGACCTTCCGGGACGGGACCCCGGCGGTGCCGGCGGTGCCGGTGTTCCGGCCGCGCCGGTAAGGCGGGGCGCCGTCAGGCGTCAGGAATGAGGCGTCAGGCGACGGATCCGGAGCCGGACGTGTAGCCCGGGTCAGGCTGACGGAAAATCACGGGATGGCCGACTTCGCGGTGTACGGGTTCGTGGAGTAACGCGACCGGCGCTTACGGCCACAGCAGGTGCCTGCCCCAGCCGTCCTTCCCGCTGCCCTCTCCGCCGTCCTTCCCGCTCCCATCCGCGTCCTCCCCCCGCCGATACACCAGCCGGACATGCCGCCGTCGCTCATCCCCCTGGAAGAACTCCACCTCCTCCGGCTGGAGGCGGTACAGCGTCCAGGACGGAGCCGTGGCCTCCGGTTCCCGCTGGGCGCGGTCCCAGGCGGCTTCCGAGGCCTGCGACAACTCCTGGACGGACCCCAGGACCTCGCTCTGGTGGCCGGTCAGTGCGGCCGCCAGCGCCCCCGTCGAGCGGGCGTGCAGATCCGCGCGGGCCTCCTCGGTCGGGGCGGCCGTGACCGGTCCCCGGACCCGCACCTGACGGCCCAGGACCGGCCAGTAGAACCCCAGTGCGGCATACGGGCGGCCTGCAAGCTGGACCCCCTTCCGGCTGGTCGCGTGGGTCGCGAAGGACCAGCCGTCCGCGTCGGCGCCGTGCAGCATCACGATCCGTACGTCCGGCAGGCCCTCCGCGTCCGCCGTCGCGAGGGACATGGTGTGCGGCTCGGTCTGCCCGGCCGCCACGGCCTCGGCGAACCAGGTGGTGAAGAGGGTGAGCGGTGTGGTGGGGGCGGCGCTCGGGTCGAAGGGTGGCAGTGCGGTGACCTCCGGGTCCCACACCCGCAGTGACCTCAGCAGCTCATGAAGATCCCGGTCTGTTCCCATGCCCCGATTGTCACTGGCAGCGCTCCTTACGCATGCCCCGGGTCACACCGTCCCGAGGTCGGACGACACCCAGCGCTCGGGCCGCATCCGGACGACGACCTGCTCGCCGTGGTTCTTCCAGGCGAAGTCGACGTAGCCGTCCACCTTCTCGGCCGGGAGGTAGCGGGCGGCCATCTCCCGGAGCTGCTCGACGGTGCCGGGGGACGTGTCGACGACCGGGCCCTCGACCGACACGTACCGGATGGTGGGTTCGAGCCGTTCGATCATCAGGGAGAACCGGCCCGCCGCGTCGATCAGCTGGTTCTTACGGGAGTCCAGCCCGGTCATGATCCACACGTCGCCGCCGGGCCGGTACTGGTACCAGATCGGCACGGTGAGCGGAGCGCGTCCCGCTCCCGCGTCCACCGCCAGCGCGGCGATGTGCGGTTCGGCCAGGAACTGCTCACGTTCTTCGCGGGTCAGGGCCATGTCGGTCTCCTCCGTGCGGCTCAGTTGTTCACCGTTGTTCACTCGGCGGTCCGACAGAACTGCGAAATCAGTACGCCGTGCCGCAGCTCCGCGTCCACGAACTCGCCGTCCTCTGCCGCACTACAACGCCGACTGAGCGCGTACGTGTTCCCCTCCGCCGCCACCTGGACGGCTGACGGCTTTCCCCGGCACCGTCCGCCTACCTGAACGGGTGGCCACGGCCCGCCTCACCCCCGCCCCAGCACCACCGTCCCCGACGAGCAGAACCACCCGCCCGTGCCCGACGCGACCGCCAGCTGAGGCAGGCCTTTGCCCGGCGTCCGCACCTGCCGCAGCCCCGCCTCCCCCCGCAACTGCCGCACCGCCTCCACCAGCAGGAACAGCCCCCGCATCCCCGGATGCTGGGCCGAAAGCCCGCCCCCGTCCGTGTTCACCGGCAGCTGTCCGCCCTCGACCCGCAGGCACCCCGTCTCCACGAAGGCCCCGCCCTCGCCCTTCCCGCAGAAGCCCAGGTCCTCCAGGGTCACCAGGGTCATGTAGGTGAACGCGTCGTAGATCTCCGCGAAGTCGATCTCCTCCGGCCGCACCCCCGCCCGCTCGAAGGCGAGCTTCCCGCTCACGGCCGCCGGGGACACCGTGAAGTCGGGCCACTCGGACATCGCGGCGTGCGAGACGTGCTCCCCGGTGCCGAGGACCCACACCGGTGCGTTACGGCATTCCCGTACGTATTCCTCGGCCGCCAGCAGTACCGCCGCCCCGCCGTCGGAGCGTATGCAGCAGTGCAGCTTGGTGAAGGGGTCCGCGATCATCGGGCCCGCGAGTACGTCGTCCACGGTGATCGGGTCGCGGAACATCGCCTCGGAGTTGAGGGCGGCGTTCGCCCGGGCCTGGACCGCCACCTGTGCCAACTGCTCGATCGTCGTGCCGTGTTCCAGCATGTGACGGCGGGCCGCCATCGCGTACTTGGCGATCAGGGTGTGGCCGTAGGGGACTTCGAACTGGAGCGGGCCCCGGGACCCGAACGAGAGGTTCCCGGTTCTGCGTCCCGCCTTCACGTCGGCGCGGGCCGTCGAGCCGTACACCAACAGGACCGCCTTCGCGTGGCCGGCGGCGATCGCGTCCGCCGCGTGGGCCGCCATCACCTCCCAGGTGGAGCCGCCGACGGAGGTCGAGTCGACCCAGGTGGGGCGCAGGCCCAGGTACTCGGCGACCTCGACGGGGGCGAGGGTGCCGGTGCCGGCCGACGCGAAGCCGTCGACCACCTCCTTGCCGAGTCCCGCGTCGGCGAGGGCTCGGCGGGCCGCCTGGGCGTGCAGGGTGTACGGGGTCGCGTCGTCCACGCGGCCGCAGTCGGAGAGGGAGACCCCGACGATCGCGACGTTCCGAGAGCCCGTCCTGCCGGTCATCATGCTGCCCGTCCTGTTGCCCTGTCCGTCCTGCCCGTTGTCATGAATCTGACGGTACATCAGATATAGGGGTGCGTGGCAGGCGTCACAGGGCTGGGCATCCCACCCTCACCGCCCTAATATGACGGTCCGTCAGATTCAGCAGAGTGAGGGAGCTGGACAGCTTCGAGGAGGGCTCATGGACACCGGCTTCACCGCCGAGCAGGACGAGATCCGCCGTACCCTCCGCGAACTGCTGCGGGCGCGCTGCGGGCCGGCCGAGCTGCGGGCCGCCGTCGACACCCCCGCCGGGCACGACCCCGCCCTGTGGACCGCCCTCGCCGAACAGCTCGGCCTGCCCGGACTCGCCCTCCCCGAGGCGTACGGCGGTGTCGGCTGCTCGGTGACCGAACTCGCCCTCGCCTGCGAGGAGACGGGCCGCTTCCTCGCCCCCTCGCCCCTGCTCGCCACCGCCGTCCTCGCCGCCCCGCTCCTCCTCGCCCTCGGCACCGACGCCCAGCGCGCGGAGCTGCTCCCGCGGATCGCCGAGGGCTCGCTCACCGCCGCCCTCGCCGTCCCCGGCACCGGCCTCGCCACCGCCCTCGCGCTCACCGGCGCCAACGACGGCGACTGGGCGGGTGGCGGACGGGCCGGCGGCGTGCAGGCCAGGCGGGTGGGGGACGGCTGGCGGCTGTACGGCCAGGCGGACCAGGTGCTCGACGGGCACAGCGCCGGGCTGCTCGTGGTCGCCGCGCACGCGGGCGGCTTCGCCCGTTCGCGGACGCTGCTCTTCCTCGTACGCGGAGTACGCGGAGTACGCGGGGACGGGGACGGGCTCGTGCGCGTACGACAGACCGCACTCGACTCGACCCGGCCGCAGGGGCGGATCCAACTCCGGGATGTCGAAGGGGAATTGCTGGGTGACGAGAGTGCGGACGTGCCCGCCGCCCTCTCCGCCGTCGGCGAGAGCGCCGCCGCCGTCCTCGCGGGCGAGGCCGTCGGTGCCGCCGACCAGATACTGGCCCTGACCGTGGAGTACGTCCGTCGGCGCGAGCAGTTCGGGCGGGCGATCGGGTCGTTCCAGGCGGTGAAGCACCGGCTAGCCGAAGTGTACGTACAGGTGCAGGCGGCCCGCTCGGCGGCGTACTACGCGGCCTGGGCCGCCGCCGCCAACGGCGAAAGGGTCGGCGGGCTGGCCCTCGCGCAGGCCCTGGAGGCCCTGCGCTCCGCCGCCGCCGAGGGGATCCAGCTGCACGGCGGTATCGGTTTCACCTGGGAGCACGAGGCTCACCTGTACTTCAAGCGCGCCTCGGGGGACGAGCTGCTGTTCGGGCCTGTGCACCGGCTGCGGGCGCACGCCGCCGGCGCGGCGCGGCTCTTCGAGCGCCAGGAGGTGACGGTATGACCGGCACGCCGATCGGCGTACGGGCGGTGCAGAAGGTCTCCTCGACCCGTGGCTTCGCGAAGGTCGCCCCGTACGTCGTCCCCGCGCTCGACCGGGCCGTCCATCGGCTCACGCGCGGAAAGGTGCTGCTCAGCGCGCAGCTGCTGCCGGGGGTGATCCTGACCTCGACCGGCGCGCGGAGCGGCCTCGCCCGGCGTACGCCGCTGGCCTGTATGCCCGAGGAAGGCGGCGAGAGCTGGATCCTCGTCGGCTCCAACTTCGGCCGGGCCACTCACCCCGCCTGGACCGGCAACCTCCTCGCCCACCCGGACGCCTCGGTCAACTGGAAGGGACGGGACATCCCGGTCACGGCCCGGCTGCTGGAGGGGGAGGAACGGACGGCCGCCTGGAAGGCGGTGCTGGCCTTCTGGCCGCCGTACGCGGCGTATCAGGCACGGGTGGAGCGGGAGATACGGCTCTTCAGGGTCGTACGGCGCCCGGTCGAGACAACGGCATAACGCGACAGACAACGCAACAGGCGGTGGTCCACACGAGTGAACCACCGCCTGCCAGACAGGACTTGGGACCTGGGATATGGGGCTGAGGTAAAGGTCGGCTATTTCGTCGGCTTCTTGCCGGTCACGCCCAGGTGCACCAACAGCGCGAGGTTCGGCTTGAGTTCAGCCTGTTTCACGCCCCACGTCTGGAAGCCCTTCTGGTGCGAGGCGACGGCCGCGAGCATCGCGACGATCGACCCCGCGACGGCCGCCGGGCTGACGTCCTTGTCCACCCTGCCCTTGGCCTGTAGTTCGGTGACCGCGTCCACGAGGGAGTTGTTCACCGAGTTGAGGATCTTCATACGGAGCTTGTAGAACCGCTTGTCGCCCTCGGCCGCCCCGAGGTCGACGACTCTGAGGATCGCGTCGTTCTTCCGCCAGAACTCCAGGAATCCGTCGACGAGTTCCTGTGCGGTCTGCCAGCCGGCCTTGCCGACCCAGGAGCGGCCGGCCAGCAACTCGGTCAACCCGGCGCCCTCGGCGGCCATTTGCTCGGCGATCTCCAGGACGGCGCCTTCGACGTCCGGGAAGTACTGGTAGAAGGTCGCGGGCGAAGTCCCCGCCTTCCGGGCGACATCGATGACTTTGACGTCCCGGTAAGGGGAGGAGCTGAGCATCTCGCTGAGGCAGTCGAGCAGCTTCTGCCGGGTCGCCTGCCCACGCCGGCCGGCCACGCGGCCGTCGACGGTACGCACTTGTCCTGTCATGACGTCAGCTTACCGAGGGGTGATGGGAGCGCGATTCGGCCGACTGCAAATGGGGTGTGCGGGGGTGCTCAGGCTCGTGTGCCTGGTCTGCGGGCTGCGCGGGAGGCCGTTACTTTGGCGGCATGGCCGAAAACAGGGCAACGGGGTTCGAAGAGGACGGCAGCGCGGAGGGTTACGGAGAAGGCGTCCCCTGCTGGGTGGACGCGCAGCTTCCGGACGTCGAGGCGGGCAAGCGGTTCTACGGTGAGCTCTTCGGGTGGACCTTCGAGGACGCGTACGGCGGCTCCGTATGGGCCCGTCGCGAGGGCGAGCCCGTCGCCGCGCTGGCCCGCAAGGCGGACGGGCGGCTGCCCACCGTCTGGACGGTGTACTTCGCCACCCCGGACGTCGAGGGGCTGGCCGACCGTGTCTGGGCGGCCGGCGGGCAGGTCGTCACCGCGCCCGTGCCGGTCGGCGAGCTGGGCGCGGCGGCGCTGGTCACCGACCCCGAGGGCGCCGTCTTCGGCCTCTGGCAGCCGGGCACCCACCAGGGCTTCGGCAGGCGGCACGAGCCGGGCACCTTCGTCTGGGCCGAGCTGTACGCCCGGGACACCGAGACCGCCAACACCTTCTACGGCGGGCTCTTCCACGACGCCCTCTTCGGACCGGAGGCCCACCCCGACTTCGGCCGCGCCCCCGTCGGTGACGTCTTCCCGACCGAGATGCCGCCCCACTTTCTCGTCCACTTCGGGGTAGCCGACTGCGAGGCGGTTCTCGGTACGGTGAACCGGCTCGGCGGACGCGTCCAGGCGCCGCCCTTCGAGGCGTCGTACGGCAAAGTGGCCGTCGTCACCGACAATCAGGGGGCATCCTTCGCGGTCCTGGAAACGGTTCGACAAACGGTTTGATAGGAGACACCCCGATTGTCCGCGGGTTCGCAACCAGCGCCCCGGCCAGGAAGAATCAGGGTGCGTGCCGCCATGGCGGTGCGGTGGTGAGACGCTGCACGGGGCCGCGTACATATGTGGGTGGTGCGGCTCGTACGGGGAGGTGGCAGGCAAGTGGTGGATCAGCTGACACAGCACGATCCGCGGCGCATCGGGCCGTTCGAGGTGCTGGGACGGCTGGGGGCCGGCGGCATGGGGCTGGTCTATCTCGCGCGCTCGGCCTCCGGCCGGCGCGTGGCGATCAAGACGGTCCGGACGGAACTCGCCGAGGACCAGCTCTTCCGTGTCCGCTTCACCCGCGAGGTCGAGGCCGCCCGGGCGGTCTCCGGCTTCTATACGGCGGCCGTGGTCGACGCCGACCCGCGTGCGGCGGTGCCGTGGCTGGCCACCGCGTACGTGCCCGCGCCCTCCCTCGAGGAGATAGTGAACGAGTGCGGGCCGATGCCGGCCCAGGCGGTGCGCTGGCTGGCGGCCGGTGTCGCGGAGGCGCTCCAGTCCATCCACGGCGCCGGGCTGGTGCACAGAGACCTCAAACCCTCGAACGTGCTGGTGGTCGAGGACGGCCCCCGGGTCATCGACTTCGGTATCGCGTCCGGCGTCTCGAACACACGTTTGACGATGACGAACGTCGCCGTGGGTACGCCCGCGTACATGTCGCCGGAGCAGGCCAAGGACTCGCGGAGCGTGACCGGCGCGAGTGACGTGTTCTCGCTCGGCTCCATGCTGGTGTTCGCCGCCACGGGCCATCCGCCCTTCCACGGCGCCAACCCGGTCGAGACGGTCTTCATGCTGCTGCGGGAGGGCCCGGACCTCGAAGGCCTCCCGGACGAGCTGATCCCGCTGATCGAATCCTGTATGCAGATGGAGGCGACGGCCCGCCCCAACCCGGCCGACCTCCAGGCCCAGCTGGCCCCCCACCTCTTCGGCTCCGGCTCCGACGACAGCGGTACGGCCTCGGCGTGGCTGCCCGAGCGGGCGGTGGGTCTGATCGAGACGCGGCGCGGCGGCCGGCCGGCGGTGAGACCGGCCCAGGGGCCACACGGGGCGCAGGGCGGCGGTCGTAGCGGCGGAGGGCGCGTGGCCGCCGTACCGCCCCCGCCGTCCCGCGATCCGGTGGTCCCGGGCCAGGGACCTGCCCCGGTGCCCGGCCCCTTCTCCGCCCCGCCCGTGTCCGTCGGCGCCCCCGACACCGGCCCGGTGCGGCTCGCCGGCGCCCAGGTGCCCATCGGGCCCGGCCCGCGCGTAGCCGACGCCCGCGCCGCCGCCGTCAAGGCGCCCCCGCCGGAGGCCGGCCTGGTCGCCTCCTGGGCCAAGCCCCGCCCCGGCGTCAACGGCACCGACCCTGCCGTGGGCCCGGCCGTACCCGCCGTGCCGCCGGAGACGGCGAGCGGCTGGCGGCCCTGGCGCTTCCGCATGTCGAACGACGTCTGGGGCACCCCCTCGGTCGCCGGGGACCTCGTCTACGTCACCTCCTTCGAGGTCCACGCCCTGGACGTGGCCACCGGCCGCCGCCGCTTCAAGACGCGGGACGTCGCCTGGTCGATGGCGGTCGCGGACGGCCGTATCCACGCCTCCGACGGCCCCACCCTGTTCGCCCTCGACGCCCGCGAGGGCGCAGACCTGTGGCGGCTGTCGACAGACGCCTGGGTGTACTCCCTGAAGGCCGACCGCGGCACCGTGATCACCGGCACGCGCGGCGGCGGCGTCCAGGCCTGGGAGGCCTCGGGCGGCCAGAAGCTGTGGGAGATCTCCGGCTGCCAGACCGACTTCGAGTCCCCGGAGGCGGGCCCGGCCCTCCACGAGGGCACGGTGTACGTCTGGCAGGACGCCCGCCTGCGCGCCCTGGACGCCCGAACGGGTGACGAGCGCTGGTCGTACCCGATCGGCGACGCCGCCTCCTGCGGCGGGGTGCCGGTCCGCGTGACCCACGCGCAGGACGGCCATGTGTACGTGTCCGCGGGGACGCGCGTTCTGTCGCTGGACGTGGTGAGCGGTCACGTCCGCTGGCACTTCGAGTCCCCGGCCGTGTTCCTCTGCCCGCCGGCCTTCGTACCCGGCCCGGCGGTGGCCGGCGGCGGCATCTACCTCGCCGACTACCTCGGCACGGTCTACGCCCTGGACGCCGTCGACGGCCGCGACCGCTGGCGCATCGCGACCGAGGCCCGGGCGTCCGTCGACCCGGTCCTGGTGGCCGCCGGCCACGTCCACGTGGGCAGCGGCAAGGGGCTGTACACCCTGGACGCGGTCACCGGGACCCCCAAGTGGCGCTTCCAGGCGGGCGGCGACATCGTGGGCGCCCCGGCGGTGGCGGATGAGCGCATCCACTTCGGCTCCACGGACCACCTGCTGTACACCCTGAAGGCCGACGACGGCCGGCTGAGATGGAAGCTCGCGACGGGCGGCGAGATCACCGGCTCCCCGGTCGTGCGGGACGGCGTCGTGTACGCGTGCAGCAAGGACCGGTGCGTGTACGCGCTGGACGCGGAGAAGGGGACGGGGACGGCGCGGACCACCTGACGTCTGCGCCCGCCCCGGTGCCCGGGGTCGGTGACGGCCGTCGTACGGGCGCACGGAAGGGGTGCCGGACGGCGGCCGTCGGTTCGCGAGCGGTCCAAGGGTGCGGTCCCTTCACCACTCCCAGCGCAGACGCTACGCCGGGTGTGGGGGCGCCGCCATGCGAGTGAGGCGGGACTTTCGCAGCAGGAACCAGCCCCTTAGTTCCTTGGCTCGGTCAGGAAGTCGATCAGGGCCTCGTTCACCTCGGCCGGCCGCTCCTGCTGGGTCCAGTGGCCGCAGCCGGGGAGCAGGATCGGCTCGCGGCGCAGGTTCGGCATCAACTCCGGGAGCCTGGCGATGCGTTCGCGGGCGCCCGGGAAGGCCGGGACCAGGTCGCGGTCGCCGTACATGTAGAGCGCGGGCGGAGTGACGACCGCGCCGTGCCAGGGGGCGGTCAGCTCCCAGTTGCGGTCCAGGTTGCGGTACCAGTTGAGGCCGCCGGTGAAGCCCTTGGCGTGGCTCTCGGTGAGCTCGTCGAGGTCCTGCTCGGTGAGCCAGTCGGGCAGCACCTCGGGGTCGGTCATGTTCGTGAGCCAGCCCCCCGCCGGGTCGACCAGCGTCGACTCGGGCCGGCCGGCGCCCGGGGCGTCGCCGGAGGCGGAGTACAGAAACTTGCGCAGGGCGGTGCGGGTGTCCCGGGCGAACTCGGCGTCGGCGACGCCGGGCCGCTCGAAGTAGTTCCAGTAGAACCGCCCGCCGAACCGCTCCTCCATCGCCCTGAGCGGCGGCCGCTTCCCCCGGAACGGCGGCGCCACGCTCAGCCCCGCCACCCCGCGCACCAGGTCGGGCCGCAGCAGCGCGGTGTGCCAGGCGACCGGCGCCCCCCAGTCGTGCCCGACGAGGAACGCCCGCTCCTCACCCAGCGCGTGGATCAGCCCGACCACGTCCCCCACGAGGTGGAGGATGCTGTACGCCGCCACGTCCTCGGGGTGATCGCTGCCGCCGTACCCGCGCTGGTCCGGGGCGACCACCCGGAACCCGGCCGCGGCCAGCGGGCCGAACTGGTGGCGCCAGGAGTGCCAGGACTCGGGGAAGCCGTGCAGCAGCACGACGAGTGGCCCTTCGCCCTCCTCGGCGATGTGCAGCCGGATACCGTTCACGTCGACCGTGCGATGTCCCACCATGCCGATGAGCATAGGACTGGGCATAGGACTGGGTGACGTACGTGAATCGCTGGAAGTCGCTAGCGCAGCCTGAACTCGCGCCGGCGTGACTGGAACAGGTCCTCCTGCCTGGTGGACGGCAGATTCCCGAGCGCGATGAGGTGCGGGGCCTGCGCGAACCCCTGCGTCAGCGCGGCCTCCTTGGCGGCCCACAAGGCGCGCACGGTGCCTTGCACGCCCTCGGTGGGATACCCCGCGATGACGGTGGCAGCGGCGACAGCGGCCTCCAACGCCCCGCCCGCCTCCGTGAGTTCGGTGACGAACCCGATGTCGTAGGCCCGCCGCGCGGACATCCGCTCCGCCGTCCCCATGAGCGCCGTGCGGGCCGCCTCTCCGTGCGGCATCACCTGCGCCATCAGGATGGACTCGTATGCGCTGACCATCCCGTAGGTGGTGTGCGGATCGAAGAAGGTCGCGGTCGGGTCCGCGATCAGGAAGTCGCTCTGGCCGAGCAGATAGAAGGCCCCGCCGCAGGCCATGCCCCGCACGGCCGCGATGACGGGCTTCCACAGGTCGTTCGCCTTCGGCCCGACGCGCAGGAGCGGATCGTCGGCCATGTAGGGAGAGTTGGGCTGCGGCACGACGGCGCTCCGGTCGAGCCCGGTACAGAACGCCCGCTCGCCGCTACCGGTGAGCACAACGGCCCGTACGGAATCGTCGAACCGCAACTCCCGCCAGATATCGACCAGTTGATCGCGCATGCGTACGTCGATCGCGTTGAGCCGCTCGGGCCGGTCGAGGGTGACGACGGCGACGCCGGTGTCCTTGTCGGCGGTGACACGCACGGGGGTCATGGCCGCTCCAGGACCCACTGGGGAAGGCCGGTGCTCCGGTCGAACACGAACCGGACCCTGGCGCCGATGCGAATGCTCCGCGGATCACGGGAGTTGAGAGGTGCACCGGCCTCGCTGACCAGGTTGCCGACCAGCCGTATGCGCGGCGCCTCGGCGAGTTCGACGACGATGACGTTGTACGGCGCCTGCTCCGCGTACTCGGGCAGGAGGGGCGGGTGGGGAACGACGTACGACCAGATCCGCCCGTTCCCGGACACCGCGCGCCACTCGCTCGCGAGGGACTGGCAGTGCGGGCAGCAGGGCCGGGGCGGGAAGCGGAGCTCGCCGCAGTCGGCGCAGGCCTGGACGCGCAGCTCGCCTTGGGCGGCGTACTGCCAGAAGGGGGCGCCGTCGGGGTCGATGACGGGGGTCAGCATGAGTGTGGGTCAACTCCTCAGCAGCAGGGCGGAGGTGGGGACGCCTTCGCCGGCGGTGACGAGACAGGTCGAGGCGTCCGGCACCTGCGCCGTACTGCTCCCGCGCAGCTGCTTCACGCCTTCGTTGATGAGGTTGAAGCCGTGCACGTACGCCTCGCTGAGCCCGCCGCCCCCGGTGTTGAGAGGCAGCCGCCCGCCGATCTCGAGGGCGCCGCCCTCGGTGAAGGCCGCGCCCTCTCCCCTTCCGCAGAAGCCGTAGCCCTCCAGGGAGAGGGGGACGAGGGGCGTGAACGCGTCGTAGATCTGGGCGACATCGACGTCCTGGGGCGTGAAGTCGGCGTGCTTCCAGAGGTGTCGGGCGGCGGTCCAGGCGGGGCCGGTGAGCGGGTCGTCGTTCCAGTAGTTGACCATGCCGTGGTGCTGGGCGGGCAGGCCCTGGGCGGCGGAGTGGACGTAGACGGGGCGCTGTCGGCAGTCGACCGCCCGCTCGGCGGAGACGAGGACGCACGCCAACGCCCCGTCCGTCTCAAGGCAGTTGTCGAAGAGGCAGAGGGGCTCGCTGATCCAACGCGAGGTCATATACATGTCTCTGGTCAGCGGCCGCTCGTACATGATTGCTTGTGGATTCTGGTTGGCCCGGTTGCGGCAGGCGAGGGCGACGTTGAAGAGGTGGTCGCGGGTGGCGCCGTACTCGTGCATATAGCGGCGGGCGAGCATGGCGATCTCGTCGGCGGGCCGCAGGAGCCCGAAGGGGCGCGTCCACTGGGCCGGGGTGGGCAGTTGGACGGCGGTGTTCTTCCACGGCCGGGGCCCCGAGCCCCGCTTCCGCGACCGCCAGGCGACGCCGACCGTGGCCTGCCCGGTGGCGATGGCGGCGGCGAGGTGGCCGACGGTGGCGCAGGAACCGCCGCCCCCGTAGGGCACGCGGCTGAAGAAGGTGAGATCACCGAAGCCGACGCTCTTCGCCAGCTCGACCTCGTCGGTCTCCTCCATCGTGTACGAGGCGAGGGCGTCGACCTCGCCGGGGGCGATTCCGGCGTCGTCGAGGGCGGCGAGGACGGCCTGGCAGGCGAGGGTCTTCTCGTCGTCCGGGAGGTGTTTGGCGAAGGGGGTCTGCCCGATGCCGACGATGGCGGTGGCGTCTTTCAGTCCGGCGGGTCCGGTGGGTCCGGTGTGCCTGGTGTGCCCGGTGAGTCCGGTGGGCCCGTTGAGTCCGGTGGTTCCGGCCATGCTGGGTGCACCTCCGCGCGGGGCGCTGGCTGCTGACAGATCGTCAGGTTACAGCTAATCTGACGGTCAGTCAGCTACTGCGGTTCGGGGAGGCTGGTGTGCATGCGCGAAGACGCGGAGCCGGGCGGATGGGCCGAGTGGGGCAGCGTTCCGGGGCTGGTCCGATCGGCGGCCGAGCGGTACGCGGACGTCGAGGCGGTGGTCGACGGACGTACCCGGATCTCGTACGCCGAACTCGGCGCCCGGGTGGAACGCGCCGCGGCGGCCTGCATGGCCAACGGCGTCGCGGTCGGGGACCGCGTGGGGATCTGGGCCCCGAACTCCCTCGACTGGATCGTCTCCGCGCTGGGCGCGGTGTCGGCGGGCGCGGTGCTCGTACCGCTGAACACCCGCTTCAAGGGGGCGGAGGCGGCGGACGTACTGCGGCGCAGCGGGGCCCGGCTGCTGTTCGTGACGGGGACGTTCCTCGGGACGTCGTACGTGGCGTCGCTGCGGCGGGCGGCGGGGGAGGGGGCGGGGCCGGGAGTGCTCCCGGGCCTGCCGGAGCTGGAGCAGGTGGTGGTGCTGTCGGACGACGCCGCCCCGGCGGACTTCCGCACCTGGAAGGAGTTCCTGGCGAGCGGGGACGGGGTGGGGGAGGCCGGGGCGGAGGTACGGGCGAGGGCGTCGGCAGTGCGCCCGGGGATGCCCTCGGACATCGTCTACACCTCCGGAACGACGGGCCGCCCCAAGGGCGCGGTGATTACCCACGCGCAAACCCTGCGGGCGTACGAGGCGTGGTGCGACCTGGCGGGTTTGAGGCAGGGGGACCGCTACCTGATCGTGAACCCCTTCTTCCACACCTTCGGCTACAAGGCGGGCGTGATCGCCTGCCTGATGCGGGGCGCGACGATGATCCCGCAGCCGGTGTTCAACGTGGACACGGCGCTGGCGAACATCGCGGCGGAACGGGTGTCGGTACTGCCGGGCCCGCCCACCCTCCACCAGTCGTTGCTGGACCACCCGGCGAGGGACGCGTACGACCTCTCCGCGCTGAGGCTGGTGGTGACGGGCGCGGCGGTGGTGCCGCTGCGGCTGGTGGAACGCCTGAGGGGAGAGCTGGGCGTGGAGACGGTGCTGACCGCGTACGGCCTGTCGGAGGCGAGCGGCATCGTGACCATGTGCCGCCGCGGCGACGACCCCTCGGTGATCGCGTCGACGTCGGGCCGGCCGATACCCGGGACGGAGGTGAGGGTGGTGGATGCCGGGGGGCGGCGGCCCGTGGGCCCTGGGACTCCGGGCGAGGTCATGGTCCGTGGCTTCAATGTCATGCGGGGCTACTACGAGGACGAGGCGGCCACGGCCGAGGTGCTGGGACTGGACGGCTGGCTGCGGACAGGCGATGTGGGCGTGCTGGACGAGGCGGGCTGCCTGCGGATCACCGACCGCATCAAGGACATGTTCATCGTCGGCGGCTTCAACGCGTACCCGGCGGAGATAGAGCAACTCCTGGGCCTGCACCCGGATGTGGCGGACGTGGCGGTGATCGGCGTACCGGACCCCCGCCTGGGCGAGGTCGGCAAGGCGTACGTCGTACGGCGACCGGGTTCGGTCCTGACCGGCGACGACCTGATCGCTTGGGCGAGGCGAGAGATGGCGAACTACAAGGTGCCGAGGACGGTGGAGTTCTTGGGGCAGCTGCCTCGGAATGCGAGCGGGAAGGTGGTGAAGGGGGGGTTGCGGGGGCGGTTGGGGTAGGTGGGGCGGGCGAGGTGGACGGGGGTGGTTGGCGTGGACGGTGTTTGCCAGTGGCCGTGGGGCCGCCCGCTTCTTGGCCAGTGTCGTGCTTCCGCGACCCGCGTCAAGGGCGCTGCGTTCCGCTGCGCTCCACTCCGCGTCGCCTTCGGCGATGGCCCTCCGGGCCACCCTGGACCCGGCCCGCTCCAGCACGGGGAAGAAGCGAGCGGGCGGCCGGAGAGGGACGGGGCCCAGGTGGGTGTACCCCTGGGCCGGTCGAGAGGCCGACCGGCGCTGCCGGACGCGCTCGCGCCCCCAAACACCGGCCCATCTTGAGATCAGCCGAGCTGCAACCCCGGCCTCTTCAGGGCCAGAGCGGCGCGGATCTCCTCGATTATCCGAGCAGGGCGTCGGAACACGTCCATGGCGGTGAAGCGCAGCAAGTTGCGTACCTCCGCGCACTGCAGGATCTCGTTGAAGCGGGCGATGTCCCGGCGGTGGGACTCGCGGGTGCCGTGGTAGGCGTAGCCCTCAATCTCGACCGCCAGCCCCTCGGCCCGGAACAGGAAGTCGAGGTAGCGACGGCGGCCGCCGGGGACGCGGAGTTCGACCTGGGATTCCGGACGCAGGCCGGCGTCGAACATACGCAGGCGGGCGACCGTCTCCGCGGGGGAACCCGAGTTGCGGTCGGCGAGTGCCATCCAGTCCCGGGCGCGGGCGGCTCCCCGGAGCGGGGCGTCGAGTGCGAGGGACAGGGACGCCGGGGTGGTGAGCGGGGCTCGACGTACGCCGCCGACGGTGCGGTAGTTGAGCGCCGACTCGACGGCCACGAGGGCGTCGTCCCGAGGCCCGGCGCGCAGGAGGTCGGCGAGAGTGCGGGGGACGTCCGTGACGCGCAGCCCTGACCGCCGTACGACGTCGACGTCGGCGAGGGGGATCCGATGAACACGCACATCCGCGAGGCACCGCCGGATGCTGAGCCCAGGATCGGTGAACTCCAGGTCGGCCGACTACCCCTGGGGCACCGTTCCCATTCCCGCACCGAGGGTCTCGATCTGCCAGAGCCAGGCCGCCGACCGGTGACTCACGACGAGCCGCGGCGTGACCAGCTGCGCCGCCTTCAGCCGCACAACCAGATCGACACCCCGCCCCGGCTCAACCCAGGCCCCACCCCGAACCCGAGTCCACCCTTCCGCCCCCAACCTCCGAAAGAGCCCCACCCGAGGCCACCCGGCCCCCAAAGCCCGCGAGACAAGCAAAACCCCCCCCGTCCGCGAGCCCCCGCAACTCCCGATGCTCCATCCCCCCACTCTCCCGAATCCCCCCACCCTTCGCTCAGCCCTGTGGACAACAGGCGGCAAGCGGCAGGGATTGGCAGATGTGTTCCAGGGGCGACTGTCGCGACCTGGGTAAATGCGTCACGTGGGTGGAACGGATCTGCCAATCGCTGTTTGTTCGAGCACGTCGGCCGCGGCGGCTTCCCCTCCGCGCCGCCGCGGCCGATCCCCGTGGATGAGGGTCTGGTTAGGGCTTTTCGTCCGTTGCGTGGTTGTCCAGTGGGGTCACCGTGCCGCCGGTCGCGTGGTTGTCGAGCGTGGTGATCTTTTCGTCCGTGGCGTGGTTGTCCTGCGTGGTGGCGTTGTCGTCGACGTCCGTGGCGTGGTTGTCGAGCGGCTTCACCACAGGGTCCGTCTTCTTGGCTTCGCTCATGACCTGCAACTCCCGTTCAGTGATGGGCGATACCCGCCCGGCGACTCCCCCGAGGGCCGCCGGGCGGGCATATCAGGGCCGTTCACCCTAGCGGCGCTGATCACCGCTGACCCGTCTGCCCCCCGACGCGACGGATCGACACCTTGAGAGTGCACTGGTGTCATAAACGAACGATGAACGTCGTGCCGCGACCTATGCGGCTGCCGCGGGTGTGAGCAGAAGCCGCACGTCAGAGGCCTCGGGTGAGCCCAGTTGTTCGAAGATGGCGAGGGCTTCCTGCCAACAGGCGTGCGCTCGACCGGTCTGGCCCAGGCCGTTGAGCGCGCGGCCGAGGACCGTCAGGACGTTGCCCCGCCGCCACTCGCCGCCGATTCCGCGCAGTACGGCGAGTGCCTGTTCCGCCAGGGCCGCGGTCTTTGCGGGATTGTGCCCGGCAAGGTGTGCTTCCGCGAGCCGGAAGAGCGTCATGCCCTCCCACAGTCGCTGCCTGCTGTCATGGAAGACGTCCAGTGCTTCCGTCAGCCGATCGACAGCGGCTTCCAGCTGACCCTGTCCCGTGAGCGCGAGGCCCATTGCATAGCGCGCGTTCGCCCCGCGTAGCGCGTGGCCCAGCTCGTCATAGACGGAGATGCCCTGCTGCGCGAGTTCCACCGCGCTGGTGACGTGGCCCATGGCCAGGTGAATGCGGGAGAGATTGCAGAGTGCGCTGGCTTCTCCCGCGAGGTTCCCGTCCAGGCGGAAACTCTCGATGGCCTGTTGCAGGTATGCCTCACCGTCGGTGTGACGGCCTTGATAGAGCGCGATGATGCCTCGATCGTTGGCGGCCCAGCAGCTGGGTGCCAGGTCATCCGCCACCTGGGCGAGCTCCATTGCCAGCCGCGCCTGATCGTCGGCTTGAGCAAATCGTCCGGCCACGAGATGAACGTTGGTCAGTGTGGTGAGTGCTCGGCTTCGGGCCTGTGGATCGTCGGCCCGGGCGGCCGCGTCCCGCAGCGTGACCGCGGCGACTTCGTATTGCTTGGAGTTGGCCCCTGACTCGGCCAGGTCCTTGGCCGCCCACAGCAGATCCACGGCGCGCCGGAGCGTAGCCCCCTTCGCGCACTGCTGAACGAAGGCGATAAGGGTATGCGCTTCCGCGTACAGCCAGTCCTGAGCCTCGTGCCGGTCCTCGAACCTGAGTCCCGAGTACTGGGTGACCTCGAAGTGATCCACCAGCCGGTCCCCCGGCCGCTCCATCGCATAAACCCCCGCCGCACTAGCCAGATAAAAGTCCAGCAACCGCGACATCGCCGCATCCCGCTCGCTCGCCGGCTCCTCGTCCCTCTCCGCACAAGCACGCGCGTACAGCCGTACCAGATCGTGGTACCGGTAGCGGCCCGGCGCCGCCGACTCCAGCAGCGACGTGTCCACCAACGACTCCAGCAAGTCCTCCGTCTCCTCCGCCGGCAGGTCCAGCACCGCCGCGGCCGCCGTGAGGGAGATGTCCGGGCCGTCCGCCAGGCCCAGGAGCCGGAATGCTCGGGCCTGGGCCGGCTCCAGTGCGCCGTAGCCCAGCTCGAAGGTCGCCTTCACCGCCAGGTCGCCGGCCTGCAACTCGTCCAGGCGGCGGCGTTCGTCCGCGAGCTTCGCCGCCAGGACCGAGACCGTCCAGGTGCGGCGGGCCGCCAGACGGGACGCCGCGATGCGGATCGCCAGGGGGAGGAAGCCGCAGGCCGCCACCACGTCCAGTGCGGCCTCCCGTTCGGACCTCACCCGTTCCTCGCCGACGATCTTCGTGAACAGCGACAGCGCCTCGTCCGGGGACATGACGTCGAGGTCCACCAGGTGGGCGCCCGCCAGGTCCACCATCCGGACGCGGGACGTGATCAGCGCCGCGCAGCCCTCCGTGCCCGGGAGGAGGGGGCGTACCTGGGCGGCATCGTGAGCGTTGTCCAGCAGGACCAGGACCCGGCGGCCGTCCAGCACCGAGCGGTACAGGGCCGAGCGTTCCTCGAGTGAGTCCGGGATGGAGGAATCGGGCGTGCCCAAGGCCCGCAGGAAGGACCCCAGTACCGTCTCCGGTTCCGCCGCCCTGGCGCCCGCGCCCTGGAGGTCGACGTACAGCTGGCCGTCGGGGAACGCGGTCCGTGCCCGGTGGGCCACGTGTACCGCCAGGGTCGTCTTGCCGACGCCGCCGATGCCCGCCAGCGCCGACACCGCCATCACCCGGCCCTCCGCCGAGGCCAGTACGTCGCCCAGCTCGGAGACGAAGGAAGTCCTCCCCGTGAAGTCCGGCACGGTTGCCGGGAGTTGCGCCGGGCGGACCGGGACGACGGCCGGTTCGGCCACCGGTGCCGACGGTTCCGCCAAGCCCGGGTCCGCCTGGAGGATGCGCTGCTGGAGTTCGCTGAGGCCCGGGCGTGGGTCCACGCCGAGTTCGTCGGCCAGGAGGCGGCGGGTGTCCGCGTAGACCGCCAGGGCCTCCGCCTGGCGGCCGCTGCGGTACAGGGCGAGCATCAGCAGTTCACGCAGGCGCTCGCGCAGCGGGTGGGCCGCCGTCAGGGCCGTGAGTTCCGATACCGCCTCCGCGTGGCAGCCCTGCTCCAGGTCCATGTCCAGGCGGGATTCGAGGAGTTGGAGCCGCCATTCCTCCAGACGGACCCGCTGTGCCTCCGCGTACGGGCCCGGCACCCCCGCCAGCACCTCCCCGTCCCACAGCGCCAGCGCCCGGCCCAGGACCTCACGGGCATGGCACAGGTCCCCGGCCGAGCGGGCCTTCTCCGCCTCCGTCGCCAGTTCCTGGGCCGTCGCCAGGTCCAGGGCGCCCTGGCCCAGGTCCCGCACCGCGTACCCGCCCGACTCGCTCACCAGGACCCCGGGGTCCAGCACCTTGCGCAGGCGTGAGGCGTACGTCCGTACCGCCGCCAGTGCCTGCAAAGGCGGGTCCTCGCCCCACAGGGCGTCGATCAGCTCCGCGGCGGTCGCCGTACGGCCCTCGCGCAGCAGCAGGGCGGCCAGGAGGGCGCGTTGCTGGGGCGAACCGGTGCTCAGCGATTCCTCCCCGCGCCAGGCGCGCACCGGGCCGAGCACACTGAAGCGCACCGACACCGACACCGACACCGCCCCCGCCTCCGTCTCCTCCTCCTCGGAGCCGGAACCGGGACGCCTCTGCTCCGGCACTCGCGGTACCTTCGGCACTCGCGGCACACCGTCCATAGCCGTCGTCCCCCTAATTCTGAGCAACCCCGCCAGTTTGCCTTGCCCATGGGGGATGCGTCAGCTGTGGAGGGTCCGATCACAGGCAGGCACGCGGGCTATCACAAGCCCCTCACGCGGTCTTCGCACACTTCCTCGCAGGGGTCGCCGGACTCCCACCCGGGAACAGCTAGCTGACGGACCGTCAGATCAGCGCTACCGTGATTCGCATGGAGACCAACACACCCCTTCCTCTGATCATCTCCGTCGACGATCACACCGTCGAACCCCCGACCGTCTGGCAGGACCGGCTCCCGAAGAAGTACCTGGACACCGGCCCCCGCACAGTCCGCGCCCCACTGAAGGAGATGTCCTTCCTCGGCGGCCGGTTCAACCCCGTCATGGGCACCCCCGGCAGCGACGACGGCCCCATCGGCGACTGGTGGATCTACGAGGACCTGCGCCGGCCCCTCACCCGCCTCGACACCGCCGTCGGCTACAGCAGGGACGAGATCAAGCTCGAGGTCATCACGTACGAGCAGATGCGCGCCGGCTCGTACGACGTCCCCGCCCGCCTCGCCGACATGGACGTCAACCACGTCCAGTCCGCGCTCTGCTTCCCGACCTTCCCCCGCTTCTGCGGCCAGACCTTCACCGAGGCCGAGGACCACGAACTCGGCCTCCTCTGCGTCCAGGCCTACAACGACTGGATGGTGGAGGAGTGGTGCGGGCCTCAGGCCCACGGCCGCCTCATTCCTCTCACCCTCATCCCCCTCTGGGACGCCGAACTGGCCGCCGCCGAAGTCCGCCGCAACGCCGCCCGCGGCGTCCGTGCCGTCGCCTTCTCCGAGATACCCCCGCACCTGGGCCTGCCCTCCGTCCACGGCGACGACTGGGACCCCTTCCTCGCCGCCTGCGACGAGACCGGCACCGTCGTCGCCATGCACATCGGGTCGTCGAGCCGTATGCCCTCCACCTCGGCCGACGCCCCGCCCGCCGTCGGCTCCACCATCACCTTCGCCAACTGCTGCTTCTCGATGGTGGACTGGCTGATGAGCGGGAAGTTCGAGCAGTTCCCGAACCTCAAAGTCATGTACGCGGAAGGCCAGATCGGCTGGATCCCCTACATCCTCGAACGCGCCGACATCGTCTGGGAGGAGAACCGCGGCTGGGGCGGCGTCGCCGACAAGGTCCACCGGCCGCCGTCCGAGCTGTTCGCCGAGCACGTCTACGGCTGCTTCTTCGACGACGCCTTCGGGCTGCGCAACCTTGACGACATCGGAGTCGGGAACGTCCTCTACGAGACCGACTACCCCCACTCCGACTCCACTTGGCCGAAGTCGAGGGAGGTCGGCGAGGCCCAGATGGGGCACCTGCCGGCCGACGTGGTGGAGCGGATCGTACGGCGGAACGCCATCGAACTCCTCGGGCTCACGCCGGACGGGCTCTGGGGCGGCCCGAGGTGATCCAGTACGGCATCCAGCTCCCCGTCCAGTCCCAGACCACGATCTACGCCGAGGCCTGGGAGGCGGCCGCCGGTCCGGGCGACCTCGTCGAGATCGCCCGGACCGCCGAGCGCGCGGGCTTCGCCTACGTCGCCTGCTGCGACCACGTCGCCATCCCGCGCCGTCTCGCGACCGCGATGAGCACGGTCTGGTACGACCCCGTCGCCACCCTCGCCTTCCTCGCCGCCGCGACCGAACGCGTACGGCTCCTCAGCCACGTCGCCGTCGTCGGCCTGCGCCATCCGCTCCTCACCGCCAAGCAGTACGCCACCCTCGACCATCTCAGCGAGGGCCGGCTGATCCTCGGCGTCGGCGCCGGGCATGTGCGGGAGGAGTTCGAGGCGCTCGGGGTCGACTTCCGGCGGCGCGGGGCCCTCCTCGACGAGTCCGTCGACGCGTTGCGGGAAGCCCTCGGGCCGGACGAGTTCCCCGAACACCACGGCACCTTCTACGACTTCCAGGACCTCGGCCAGCGCCCACGCCCGGCCCAGACCCGCGTCCCGCTCTGGGTCGGCGGCTCCTCGCCCGCCGCCGTACGCCGGGCCGCGCTCAAGGGCGACGGCTGGCTGCCGCAGGGCGATCCGCGCGAACAGCTGGCCGCGCGGATCGAGGACATCAGGAAGATCCGCGCGGAGGCCGCCGTCCAGGGGCCCTTCACCGTCGGGGCCGTCACCGAGCCGCTGTACGTCGGCACCCCGGACTGGGACGTCGGGCGACGCACGATCACCGGCGCGCCCGACGCACTCGCCGAGTCCCTGCGCGCCTACCGGGCGATGGGCGTGCACCAGATCCAGGTGCGGTTCCGCAGCCGCAGCCGCGCCGAACTCACCGACCAGATGGCCGCGTTCGGGGCGGAGGTGGCTCCGTTGTTGTAGGAGTTTCCTGTGCGGGCGCTTCTTGTGCAGTCGCTTCTTGAAAGCTTGAACATGTCCACGCCGGGTCACGTATGTACGGACGTACGGACGTGACGACTCCGGCGGAAGGGCACGTGACGTGCGATCCTCCCAGCGACCTCCTGTCCTGCGACCTCCGGTCCAGGACCCCCATCTCCAGGACCCTCCTCTCCGGCACCCCCCTGCCCAGCGACTCTCCGTCGCCCTCGCCTGTGCCCAGGGTGAGTGGCCGTACGACGACTGGCCGGCCCCGGACGACCCGTACGTGGGCCGGGTCCTCCACCTGACCCCGCCCTTCCGGGTCCCCGAGGGCACGGATGTCGTCGTCCTGCGCTGCGACGAACCGCTGGACGCCCTCGCGGATCTGGGGGTCACGACCGTCCCGGTGATCGTCGTCAGCCCCCGGCGGGACACCGAGACGGTCGTGGAGGTGTTCCGTGGCGGCGCGGGCTACCTGGTCGAGGGCGACTACTGCACCTGCATGCTGTCCTCGGCGGTCATGGCCGCCACCATCGGGCACACGTACCTCTCTCCGGCGGCGTGCGCCGCCCTGCGCGAGGGCGCCCGGCGGATGTCCACGGCCGACGCCGCGATGGAGCGGCTGCGGAAGCTGCTCTCGCCGCGTGAGCGGCAGATCATGGAGTTACTGTCGACCGGGCTGGGCGCGCAGGAGATCGGGCTGCGCCTGAGGCTGAGCGAGAAGACCATCCGCAACAACCTGAGCAACATCTACGCCAAGCTGGAAGCACGCGGGAGCACGGACGCGGTCCTGCGGTGGCTGGGAGCCGCGCCCGTGCTTCGCACCTGATAATCAGTTACGGCGCCTGATGATCAGTTACGGCGCCGGAATCTCCGACAGGGGGATTTCCACGTCGGTGACGTTCTCGCCGCCCGCACCGAATCCGGCTTCCGACCTGAGCGCGCGCGTGGAATTCTGCAGCCCTGAGGCCTCGGGAGTTCCGCACTTCACATTGCGCAGCCAAAGGCGGCCGTCGGGAGTTCCGTTCTTCAGGATCTGCGGATAGAAGACGTGCACGCTCTTGCCGCCCTCGCTGGGGGAGAAGAACACCGTCTGGCCGTCCTGCGGCTCTTTGTACGTGGCCCGTATGAATCCGCTCACGTCGGTGCGCTTGGCGGACCACATGAAGAAGCCGATGTTGTCCGCCTGGACGGTGTCCGTCCTGCTGAACGCCAGGGCCGTGGTCTTGTCGTCACGCGTGATGTTGATGTCCGCCGTGGCGAACTTCCCCCCGATCTCGAAGAAGGAGTTCCCCAGCATCGTCGAGGAATCGGTGGTGAATCCGTTCTCGAGCTGGATGGTCCTGGTGACGGACGTGCTCACGTTGAAGGTCTTCGAGGCGGTGCTCGTCGAGCCGCAGTTGTCGGTCACCGCGGAGACCCGTTGATTGGGCCCGAGGTTGTCCCGCTTGAACTGGACGTCGACGAACTCGCAGTTCTCCAGCTTGTCCGAGTTCGCCGAGCAGTCGGCGGTCACCTCGGAGGGGGTGGCGGCGCCCGCGGAGTTCATCAGCGGGACGGCCACCGCCACGGCCACCAGCGGGGACAGGGCGAGGGTGATGCGCTTCTTCTTGCTCCGGTGGCTTCTGCCGCGGCCGGTGCGAGTCATGGGTCTCTCCTGTGGGGGGATGAGCTGTTGTCTTCGATGAGGGATGAGATTTCTTCGGTGGGCGGGTCAGCAGTCCTCAAGGACCGCCTTGGAGGTGCCGTCCACCACTCCGGGAGCGCCGGCCGCGCCCGGCAGGACGACGGGGCCCTCGATGACCTCCGGTGCCACGAAGTTCTTCTCCGGTGTGGCGTTGGTGGTGGTCGTCGCCTCGCGGGCGTCGAGCCTCACCCGCCATTCGCCGGTCATGCGCTGCATCTTCGGCGTGAACTCCATGTGGAGCACCTTGCCGACCGGCACTTCCCGCTCTTCCGTGTCACCCGCGGTCGCCGATTTCACGGTCATGTCCAGGGTCCCCCTGTGGCTTTGCCAGGACCCGGACAGAAGGCCGAACAGGCCGCCGCCCGCACCCTGCTTGGTCACGGTGTACCGGCCCTGGCCCTGGGCCGCCGTCGCCGACCAGGTGACCGACACCTTCGCCGGTTCGGTGGCGTTCGGTTCGCAGTTCGGGAAGTCGATCGAGGCCTTTTCGGTCGGCCCGTCGAAGGTCTCGAAATTCGTCTCGACGAAATCGCAGTTGTCGGACTCGTGACCGTCGGCGAAGGAACCATTGAAATCACTCACCGACTGCCGCTTGCCGTTGAGTACTTCGGACCTCTCGCACATCCGCATGATCTGGTCGGGCGTCTTCTCGTCGGCCGCGTTCGCCGAGGGAAGCAGGGCGACGATCGCTCCGCCCGTGGCGAGCGCCGATCCGATCGCCACGACTCTGATCTTCTTGTTCTTCAGTTTCCGTTGGGACATGGAGAAGATTTTGGATTCCCTTGACGTACGCCGACAGGGTCAAATGTCCCTACTGGTGGGTCACGTGAGATTCGCCTCAGCAACCACGAGAGCTTGCGCCCGACGACATCTGACGTTCCGTCAGATGTGGCGCTACGATGCGGAGTCCACCGTGTCCACCGTGTCAAGGGGATCGTCATGGGCAAGCTCGACGGACGGGTCGTCATCGTCACCGGGGCGGCACGCGGCCAGGGTGAGCAGGAGGTGCGGCTCTTCGTGGCGGAGGGCGCCGAGGTCGTCGTAGCGGATGTGCTGGACGATCAAGGGGCCGCGCTGGCCAAGGAACTGGGGGCGCTGTACGTCCACCTCGACGTGGGCGAGGAGAGCGACTGGCGCTCCGCCGTTGCCGCCGCGAAGGATGCCTACGGCCGCATCGACGGACTCGTCAACAACGCCGGCATCCTGCGGTTCAACTCCCTCGTCGACACGCCCCTCGACGAGTTCATGCAGGTCGTGCGGGTCAACCAGGTCGGCTGCTTCCTCGGGATCAGGGCGGTCGCCCCCGAGATGGACGATGGCGGCACGATCGTCAACACCGCCTCGTACACCGGCGTGACCGGGATGGCGGCCGTGGGCGCCTACGCGGCGACCAAGCACGCCATCCTCGGGCTCACCCGGGTCGCCGCTCTGGAGCTGGCCGCCCGGAAGATCCGGGTCAACGCCATGTGCCCGGGCGCCATCGACACCGCGATGTCGAACCCGGCCCAGCTGGATCCGGGGTCCGCGGACGCCGAGGAGACCTCCCGCGCCATCGACGGGCTGTACCGCAAGCTCGTGCCGCTCGGGCGGATCGGGAAGCCGGAGGAGGTGGCGCGGCTCGCGCTCTTCCTCACCGCCGAGGACTCCTCGTACATCACCGGGCAGCCGTTCGTGATCGACGGGGGGTGGCTGGCCGGGGTCTCCGTCATCTGAGCCCGCCTGGTTGGGCATCTGACTGCTCGTCAGCTATTGACGGTCCATGCGTGCGGTGCCACAGTCGGCGGCAGATCTGACGATCCGTCAGATGTCGCAACCGAGGATCAACTGGGGACGGTGAACCTCCTTGGAATTCGGGCTCTTTGTACAGGGATACGTGGGCAAACGCGCCGAGACCGACCCGCTGGCCGAGCACAAGGCGCTGATGGAGGAGACCGAGTACGTCATCCAGGCGGACAAGTCGGGCTTCAAGTACGCCTGGGCGTCCGAGCACCACTTCCTGGAGGAGTACTCGCACCTCTCCGCCAACGACGTGTTCCTCGGCTACCTCGCACACGCGACGGAACGCATTCACCTCGGCTCGGGCATCTTCAACCCGCTGGCCCAGGTCAACCACCCCGTGAAGGTCGCCGAGAAGGTCGCCATGCTTGACCATCTCACCGAGAACCGCTTCGAGTTCGGCAGCGGACGCGGAGCGGGCTCGCACGAGATCCTCGGCTTCCTCCCCGGCATCACCGACATGAACTACACCAAGGAGATCTGGGAAGAGACCATCGCCGAGTTCCCGAAGATGTGGCTCCAGGACGAGTACGTCGGGTTCCAGGGCAAACACTGGCAGCTCCCGCCGCGCAAGGTCCTGCCGAAGCCGTACGGGAAGTCGCACCCCGCGATGTGGTACGCCGCCGGGTCGCCACCCTCGTACGCCATGGCCGCGAAGAAGGGCCTCGGCGTGCTCGGCTTCAGCGTGCAGAAGGTCGCCGACATGGAGTGGGTGCTCGAGCAGTACAAGACGGCGGTCGTGGACGCCGAGCCGATCGGGGACTTCGTCAACGACAACGTGATGGTGACCACCACGGCGATCTGTGCGCCGACGCACGACGAAGCGGTACGGATCGCTGTCAACGGGGGGCTGCACTATCTGCCGTCGTTGGTCTTCCGGTACCACGACACCTTCCCGCGGCCCGAGGGGTTCCCTGTCTGGCCGGAGACGTTGCCCGAGTACAACGAGGAGTTCGTCGAACTCCTCATCGCCGAGGAGCTGTTGATCTGCGGCGACCCGGACGAGGTGCTCACGCAGTGCAAGCGGTGGGAGCAGGCGGGGGCGGATCAGTTGAGTTTTGGGCTGCCGGTGGGGGTGCCGAAAGAGGAGACGTTGCAGACGATTCGGCTGGTGGGGGAGCACGTGATTCCGAAGATTGACACGGACCCGGTGCATCGGACGTCGCGGTTCCGGGCTGCCTCGTGATCGCCGTTGCGGGGTGCGGGGTCCGCTGTGGCTGGTCGCGCAGTTCCCCGCGCCCCTGAGGTACCTACACCGGCCCGGAGTTCAAGGAGGCAGGCCGATGCTTGATCACGTCATCAAAGGGGCGACCGTTGTCGACGGCACGGGCGCGCCCGGGTACACCGCGGACGTCGGTATCCGGGACGGTCGTATCGCTGTCATCGGGAACATTACGGACGAGTCCCGTACGGCCGAGGACGCCGCAGGCCTCGTCCTCGCCCCCGGCTTCGTGGATCCGCACACGCACTACGACGCCCAGCTGTTCTGGGACCCGTACGCGACGCCGTCTCTCAATCACGGCGTCACCACGGTCGCGGCCGGCAACTGTGGTTTCACCCTCGCCCCCCTCAACCCGTCCCGCCCGCAGGACGCCGACTACACCCGTCGCATGATGTCCAAGGTCGAGGGCATGTCCCTGGTCGCGCTGGAGGAGGGGGCGCCCTGGAGCTGGCACGGCTTCGGGGAGTATCTGGACGCGCTGGAGGGGCGGATCGCCGTCAACGCGGGCTTCATGGTGGGGCATTGTGCGCTGCGCCGGTATGTGATGGGCCCGGAGGCGATCGGCGGGCAGCCGACCGAGGAGCAGATGGCGGCCATGCTCCGCCTGTTCCACGAGGCCATGGACGCGGGCGCCTGGGGCCTGTCCACCACCCAGTCCTCCACCCACTCCGACGGCGACGGGAACCCGGTCGCCTCCCGGCACGCGCGGCCCGCCGAGCTGCTGGCGCTCTCCCGGGCCGTCGGCGAGCACGAGGGCACGCAGATCGAGGCGATCGTCGCGGGCTGCCTCGACCAGTTCAGCGACGCGGAGATCGAGCTGTTGGTGGAGATGAGCGCGGCGGCGGGCCGTCCCCTGAACTGGAACGTCCTGACGGTCGACGCGTCCGTCCCCGAGCGGGTGCCCAGGCAGCTGTTCGCGAGCGAGCAGGCCAGGAAGGCGGGCGGCAGGGTGGTGGCCCTCACCATGCCGATCCTCACGCCGATGAACATGTCCCTGGGCACGTTCTGCGCGCTGAACCTGATTCCGGGCTGGGGGCCGATTCTCGGACTGCCCGTCCCCGAGCGGATCGCCAGGCTCCGCGACCCGGACGTCCGGGCCGAGATGCTGGTGCACGCGGGCTCCAAGGAGGCGGGCGTCTTCCGGCGGCTGACGAACTTCGGGCGGTACGTCATCGGCGACACGTACAGCGAGGCGAACCGGGGTCTGAGCGGGCGGGTCGTACGGGACATCGCGGCGGAACGCGGCCAGGAGCCCTTCGAGTGCCTGGTGGAGATCTGCGCCGCCGACGAGCTGCGTACGGTCCTGTGGCCCATGCCCACCGACAACGACCCGGCGTCCTGGTCCCTGCGCGCCGAGACCTGGCAGCACGAGGACGTCCTGCTCGGCGGCTCGGACGCGGGCGCCCATCTGGACCGCATGTGCGGAGCGCCGTACACCACACGGTTCATCGGGGACTGCCTCCGGGGCCGGAAGCTGGCGGGCCTGGAGCAGGCAGTGAAGATGCTGACGGACGATCCGGCGCGGCTGTTCGGGCTCAGGGAGAGGGGCCGGATAGCGGAGGGCTTCCATGCGGATCTCGTCCTCTTCGACCCGGAGCGGATCGACGCGGGTACGGCCACCCTGGTGCACGACCTGCCGGGTGACAGTCCCCGGCTGGACTCCAAGGCCATCGGGATACGGGCCGTGTGGGTCAACGGGGTCGAGGCGATCCGGGACGACGTGGTGAGCGGGGCCGTACCGGGAAAGGTGCTCCGCTCGGGCCGGGACACGCGGACGGTGGCGACCAAGTGACCGACGGCCGAGTGACGGGGACGGTGGCGGCCAAGTGACCGGGACGGGTGGCGATCAAGTGGCCGATGACCAGCGGCTGTTCATCGGCGGATCCTGGGTGGAGCCGGACGGCGGTCACTACGAGGTCGTCGACCCGGCGACCGAGGAGACCGTCGGGCAGGCGCCGGAGGCCTCGCGGGATCAGGTGCGCGCGGCCTGTGCCGCGGCCCGCGAGGCCTTCGGCCCGTGGTCGCGTACGGCGCCGGAGGAGCGTGCGGCGGTGCTGGCGCGGGCCGCCGAGATCATCGGGGACCGCATGGAGCCGTATGCGGGGCTGGCCCGGGCGGAGACGGGCGCGACGACGCGTACGGCCCGTGGGATGCAGGTGGGCGTCGCCGCCGCCCGCTTCCGGCGGTACGCGCGCGTGGAGCCCGCCGAGTGGGCCATCCCGCCGCAGATCAACGAGGCCGGGCCGATGGGGAAGGCGGCGGTGATGGGCGCGCTGGCCGTGCGCCAGCCCGTCGGGGTCGTCACCTGCGTCACGTCGTACAACAACCCGTGGGCGAACCCGGCCGGCAAGGTCGCCCCCGCACTGGCCATGGGCAACACGGTGGTGGTGAAACCGGCCCCGCAGGACCCGCTGTCGGTCTACCGGATGGCGGAGGCGCTGGAGGCGGCGGGGGTGCCGCGCGGAGTCGTGAACGTGGTGTCCGGGCGGTCGGTGGAGGTCGGCGAGGCGGCGGTCGAGTCCGACGACGTGGACATGGTGAGCTTCACCGGTTCGACGGCGGTGGGGCAGCGCATCGCCGAGGTGTGCGGGCGGGGGATGAAGCGGCAGTTGATGGAGCTGGGCGGCAAGGGCGCGGCGGTCGTCTTCGACGACGCGGACGTGGGCGCCGCGGTGTCCGGGATCGGGACCACCTTCTCCTTCTACAGCGGCCAGATCTGCACGGCGCCGACGCGGGTGCTGGCGCAACGGGGCGTGTACGACCGGCTGGTCGAGCAACTGGCGGCGTACGCCGGCCGGTTGAAGGTCGGCGACCCGAGGGAGCCGGACACGGTCGTCGGCCCGGTGATCTCGGCGGCGCACCGGGACCGGGTGGAGTCGTACGTCGAACTGGGCCGAAAGGAGGGCGCGGTGGTGGTGGCGGGAGGTGAACGGCCGTCTGGGTCCGCTGTGTCCGGCCGGGGTTTCTATGTCGCCCCCACGCTCCTCGCGGACTGCACGAACGACATGCGGGTGACCCGGGAGGAGATCTTCGGGCCGGTGGTGGTCGTCATCCCCTTCGACGAGGAAGAGGAAGGCGTGCAGCTGGCCAACGACACCGACTACGGCCTGATCGACTACGTCTGGTCGTCGGACGTGGCCCGCGCCTTTAGGGTGGCGCGGCGGCTGCGGGCCGGCGGGGTGGGAGTGAACACGGTCGGGCGGAACATGGAGGCGCCGTTCGGGGGGTTCAAGAGGAGCGGGGTGGGGCGGGATGTCGGCTCGTACGCGCTGCATGCTTACAGCGAGGTGCAGGCGATTGTGTGGCCGGGGTGAGGGGGCGCCCGCCTGCGGGCATGTCCGGAATTCGCCGAGCACGACGGTGCCGTATTCTGCCGCAAAGGAATATATGGATATCGCGCTACATTCCACCGAGGCCGGCCTTTGAAAATGGCCGGCCTCGACTCTGGCCTAGGAGACGACGTAGCCGTAGCCTCGGCCGACTTCTCTATTGGTCGACCACGAGCCGAAGGTGCGACTGGGGTCCCAGTAGTACATGTGTCCCGGCACGTCCTTGCCCGGGTGGCGCGGGTTGCTGGACGTGTAGACCTTGCAGGTCTGGTTCTCGTTGACCCAGGCTCCCTTGAAGTCGCCCTGCGTCCAGCGGCGTTGGATGTACTGGTACGGGTAGGCGGTCTGCCCGGGCTTCATCTGGATCGAGAAGTTGTAGTCGGTCTCGTCGGTGCTGGTCTTCGACCAGTTGGGAATGACGTTGGCGACCAGGTTGAGCATACTCTTGGTGACCGATGTGGCGTTTCCGAGGGTGATCTGGCCGCCGACGGAGTCGCCGTACGACGTGGAGTGCGACTTGCCGTAGGAGTACGTGCAGCTGGTTACCTTCGGGTTGCACACGTACTGGTCGTCGGTGCCACGCCAGATCCAGTCCTGCCAGGTGTTGGCTGCCTGTTGGCGCGGTACGGAGACGGTGTTGTCGCCGGGCAGGACTTGGGAAATGCCAGGGTTGTTGGCGTCCGAGAAGCAGTTGCCGCTTGACGCCTGCGCCTGAGTCGCCGGTATCAGGCACGTCATGGTCGCAGCCAGCGCGGTGCCACCACGGATGATCCAGGCTTTTCCGGAGGCATTGATGCCCACGGGTTCCTCCTATGTGCGGGGGGATGAACGTTCCAAAAGTAGAAGTCCGTTAATCCCTTGTCCATAGTCACCAGTCGCTATTAGCTATTTCATGAATTAACCGAGCGGAAATATTGCCGTAATTATTAGTTACACGGCCCTTCTCCCAGCCTCCAGAGTGTGCCCACCGATCTGGTTGTCTGTGGGGCACAGTTCATGTATGGAAACCACGGTGCGGGTCAAGGACGGCGAGGTCTGGGCGGACGACACGGGCGGGGACGGTCTGCCCCTGGTGCTGCTGCACCCGGGGGTCGCGGACTCAAGGGCCTGGGAGCCGATCGCCCCGGCTCTCGCGGAACGCCACCGGATCATCCGCTACGACGCCCGCGGCTTCGGCCGGTCCCCGGACCCGACGGCCGCGTACTCGCAGGCCGAGGACCTGAGGGCGGTCCTGGACCACTTCGATGTCCGGCGCGCGGTGCTGGTCGGGTCGAGCATGGGCGGCGCCACCGCGATCAACGGCGCCCTGAACGAGCCCGACCGGGTCGCGGCCCTGGTCCTCCTCGTGCCGGGCGTGACCGGCTACCCCGACCTGGAGGAGCCGGAACTGACCGCCCGGATCGGTGAGTTGGCCGAGGCGGGCGACATGGACGGACTCCTCGCCCTGTCCCTGCGCACCTGGGCAGCGGCGGGCACGCCCCCGGACACCGAGGCGGCGACCCTGCTGCGGGCGGCGATCCCGGCCTGGTTCACGACGTACGGCCACCAGACCGAGGACCCGCCCGCCTTCCCGCGCCTCGGTGAACTCTCCATGCCCTGCGCCCTGCTCCTCGGCGAGCAGGACTATCCCCGCACGGTCCGCTGCAACGAGGCGATGGCCGCCGCGATCCCCGGCTGCCACCTCGTACGCCGGCCGGACTGCGACCACCTGCCGACGCTGCGGGCGCCGGAGGCCGTACGGGAGCTGGTGCTGGAGGTGTACGCACAGGCGGTCTGAAGGAGTCCCGGCGGGTCACCCCTCCAGATCCACCCGCACCGTCAGCAACCCCGCCCCCATCGCCCGCACCCCCGCGCTGTTGAGCCGGGGCAGGCTGCGCAGGCGGGCGATCGGGTCGTCGTCGGGTAGGAGGTGTGCCGTTCCGGTGTGCCAGCGGCCCCGGATCCGCACCCGGACCCGGGGATCCGCCTTGATGTTGCGAACGTACTGGGACCTCTCGCCGAACTCGGAGACCAGCCAGAAGGAGTTCCCGACACGACGGCCGCCCACCGGGGTCCGGCGAGGCAGGCCCGAGGTGCGGCCGGTGGTCTCCAGGAGGGTCTGGGTCGGGAGGCGGCGGAGGATGGGGTTGCCGATACGGCGTTGGAGCGCCGTGACCGCTCGGTATTTCGTCTCGGCTTGGCGGGACATGCTGCTTCAGGGCCTTTCCGGTGCCTTGAGTACGTCGAGCAGGGCGCCGAAGGCAGCGGGGGCGGCGGTGAGGACGGCTTGGGTGGGGTCGGCGCTTTCGGTGAGGTGGATGGTGGTGCAGGTTGCCTTGGTGGATATGTGGACGCAGGCGTCGCCTTCTTGGCAGTAGGACGACTTCTGCCAGCGCTGCGGGGACATCTCGGCTCCCTTACAGGTTCTGGGCGATGGAGTGGATCAGGTCCCGGGACTTCTTGGGGGTGAGTGCAGTGGCTTCCACGATGCCGAGGAGGTTCCTGTACTTCTCCAGAAGAGCTTCGGCATCGAGGAGGACCGGGCCGTGGAACTGGTCGAGTTGCGCGGTGTCGAGCTGCGGCACGGGACCGTACAGGTAGTTGATGGACTGTCCCGAACCGGGGAACGCGCCGACGCCGAACGGGAGTACGCGGATGGTGATGTGCTCCCGCTCGCCCATGTCGAGCAGATGCTGCAACTGGGCGCGAGCCACAGTCCGGCCGCCGACGCCCATGTGCAGGGCTGCCTCGTGCACGACGGTGGTGTAAGGAGTCGGCTGCGGCCCGTACAGCACGCCCTGCCGTTTGACCCGGTGCGAGACCCGGTGCTCGACCTCGGGCGGTGTGGGCGCGGGGATGACGTGGCGGAAGATCTCACGCGCGTGATCAGCGGTCTGGAGCAGCCCCGGCATGTGAGAGGTGTACGCGGTGCGTACGGCGGTGGCGTGGTGCTCCAGTTCGGCGAGGTCGAGGAGCCCTGACGGCAGCACCTCGCGGTACGACTCCCACCAGCCGAATGTCCTGTCCGTCGCCATACCGACCAGGGCCTCGACGAACGCCTGGTCCGGGCAGGAGTAGATGCGGGCCAGCGCTCTGACACGGTCGGGGCTCACGCCGAACCGCCCCGACTCCACGTTGCTGAGCTGCCCCTGGCTGGTGCCGAGAGTGCGTGCGGCTTCGGTCGCCGTCATGCCCGCGCGCTCGCGCATCTTGCGCAACTCCACGGCGAGCCGGAGGCGCCGGGCCGTCAGAGGGGGTCTGGCAGGCACGTGAACTCCTCTAGGACGCGTGTTCCGTCGCAGGTCACTCACACGGGGGAAATGTGAGGGAAGTATCTCGGATCTCAGCAAATTACATTTGCTGAGCCCTATCTTCGTTTCCAGGCGCCCCGCCCGGAAGCGCACCGTGGGACGCCACGGCGGAGACACCGGGCACCGTAGGCAAGATCCCAACTCCCCTCAGTGATCGGAGATTTCCCATGGCCACCGTATCCCCGTCCTGGAATTACACCCTGCACCTTCCGCACGATCCACGCGCACCGGGTATCGCGCGGGGCACGCTCAGACTCATTCTGGCCGCCCACGAGATGCCCGAACTCACCCCCACCGCGGAACTGCTGGCAGCCGAGCTGCTGACCAACTCGCACCGCCACACCAAGGGCCCGTACGCCCTCCGCCTCCGCTCGGCCGAGCCCGGCCGGCTCCGCGTGGCCGTATGGGACACGGATCCTCGGGTCCCGCCCGGCTTCTCGCACCGGGATGCTCCCGTGTCCCCGTTGGACGCGGAAGACGGCCGCGGACTGCACCTCGTGCGGGCCTGCGCGGACGCATGGGGCGCCTGGGTGCTCCGCGAACTCGGCGCGTCGAAGGGCGGCAAGCTGATGTGGGCCGAGTGCGGGAGCGAGGTGGCGGCGTGGTGAGCGGCGAAGTGCGATGTCCGTCCAGGCTGGGCGGCGCCATACTGAGAGATGGAGCCATGCCCTTTCACCAGGAGCAGACCATGAGCGCACAGCCTGAACACGGCGGCTGGGGAGCGATGCCGCTGCCCGAAATCCGGACTGTGGACGACCTGCGCAGTGCGCTCAGCCGCTACGGCTTCCCGGGCGACCTGGAGCGGTTCGAGGAGGAGCTGGCGGCCGCCATAGGGGCCTCTCCGACCAACGACTTCGCGGGCGCCGCAGCCGTGGTCCGGGCCTACCGGCACCGAGTCCTGATCAGGAACTCATCCGAGATCATGGCGGCCCTCGAAGACGCGCGTGCCGGAGGCGACGGCACATGAACGACGTCCCGTTGGAGGAGGCCGAGCCTGCCAGGAAGGCGTTCGGCGACCTGACAGACGGGGAGCGGGAAGTCGTCCGGGAAGCGCTCGCGGTCATCGGCCGCGACCCGGCGGTGGGCCGAGAGATCCCCGGCTGGCGGCCTCCGTCCGTCGAATACACGCACACGACTCCTCTCGCCCATGACTCGGCCGAGGCGATCACGGTCGTGTACACGCACACGCCCGGCCTGGGGGTGACGGTCGTCTACAACTTCCGTGATCCACAGGTGGTGGACTGAGCCCCTGTGCGACCGCGCGCCGCCACTCAGCCGGCTGCACCGGTAGCGCGACCGGCGCTGATTCTTGTCTGCGGGCTTCCTGGCAGCGTAAGTCTGTTCCCCCTCACCGGAGTCGGGGATCAACCGCTCGACACCCGCTGAGGTACGCCGACCCGAAAGGTGCGCCGGTATGCCGCCGGGGTCGTTGCCAGTGCCCGGTGGAAGTGCTGGCGCAAGCTGTCCGCGCTGCCCAGGCCGCTCCGGTCCGCCACCGTGTCCACCCCCAGGTCCGTCGTCTCCAGCAATTCCCGTGCCCGTGCCAGCCGCTGCTGGTTGAGCCACTTCAGCGGGGTGACGCCTACCTCCGCCGTGAAGCGGCGGCCGAAGGTTCGGGTGCTCATCCCCGCCCGGGACGCCAGCTCGGCGATCGTCAGCGGACGGTGGAGCCGGGACAGCGCCCAGTCCAGCACCGGCCCGAGGCCCTCCGGCCGCGCTGGGGCAGGGGCCGGCGGCAGGGCGTACTGGGTCTGGTCGCCCTCCCGGTGCGGGGCCACGACCATCCGGCGGCCGACCTCCGCCGCCGCTGCCGTGCCGTAGTCGCCGCGCACGATGTGCAGGCACAGATCGATGGCCGCGGCCGTGCCCGCGCTGGTGAGGATGGAGCCGTCGTCGACGTACAGGGAACGGTCGTCGACTCGCACGTACGGGTGGCGGCGGCGCAGCTCCTCCGCGTACATCCAGTGCGTCGCCGCCGGACGCCCGTCCAGCAGTCCGGCCGCGGCCAGCACGAAGGCGCCCGAGCAGAGGGAGGCGATCCGCGCCCCGCGGGCATGCGCCTCGCGCAGGGCGTCTAGCAGGGCGGCCGGGGGTTCGTAGCCGTCCATCATGCAGGCCGGGACCACGATCAGATCCGCCTCGCGCAGCGCCTCGAGGCCGTGCTCGGCCTCCAGTCGCAGACCGCCGGGGGCGTGCTGCCCGCCTCCCGGGACGGTGGCGCACAGGGTCAGCTCGTATCCCTCGCCCGCGAACACCGCGCACGGCACGGCCAGTTCGAACAGTGAGGTCTCCTCCAGCAGGGTCACCATCACACGAAGTGCCATGGCGCAAATCTAGGGGAGGCTGACGTTTTTGCCAATGGTGCGGCAAAGGCGCAGGTCGGATGGTAGGTGCATGCGATGGAACTCACTGACAGCGCCCGGCCACCGCCTGGCCCTCGCCGGGATTTCGGCGATCGGCGTGACCTTCGGTTTCGCACGGTACGGATACGGGCTCTTTCTCCCCGAACTGCGCGAGGAGTTCGGGCTGTCCGTCTCCCTCGTGGGGTTGATCGGCAGCGCCACCTACGTCGGCTATCTGGCCGCGCTGGTGATGGTCGGCGCCCTCGTCGCGCGCTTCGGGCCGCGCCCGCTCGTCCTCGCCGGCGGGCTCTCGGCCGCCGTCGGCATGGGGCTGGTGGCGCTCGCCCAGGGGCCGGGGCTGCTCGCCGCCGGGCTGATCCTCGCCGGTACGAGCTCGGGCTGGGCCTGGGCCCCCTACTCCGACGCGGTCGACCGGATGGTGCCGGCCGGGCGGCGCGAGCAGGTCATGGGCGCCATCGCCAGCGGCACCGCCTTCGCCGTCGTGGTCGCGGGCCCGCTGGCGCTGCTCGCCCGCGGCACGGGATGGCGGTACGCCTGGCTGGCCTTCGCACTGGCGGCGCTGGCATCGGCTGCGTACAACGCCCATGTGCTGCCCAAGGGACGGAGCCGCCCGAGCCGACCGGTACAGAGCACCCTTCGGCCCACGTACCGCCGCGCCGCACTGCCGCTCCTGCTCACCGCCGTCATCTACGGCCTCGTCGGCTCCGTCTACTGGTCCTTCGCCGTCGAAACGGTCAACGACGCGAGCCCCGGCCCCGCGACCGCCCCCCTGTTCTGGACCCTGATGGGCGCGGTCGGCACGGCGGGCGCGCTGACCGGCCACGCCGTCGCGCGATACGGGCTGCGCCGCGTCCACGCCGGGCTCTTCTCCGGCATCGCCGTCGCGGTCGCCCTGCTCGGCCTCGCCCCCGCCTCGCTCCCCGCCGTCGTCCTCTCCGCCCTGCTCTACGGCCCATGCTTCATGGCCGGATCCGGGATACTCGCGGTGTGGAGCTACCGCGTCTTTCCCGAGCGGCCCTCCGCCGGCTTCAGCGTCACCGTCTTCTTCCTGGCGCTCGGCACGATCGCCGGCCCCGCGCTGCTCGGCGCGTACGCCGAACTCCAGGGCCTGCGCGCCGCGTTCATCGTCACGGCGGGCGTCGCCGCGCTTGCCCTCCTATGCGGTCCAAGCCGTAGCGCGCGCGGGCAGGGACGCCGTTCTTCCCCGCGCTCGATCACGACCGGCACCGCGCTCACGCACCCCGATCGCTGAGGTCGCCCCTGCTTCAATGGTCCACGGCAAGGCATGGCGCGGGCATGACGAGAGGTGGGTGGCTGCCGATGCGAGTCATGACCTGGAACCTGTGGTGGCGCTTCGGCCCCTGGGAAACGCGCCGCAAGGCGATCCTCGACGCGCTGCGGGAACTGCGCCCCGATGTCGTCGGGTTGCAGGAGGTGTGGGCCGACGGCCACGAGAACCTCGCCGAATGGCTCGCCGGGGAACTCGGCCTGTACTGGACCTGGGCCCCCTCCCACGCCCCCGAACGCTGGCAGCGGCGGCTCACGGAACCCTTCGCCGCCACGGTGGAAATAGGCAACGCCGTACTCAGCCGGTGGCCCGTCGTCGCCCGCGAGGTGCTGCCGTTGCCCGCCCCGGCCGACATGGACGACGGCCGCCTCGCCCTCTACGCCCGCCTGGCCGCCCCCGCGTACGAGGTGCCCTTCTTCACCACCCACCTCACCTCGGCCACCCATGCGTCGGCCGTGCGCTGCCAGCAGGTCACCGCGCTCGCGGAGTTCGTCGCGCGGCACCGCGGCGACACCCCGTTCCCGCCGGTCGTCACAGGGGACTTCAACGCGTGGCCGGACTCCGACGAGATCCGTCTGTTCGGCGGCTACAAGACGGCCCCCGCCGTGCCCCGCCAGGTCCTTCTCGACGCCTGGGAGTACGCCGACCCGGCCGCGCCGTCCGCCACCTGGGACCCGGCGAACCCGTACGTCGCGCCCAGCGGGTCGTCGAGGGTGCGGATCGACTACGTCCACGTGGGGCCGCCCGGGCGCGGCGGACTCGGGCGAGTGCGGGATGCCCGGCGGGCGGGTGACGGCCCGGTGGAGGGCGTATGGCCCTCGGACCACGCGGCCGTCGTCGCCGACCTGACATCCGAGACCGAAGCCGCTCTCCTCTAGCAACTCGCCTACGCCCGCCCCAGGAAGATCGGATTCGTGAACGCCGCCAGCGCCCCCGGCAGCGGCCCCACCGCCGTCTCGTGCCGCAACTCCGTCCGTACGTATGCCGCGTACGACGGCGTCGTACGCCACTCCACGATCCCCGCCCCGGCCACCGGCAACGGCGCGCTGGTGAACAGCACCCCCTGGTCGGTGACGAAGCGGACCACGCAGCGGGGTGCTCCGGTGGCCTCCAGGCGGACGGTCACCGGAGCGTCCCCGGCCGCCACCTCCAACCGCTCACCGATGCCCGCGTGTTCGCCCTCGCCGCCGGTCGCCGTGAAGGCCAGGGAGACGTTCTTCGACTCGGCGACGTACGAACGCCCCGCCCGGATGCCCTCCTGGATGGCCTCCCGGCTCAGGTCCTCGGCGAGGACGACCGTCTGCGGGTGCCCGACCACGTCCGGGGCCCGGTGCGCGTCGCTGTTGCCCATCGCCGGGAGCCAGGAAACGGAGCGCGAGCGCACCCCCGCCACCAGCCCCCCGTCCCACTCCGCCAGCGCCACCTCGTCGTCGGGCGTGAAGGGCCCGTTCCACACCTCCACCGCGTCCGCCTCGCCGAAGCCGAACTTCCAGTTGCAGCCGATGCAGGTGGCGTGCGGGTGGGCCGGGACGACCAGGCCGCCGGAGCGGCGGATCTGGCGGGCGTACTCGCCGAAGCGGTTGTCGCGGGCCCGGTAGCGCCAGTCGACGAAGGTCCCGGGGTCGGTGCCGAGGGCCACCACGTGGCCGTTGCGCGTCGTGACCTCTTCCCCCAGCATGACCAGCAGGTCGTCACCGGCCACGTCCGCCCAATGGGCATGGGAGGCATGGGTGTTGTGCTCCGACGTGTTGATGAAGTCCAGGCCCGCCGCCCGCGCCAGCGCCGCGATCTCGGCGGGGGTACGGCGGCCGTCCGAGTACCAGGAGTGGAGGTGGCAGTCGCCCCGGTACCAGGCCCGGCCCCTGCCCTTCGCACGGGCGGGCGGGTACACCGGAGGAGGCACCGCGACCCCCTGCTCGCCGTACGTCAGCGTGATCGTGATCTCGTACGACAGCCCCTGCGGGGACACCGTGTACGGGCCGAGCGCGATGTGCCAGGTGCCCTCGCGCACCGGGCCCGGGAGGTAGCCCGGCGTCGCGTCGTCCGCGCGGAGGAAGAACTCCGTGCGCGCCCCGCCCGACCAGCCCCGGAAGCCCCGGCCGCCCAGCTCCGTGCCGCGCTCGTCGAAGATGCCGATGTCGAGGGCGTTGCCCACGGTGCCGGCCGGGACGGACGGCCGGTCGTAGGTGTACGCGACCTTGATCTCCCGTACGCCGGACGGGACTTCGACGGGTACGTACACGAAGTCGGGAGAGCCGGTGGGCAGCGTGCCGCGCACCGTCTTCGTTTCCTGTGCAGCGGGGCTCACGCTTCCCACGGTAGGTGCGGCGTCGGCTCCCGTCACGAACATGGGCGGCAGTGAAATCCCGACCAGTCGGTATGGACAGGTGCGCACAAACCCGGTACAGATGGCCCATGCGCATCTCCGTCACGATCTTCCTCACCGATGAGACGATCGCCCCGCCCCGGCTCGCCCGTGAGCTGGAGCAGCGAGGGTTCGCCGGGCTGTACCTGCCCGAGCACACGCACATCCCCGTCGAGCGGACCTCCCCGTACCCGGGCGGCGGCGAGCTGCCGCCCGAGTACGGCCGTACCCTCGACCCCTTCGTCGCGCTCGGCCAGGCGGCGGCGGTGACCGAGCGGCTGGGGCTCGGCACGGGCATCACACTCGTCGCCCAGCACGATCCGATCGACCTCGCCAAGCAGATCGCGACCCTCGATCACCTCTCCGGCGGGCGGTTCACCCTCGGCCTCGGCTTCGGCTGGAACGTGGAGGAAGCCGCCGACCACGGCGTGGACTGGCGTACGCGACGCGAGCTCGTCCGGGACCGGATGGCGCTGATGCGTGCCCTGTGGAGCGAGGCGCCGACCGCGCACGCGGGCGAGTTCGGGAGCGTACGGGCCAGCTTCGCCTATCCCAAACCCGCACAGATGCCGCGCGGTCCGGTCGTCGGTCCGCGCACGCTCGTCGGCGGGGCCGCCGGCCCGAAGCTGTTCGCGCACATCTGCGAGTACGCCGACGGCTGGCTGCCCATCGGCGGACGCGGGCTCGGCGAGTCCCTGCCCCGGCTGCGTGCCGCCTGGGCCGAGGCGGGCCGCGATCCGGGCGCCCTCCAGGTCGTCCCGTACGCCGTCCATCCGACCCCGGGCAAGCTCGCGCACTACGCGGAGCTGGGTATCGAGGAGGTCGTGGCGCAGTTGCCGACGGCGGGGGAGGCGGAGGTACTGAAGACGCTTGACGGCTATGCCCCTTATGTCTCCCCGTAAGTCTCCCCTCATATCTCCCCTCATGTCTCCCCTCGTATCTCCCCTCATGTCTCCGAGCGGCATGGCACCGTGTAACGACCGCTCCCGGAGATGAATCGGCCGCACTTGTCCGTACTGATCACCCCGCTCGTATGCTCGAAGGATGACGACCTCCGCGACCCCCGGAACCGGCCCCACCGACAACTCCATGCGTCGCGCCCTCAAACGCGCCCGGGACGGCGTCGCCCTCGACGTCTCCGAGGCGGCGGTGCTGCTCCAGGCCCGGGGCGAGCAGCTCGACGACCTCGCCGCGTCCGCCGCCCGGGTGCGGGACGCGGGCCTGGAGGCCGCGGGCCGCGCCGGCGTCATCACGTACTCGAAGAGCGTCTTCATCCCCCTCACCCGGCTGTGCCGGGACAAATGCCACTACTGCACCTTCGTCACGGTCCCCGGCAAGCTGCGCCGGGAGGGCCACGGGATGTTCATGTCCCCGGACGAGGTGCTCGACGTGGCCCGCCGAGGCGCCGCCCTCGGCTGCAAGGAAGCCCTGATCACCCTCGGCGACAAGCCCGAGGAGCGGTGGCCCGAGGCGCGCGAGTGGCTCGACGCGCACGGCTACGACGACACCATCGCCTACGTCCGCGCCATCTCCATCCGGATCCTGGAGGAGACGGGTCTGCTGCCCCACCTCAACCCGGGCGTACTGACCTGGACCGACTTCCAGCGGCTCAAGCCGGTCGCGCCCAGCATGGGCATGATGCTGGAGACCACGGCCGCCAGGCTCTGGTCCGAGCCCGGCGGGCCGCACTACGGCTCCCCGGACAAGGAGCCCGCCGTACGCCTGCGGGTGCTGGAGGACGCGGGCCGTTCCTCCGTCCCCTTCACCTCCGGGATCCTGATCGGGATCGGCGAGACGTACGAGGAGCGCGCGGAGTCGTTGTTCGCGCTGCGGAAGGTGTCCCGGGCCTATCACTCCATCCAGGAGCTGATCATCCAGAACTTCCGCGCCAAGCCCGACACCGCGATGCGCGGCATGCCGGACGCGGAACTGGACGAACTGGTCGCCACGGTGGCCGTCGCCCGGCACATCATGGGGCCGAGCGCCTGCCTCCAGGCCCCGCCGAATCTCGTCGACAGCGAGTACGAGCGGCTGATCGGAGCCGGGATCGACGACTGGGGAGGCGTCTCCCCGCTCACCATCGACCACGTCAACCCGGAACGCCCCTGGCCGCAGATCGAGGAGCTGTCCGAAAGGTCGGCCGCGGCCGGTTTCGAGATGAAAGAACGTCTCTGCGTCTACCCCGAGTTCGTCCAGCGCGGCGAGCCCTGGCTGGACCCGCGGCTGCGACCGCATGTACGGGCGCTGGCGGACCCGGAGACAGGGCTGGCGCTTCCCGATGCCGTCGTCGAGGGCCACCCCTGGCAGGAGCCGGACGAGGCTTTCGAGTCGACCGGCCGTACGGACCTGCACCGCACCATCGACACCGAGGGCCGTACGTCCGACCGCCGCGACGACTTCGACGAGGTGTACGGCGACTGGGGCGCCCTGCGCGAGGCGGCGGCGCCCGGCATGGTGCCGGAGCGCATCGACACGGACGTACGGCAGGCACTCGCGACGGCGGCCGACGACCCCACCCGCCTCACCGACGCCGAGGCCCTCGCCCTGCTGCACGCGGACGGCCCGGCGCTGGACGCGCTGACGGGCATCGCCGACGACGTGCGCAAGTCGATGGTCGGCGACGACGTCACGTATATCGTCACGCGGAACATCAACTTCACCAACGTCTGCTACACCGGCTGCCGCTTCTGCGCCTTCGCGCAACGCCGCACGGACGCCGACGCGTACACCCTGTCCCTGGACCAGGTCGCCGACCGCGCCCAACAGGCCTGGGAGGTGGGCGCGGTGGAGGTCTGCATGCAGGGCGGCATCCACCCGGACCTGCCCGGCACGGCGTACTTCGACATCGCGAAGGCGGTGAAGGCGCGGGTGCCGGGGATGCACGTGCACGCCTTCTCGCCCATGGAGGTCGTGAACGGCGCGACGCGCACGGGCATGTCCATCCGCGAGTGGCTCACGGCCGCCAAGGAGGCCGGCCTCGACTCCATCCCCGGCACGGCCGCCGAGATCCTCGACGACGAGGTCCGCTGGATCCTGACGAAGGGCAAGCTGCCGACGGCGACATGGATCGAGGTGGTCTCGACGGCGCACGAGCTGGGAATCCGGTCGTCCTCGACGATGATGTACGGGCATGTGGACCAGCCGAGGCACTGGCTGGGCCACCTGCGCACACTGGCCGGCATCCAGGAACGGACAGGCGGCTTCACGGAGTTCGTCACGCTCCCCTTCATCCACACGAACGCGCCGGTGTACCTGGCGGGGATCGCCCGCCCCGGCCCGTCCATGCGGGACAACCGAGCGGTGACGGCGATGGCCCGCCTGCTCCTCCACCCCCACATCCCCAACATCCAGACCAGCTGGGTGAAGCTGGGCACGGAGGGCGCGGCCGAGATGCTGCGCTCGGGCGCGAACGACCTCGGCGGCACGCTGATGGAGGAGACGATCTCCCGGATGGCGGGCTCCTCCTACGGCTCCTACAAGTCGGTCAAGGACCTGATCGCGGTGGCGGAGACGGCCGGACGACCGTCGAAGCCGCGCACCACGCTGTACGGGGAGGTGCCGGAGGAGCGACAGCGGGCGGCGGCCGTCTCGGACGGGCATCTGCCGGAGCTGTTGCCGGTGCTGGACTGAGACGAAGGCCCGAGCGGTTCACAGTACGATGATCTGACCCCTGGTGAAGGGGTCTGTAGCTTCTGTAGCTGAGGAGATGCGTGCCCGTGCCTGCCCGACGGCTTCCCTCGTGGGTCTGGGTGACCGGCCTGACGGCGGGCGCGGTCGCGGCGGTCGTCGTCCTGGGCATGCGGGCGGACCAGGGGCCGCACCCCACCGCCACGGCCGCCCGGCCGAGCGCGTCGGCGTCCGCGAGCGCGCAGCCCACGCCCACGAAGTCCGCCGCACCGGCCGCCGTGCCGGACGGCTCCGGCACCGGGCGGCGCGTCGTCTACTCCCTCGGGCAGAAGCGGGTGTGGCTGGTCGACGCGAGCGACGCCGCCCGCCGCACCATCGCGGTGTGGCCGGGCACGGTGAGCCCGGACCCCGGGACCTACACGATCTCCCAGCGCACGGACGCCACCACGGGCACCGACGGCGTGCAGATCGAGCACATCATGTACTTCACCGCCAAGTCCGGCCTGTCGATCGCCTTCTCCAACGCCGTGGACGGCTCGTCGCCCCCGCCCGCCTCGGGCATCCAGACCAGCGGCATCCGCATGGGCAAGGCGGACGGGAACGCGCTGTGGACGTTCGGCGAGACGGGGACGACGGTCGTGGTGGTCAAGTAGGCGCGGTGGTCAGGTAGTTGTGGTCGTCAGCTGCTCGAGTCGGTCTGCTTCATGGGCAGGTGTACGGCGACCAGGACCACCCCACTGAACAGGAACGCCCGCGTCGCCGCGTCCAGCCCGTTCCAGTCCCCCGACTGCCACATGGCGAACCACTCACCACCGATCGCGATGAACCCGGCCCCGAACAGCAGCATGACCATGAGCAGGCCGTAGGTGGAGAAACGGCGGGCACGGGCGGGGTCGCGCCGGGCCCACAGCCAGGTCCCGTAGACGAGGACGAGGGCGGCGACGGTCTCCCACACGATGATGGCGACGTACGCCGCGTCCTGAAGTCCCTTGCTGGTGATGGCTCTCCACATGAGGTCGTCGTCCTTGAACGTCGTATCCATGGCGAGAACGTGCTGCACGAACTGCTGATTGGTGCCGAAGTCGGTGATGTTCCCGAAGGCGACGAGGAGCATATAGAGGGCGACGGTGGCGGTGAGGAGGGTGGCGGTGAGGGGGAGGGCGCGTGGGGCCCGTGGGGTTGTAGTGGCCATGGCGGCCATTTTCCCTGATCTGGGCGAACGAGCCGTGTTCCGCGCGAAGTTGAGGAACGCCGCTGCCGGGCTGGATCGGTGAACAATGCGCAAATTAGCTGTGTGTGCCCGTAATTCGACCGTGACGTGACCCACAGCCGTGAGGTAATGTTCAGGTAAAGATGAGTACGCAATCGGCAAAGGAGGCCACGGTGTTCGATCTCCGGGCAGAGGTAGAAATGAGGCTGCACTCAGACAAGCTGGCCAGGGAACTCGCCCTGGCGAAGCAGCGTGAAGAAGGCGGCGAGGAGAGCATCGTGGACGAGTCCACGCCTCCTCTGACGCCCAGCCACGACTGAGGCTCAGCCCCCCGTCGCGAACGCGACGAACTCGGCACAGGCGCCGTCCGCGAACGCGAGACGTGCGCCTTCGTTGTTTTTGGAGCCGCGTCCCTGAACCCACCGTCCCCGTTCGATTACAGTTCTGAGCTGTCGTACGTACGGACGGTGCCGTGGGAGGTCTTGGTGAGTGCGCCAGCCGGGGCCGTCTGGGGGCGGGCCGAGCAGCAGGACTTTCGTAGTCGAGTGCGGGGGACGTTGCTCGGCGGGGCCGTTGGCGACGCGCTGGGGTCGCCCGTCGACTCGCTCGGGCTGGACGAGATCCGGGAGACGTACGGGGCCGAGGGGCTCGTCGATCTCGGGTTCGGGTACGGGCGGCGCGGGGCCGTCAGTCATCTCACCCAGCTCACCTTGTTCAGCGTGGACGGGCTGATACGCGCCCAGGTCCGCCGGGACACCGGCGCCTGGCATCCGCCCACCGATCTGCACCGGGCGTACCGCCGCTGGGCCGCCACCCAGCACGACTGGGGGCCCGACGAGCGGCGGAAGGACGACGGGTGGCTTGCCCGGGAGGAGTGGCTCTACGCCCGGCGGGATCCCGCCCGGTCCCTGCTCCTCGGGTTCGGTGACGACAACATGGGCACGCTGGAGTCGCCCAAGAACCCCACCGAGCTCGGGCCCGAGGCCACCGCCCGTTCCGCGCCCTTCGGGCTGCTCGTCGGCTGGGAGCCTCAGCTGGTCGTCCAGCTCGCCGTGGAGTGTGCCGCGCAGACCCACGGCCACCCCATCGCCTACCTGTCGGCGGGCGCGTACGCCGTGATCGTGCACGGTCTGGCCCGCGGCGAGAGCCTCGACGGGGCCGTGCAGCGGGCGCTCTCGCTGCTCGGCGCCAGGCCCGGGCATCGTCCCGTGTCCGATGCGTTGCAGCACGCGCTGGGTGCCGTACGGCAGGGGAGACCCACCCCGGCGCGAGTGGAGGAGCTGGCGGCGGACGGCTCGGCGGACGGGCTGCTGGCGGCCTCCGTGTACTGCGCGCTGGTGGGGGAGGACGTACGGCACGGGCTGTGTCTCGCCGTGAACCACGACGGGCCGTCGGCGGCTGCCGGTGCCCTGACCGGCGGGCTCCTCGGTGCCCTGCACGGCGAGACGGCCCTCCCCCCGGCCTGGCTGGCCGAGCTGGAGGGCCGCCCCACACTGCTGGAACTGGCCGACGACTTCGCGATGGAGATGACCCAGGGGCCCGCGCTGCACGGGCCGGCGGGGTCGTCCCCGGGATGGCTGGCCAGATACCCGAGAGGTGCCTAGCCGATCAGTACACCGCCGATCAGTACACCTACGGCAGCGACGCCCCCGCCGACCACAGCCCCCGCCCATGCGTGGCCACCAGCAACCGCCCCCCGTCCGCCGAGACGTCCAGGGACATGATCCCGGCGTTGGGCAGGGCCCCGCCGAGCCGGTACCAGGTGTAGCCGCCGTCGGTGGTGCGCGCGGCGGCGAAGACGCCGACGTCCGTGCCGACGACCACGTGGCCGTGCCAGAGGGTGAGGGCCCCGACCGGCGCGTCCGGCAGGTCGCCCGTGCGGTCCGTCCAGGTGGTGCCGCCGTCGGTGCTCTCGAAGACGTGGCCCTCGCCCGCGCCGGAGACGTACGAGCGGGTGAAGCCGCCGTACGTCGCCCAGACGTGATCGGCGTTGTGCGGGTCGGTGGTGAGTGAGGTGACGTACCGGTTCGGCAGCGGCGCGGTGAGCCGGTGCCAGGTGCCGCCCGCGTTGGTGTCGATGCCGCTGGCGTACTGGTCGCCGGTCCAGTTCTCCCAGCCCGCGTACGTCACGGAGCCCGTGACGCCGAGGGCGGTGATGGAGTGGTTCTCGCCGGTGTCGTGGACGGACCGCCAGTCGCAGGAGGTGGCGGTGCAGCGGGTGTCCCAGCCCTTGCCGCCGTTGTCCCACACGAACCGGCCGCCCGCGACCCAGTGGTTCAGGTCGCCGGTGTCGGAGGTGTAGGGGGCGATGAACTCGGGGGTCGGGTCGCAGCCCTTGAGGTCGGGGTTCCAGTCGCAGGCGGGGGAGATGTTCGTGAAGGAGATCGAGTTCTCCGTGCCGTCGGAGCGGCCGCCGTTGGTGGTCAGCTTCATGTCGAGGGTGACGTACTCGTACACGGCCCGGTCGGCGTTCGACGGGTCGACGAGGACGTGGCCGCCGTCGCCGCCCGCGGGCTCGTAGAGCTGATGCGCGCCCGGCAGGCTCAGCACGGTGCCGTTGTCCTGGGTGCCGCCCCAGGTGGACAGGCCGCCGGTGGCCGGATCGCGGCCGTAGGCGGCGTCGTAGTACTGGAGGGTGCGCAGGTCCTGGTTGAGGTTGGTCCAGCCCTTGGAGGGCAGCGCGGGGTCCGGGCGCAGGGTCGCGGAGCGTTCGTAGACGCCGCCGTCGTTGCCGAAGTAGACCCGGTGGTCGGGGCCGAAGGCTATGGCGTGCTGGTCGGCGTGGGTGGTCATCGGGCAGCCGCCCGCGACCTGGCCCTCGGTGTAGCACTTCAGGCCGAAGTTCCAGTACGGGCCGATGGTCGCCCAGGTCTTTCCGGCGTCCCAGCTCTCGAAGACCTCGGAGAAGCCCGCGTACACGTGGTCCGGGTCGGCGGGGTCCACGGCGACGTACTGGTTGTACCAGGCGGCGCCGGCCGGGTCGCCGTTCTGCGCGCCCGCCGCCTTGAGGACGTCTTCGTCGGCGACCGTCGTCCAGGGACCGGTCACGTCGCCGGTGGCCGAGCGGTACACCGCCCCCTCGTCGCTGCCGCCCGAGGCGTCGCCGACGAGGGCGAACAGCTCCTGGCCGTCGGCCGAGTAGGAGAAGGTCGACCGGCCGGGGGTGATGCCCGCCAGGTCGCCGGTCGGGGTGACCTTGTGCCAGGTGCCGGGCTTTCCGTGGTCGTCGGACGCGTAGATGCCGTTCGCGTCGCCGGCGGCGTAGAACTTGCGGGCTATCACGGCCGTCACCTGCCGACCGCCCGTTCCGGGGCGTACGGCGACGTCGGTGGCCGCCGAGGCCCAGCGGGTGTCCGGGTCGCCGGGGGCGAGGGCGACCGTCCAGTCGGCGGCGATGTCGTCGGCGGAGCGGCGCAGGACGCCCTCGTTGGTGGCCGCGAAGACGTTCCCCTGGCCGTCGAAGGTGATCCGGGCGACGATGCTGCCGTCGATCCGCTTGCCCACCTGCTTCCAGGTGCGGCCCTTGTCGGTGGAGCGGTAGATGCCGAGGCCGGTGTAGGAGTCGCCGGCGTTGCTGGGCTCGCCGGTGCCGATCCACAGGGAGTGGTCGGCGGGGTTCACGGCGAGGGCGCCCATGGAGAGGGTCTGCTGGTGGTCGGACAGGGGCCGCCAGTGCCGTCCGTCGTCGTCGGAGCGCCACAGGCCGCCGCCGGCGGCACCCTGGTACACCGTGTGCCCGTCGACGGCGAGTGAGGCTACGCGGCCGCCGTTCAGTCCGAATCCCTGGCCGAAGTTCGAGGAGACGGGGTCGGCGTACTGCTTGTCCTCCGGCTGGAGCGGGGCGTTCGTGACCTCGGACCACCGGGTCGGTACGGTCCGCAGCCGACCGGCTTGGGCACGGGCGTCGACCAGCGCGCCGGGGCCGACCGCGTCGCCGGGGGCCGCCTTCATGCGGGCCTGCTGGGCGAAGGCGGCGGTCGGGTCGTCCCGGTCCTCACCGCCGTCGTCGTCACCGTCGCCGTCGTCGTTCGCGACCAGGGCGCCGGCCACGGTGTCGGCGGTGGGGCTGACCGGACCGGGTCTGGGGTGGTCGTGGGCGGTGGCGGGCGACGCCGCGTCGGCGCGGCCCGCCACCAGGATCAGGGCACAGGCGGCAACCATGGCCGCCCGTACTCCCATTGGGGGGTGGGAGAGGTTCATACCACCTGATCAGACAGCGGTTTCTTGAACTTTTCAGCGATCAGGTGGCAATGACCCGGCAAAGCTCACCCCCATTTTGGATCAAGGGAGTTGAGAGCACCTCAGCTTTGACGCGGGCGGGCGTCAGTCCTTCACCGGCGCCCCCACCACACCGTCCATCGGATCCGCCGGCGTGGGGATCGCCGCCGCGGTCGTTCCGTCGTCGTCCGTGTTGATCCGCTCGATGATCGCGAGCCGCTCCGGGGTGTCCTCCGGCTTCAGGAAACCGATGAGGATGTACAGGATCAGCGATACGGCCAGCGGGATCGACACCTGGTACTGGAGCGGGACACCGCCGTCGACGTTCCAGTTGATCGGGTAGTTGACCAGCCAGAAGGCGAACAGGCCCATGGACCAGCTGACGAGTGCGGCCGTGGGGCCGGAGCGGCGGAACGGGCGCAGCAGGCCCAGCATCATCGGGATCGCCATCGGGCCCATCAGTCCGGCCACCCACTTGATCACGACCGTGATGATGTCCTTGAAGGCGGGGGAGTTGACCTGCGTTGCCGCCGCCATGGACAGGCCGAGGAAGACGACCGTCGCGATCCGGGCCGCGATCAGGCCCGTCCGCTCGGTCCAGGCCCGCGCCCGCGCCGAGATCACGGGCGCGCAGTCCCGGGTGAAGACGGCCGCGATGGCGTTCGCGTCCGAGGAGCACATGGCCATCGTGTGGGAGAAGAAACCGACGATGACCAGGCCCAACAGGCCGTGCGGGAGGAGCTGTTCGGTCATCAGGCCGTAGGAGTCCGAGCCGTCCGGCTTCTGCGACTCCACCAGCAGCGGCGACATCCACATGGGGTAGAAGAGGACCAGGGGCCAGACCAGCCAGAGGATGGCCGACAGCCGCGCCGAGCGCTCGGCCTCGCGCGCGCTGGACGTGGCCATGTAGCGCTGGGCCTGGTTGAGCATGCCGCCGTTGTACTCGAACAGCTTGATGAAGAGGAAGGCGAGCAGGAAGACCGTGCCGTACGGGCCTACCAGCGGCTCCTCGTGGCCCCGCAGCGCCGGCTCGTCCCACGCTCCGAGGAACCCGATGTTCTTGTCGCTGAGTTCCATCACCACGGCGACGAACATCGCGACTCCGGCCAGGAGCTGGATGACGAACTGGCCCAACTCGGTCAGCGCGTCCGCCCACAGGCCGCCGATGGTGCAGTAGATCGCCGTGATGGTGCCGGTGATGAGGATGCCCTGGTTGAGCGAGATACCGGTGAATACCGACAACAGGGTCGCGATGGCGGCCCACTTCGCGCCCACGTCCACGATCTTCAGCAGCATGCCGGACCAGGCCAGGGCCTGCTGGGTCTTCAGGTCGTAACGGTTCTTCAGGTATTCGAGAGGGGAGGCCACGTGGAGCCGGGAACGCAGCCGGTTGATGCGCGGGGCGAACAGCTTCGAGCCGATGGCGATGCCGAGCGCGATCGGGAAGGACCAGGTCACGAAGGAGGTCACGCCGTAGGTGTAGGCGATGCCCGCGTACCCGGTGAACATCACCGCGCTGTAGCCCGACATGTGGTGGGAGATGCCGGACAGCCACCACGGCATCTTGCCGCCGGCGGTGAAGAAGTCGCTGACGTTGTCCACGCGCTTGTGCGACCAGAAGCCGATCGCCACCATCACGCCGAAGTAGCCGATGAGTACGGCCCAGTCGAGACTGTTCATGAGCCCCCTTCCAGGGTCCGCCGCCAGGGTCAGGCATGTGAACTCTGGGTTGGGGGGAAGGCTCAGGGCAAGCAAGAGGAAGGTCAAGAGGGGGTAAAATAGTTCGGGATGATGGCCTGCGTTTGTGTATGTGAACGTCAGTAGGCCCTTGATTTGGCTGAAAAGGATCAGGTCAGCGCATCAGCTCTCCCGCGTTGACCAAGAGCGACTGCCCGGTGATCGCCCGCGCCCGGTCCGAGGCCAGGAACACCGCCGCGTCCGCCACATCCCCGTCCGAGGCCAGCTCGGGCAGCGCCATCCGGCCGCTCAGCCGCTCCAGCACCTCGCCCTGCGGCACACCCTCCGTCTGCGCGGTGAACTGCACGTACGCCTGCACCGGCGGGCCCCACATCCAGCCGGGCAGCACGGTGTTGACGCGGATCCGGTACGGCCCCAGCTCCCGCGCCAGCGAGTACATCGCGCTGGTAAGCGCCCCCTTCGAGGCCGCGTACGCCGCCTGCCGCACCTGCGAGGGAGCGGCCACCGCCGACTGGGTCCCGATGAACACCACCGAACCGCCACTCACTTTCAGACCCGGCAGGCACGCCCGCGTCATCCGCAACGAGCCCAGCAGATTCACGTCGATCACCGACTGCCAGGTCGCGAAGTCGGCGTCTTCGAGCCCGCCGAAGTAGCTGTCCCAGGCGGCCACATGAACGACGGCGTCGATCCGGCCGAACCGCTCCCGCGCCAGCTCCGCCAGCGCCTCGCACTGCCCCTCGTCGGTGATGTCGGTCGCCCGGTACGCCGTGTGCGCCCCGTCCGGATCGATGCCGGCGGCGCTCTTCGCGAGGTTCACCTCCGTGCGAGCGCCGAGGACGGCGTTACCCCCGTCCCGTACGACGGCTGCCGCGACCTGGTGGCCGAGCCCGGGGCCGACTCCTGACACGACGACGGTCCTGCCTGAGAGCAATGACATCGATGGCCTCCCTGGCGCTGGCAGCATTACCTGACGGGGCGTCAGAGTATGGGCGAGTCGTCGAGGAAGAGGAAGAGGGAGAGCTTCCGGCCGGGGTGTTCATCCTGCCGGCCGGAGCGTTCCTGCCGACCATGGACTTCTTCATCACCAACGCGGCGCTGCACCAGGGGGCCGCGAACTCGGTTGTCACTAGTTGGGCAGGGCCGCCAAGTCACCCGCGAACGTCGACACCTTGGTGTAGACACCGGGATTGCCCGGCTCAGCGCATCCTTCTCCCCAGGAGACGATGCCCGCCAGGAGCTCTTCCTTCCCGTCCGAGACGAGCAGCGGCCCGCCTGCGTCGTGCTTGCACGCGTCGACGCCGCCCTCCGGCTTTCCGGCGCAGATCATCTTCCCGGACTTGTAGTCGCCCTGGTAGGCGGCAGCGCAGGCGGAGTTGGGGAGGACATCGACGTTCGCTTCCCGCAGTTCGCCCGTGGTTTCGTCCTGCTCTTCGGACGTGGTGCCCCAGCCGAGGATGCGGGCCTCGGTACCGGCCTTGTACTTGAAGCCCGACGGCACCCACTTGACCGTCTTGTAGTCGCTGGGCAGTGGCTCGGAGAGATGGAGCACGGCAATGTCGTTGGTGGGCACGTTCGCGTTCTTGCCCTTGTTGTCGTAGTAGCTGTAGTCGCTGTAGGTCTGAGGGAACCACCAACCGTCGGGCGTCACTTTGATGCCCTGCTTCTCGTCGAGTGCGTTGGTACGCCCGGCGATCACCTCCGCGCTCTCCGGCCGGTCCGCGTGCATGAGGCAGGAAGCACCGGTGGCGACCTGCGTCCGCGATATCGCCGTACCGGCGCAGAACTTGTTCCCGTCGTACCGGATCATCACCAGAAACGAATTCTTGTCGATCCGGGTGGGCGTGCCGCCGACGATGGCCTGCGCAGACGTAGCGGCGACGACCGCGGCACCGGCGACCCCGGCCACCGCGAAACCAATTCTCGTCGCCTTCTTCTTTTTGGACACTGTGCGCTTGTGCTTGAGCATGGACAGGGAAATCCTCAGAGAGAGTTACAGCGAGTGGAAGAACGTGTCCGTCACATCGACGGAAACGTCGTTCAAAGGCACGGTGACTTCGAAGAGTGCCGGCCTCGCGTAGAAGCACTTCGCCTCGGCGGCGCACTGCTTCGTGTCACGGTACGGGGTCCGTTCGAGGCGGCTCAGCCCCAGTGAGACATCGCGGATCAGGCCGCTGCCGAGGTTGCCGGGGCAGAAGTCGATCGAATCGCGCACGGTCAGGGTGAGCCTGTGCACGTTGAGAGTGGCCTTGGGTTTCCCGTTTGAGATCTTCACGGCCAGTGAGTACTTTCCGGTGATCTCCCGGTTGTCCGGGACAAAGGTCTGGTCGGCGAGTTCTACGCCGCTGAGACCGCCCGCCATGAATCCGGGAGTCGTCTCCAGGTCGCTCCAGGCAATCGGTACATCCGCCCCCAGGCCCGCCTGCCCGAGGTCGTACTCCACCCCCGGCACCGTGAACCTGGTGGCGAGCTTGCTCTTGAGGCTGCCGACGATCCCGCTGACGGCCTTCTTCGTCTCGTCGGCGTTCCGGAACTCAGCAAGGACGTTCTTGCCGCCGACCTCGGTACGCGTATGCGTGACCGGACCGGGAGTGAGATAGGCGTCGTAGAGTTTTTGGGCTTCCGGCAGGTCGAAGATGCTGGTCCACAGCCCGATCACCTCCTTACCGGTGTCGGCGGCGTTCTTCGCGTCCGCCTTCTTGGCGAAGGCCGTGCACTGTGCCGGATCCTGCTTCGGGAAAGAAGCCGCGGAATCCGTGGCCGCGGCCCGTACCGGTGCCGCGTTCGCAGTCGTGCTTGCCGCGCCGACGAGCAAACTCGCGGCTATCAGGGAGAGCGCACCCTGCAGTCTTCTGTTGTTCTTCATCGAAGGCTTTCTTTAGTGACCATTGGTCAGATGGTTAACCGTGCCCCTGTCGGAAGGCCGACCAGAGCATCCCCCGGATCGCTGAAGCCTGCGCGATCGTATGTAGTAGTACACCTTCAATATCGATGACTCCGTGGAGATCATGTGTGGACTCCGCCGGGTTCCTGCCGAACTTTCCCTACCGGACCGTCGGGTAATTTGCTGCATTCATTCGGATGCTCACCGGTGCAGCGGCCGGGCGCTCAGAGCCGGGCGGACATTACCGCCCCATCAGCAGCTGGACCCGCTTCAGCGTCCAGCGCGTACCACATGACGCTGAACGGAGGGCGTAGGGCCCCTCGTCATATCCCGGCTCAGCCGAAGTACGCCTTCTCGTTCACGTGGAACATGTAGTCGCGCCAGTTCGCCTTGATGTACGTGAACCGCGTCGGGTCGTAGCTCCACAGCTTGTCCAGCGAGTCGGCGATCACGTCCTGGTTCCCACGGACGAAGTCCAGAACCGCCTCCGAGACCGGTGCGTACGACCAGTGCCAGCGCTCCTCGCTGATCGCCGGCTTCGTCTTGGTGGACTCCGCCGTGTACGTCTGGAGGAAGCCGTAGTGGGCCGCGTTCGCACGCAGCCACTTGTAGTTGGCGGCCTCCGGGCCGTCGTCTGCCCAGTCCTGGGGCGTGGTGTCGAAGAAGTCCGCGTCGGAGCCCAGGTGGTGGCGAGAGACACCGGGCGCCGTCGACGTGCGGAGTATCTCGATCTGGCGTTCCTCGGAGGTCAGGGCCGTCCACACCGCGCGGTGGGAGTCCTTGTCCGGGTCCCACTGGGGGTCCGAGCCCAACTGGGTGGAGTACTTGGCGCGCACCTCGTCGGTGATGATGCCGAAGGTTCCGGCGCCGCCCGAACCGGTGCGCAGGAACTCGTACTTGCGGTCCCATATCGTGCGCTGCGTCGCGGCGGTGCGCACCCAGGAGACGAGGACCGCGTCGCGGGCGGTGTCCCTGTCGGCCGCCGCGGCGTCGGCCAGGGCGTTGACCTGGGTGTCCATCTCCGTCTTGATCTTGTCGGGGGCGGACCCCGTGCCGGTGATCCAGGCGGCGACGGCCGTCGGGTCGGCGCCGTTCAGGATCCTCGCGAGGGCCTGCTTGCGGCGGTTGATGCCCCACTGCGAGCGGAAAGTCCGCGGCGGTGCGACCGGGTCCGCGGCGAGGGCTATCCGGCCGATCCCGGCCGCACCGACCGCGGCCGCGCCGGCCGTGACCAGTCCGAGGAACCGGCGTCGGCTGGGTGTCCTGCGACGGTGGGCGGGGGCTGTCTTGTCGTGCGTTGCGTGCATGGTTTCCCGTTCTTGCCACCGGCTCTTTGCGCCAGTGGTTGGCTGATTTTCACACGGTTCAGCTCAGGTTCGATGAGAGAAATGTCGTCGAACTCCGACTGAAATTGTGCGAGTTCGGCAAAGACCTGCCCTCCGCTGCACCAGGACCCGCCCCCTGCCCGGGCCTATACAGTGCTAGCCCGACTCTGACCCCAGGGGGAGCAGTGACCGACCTCAACGAAGCGATCGAATCCGTGGAGCAACTCACCGTCGGTTGGCGGGCCATGGTGCTCGACCGGGACCCGCACTCCGACGTGCGGGACCTCGCAGGCATCGCCGTGCGGTGGGCGGACTGCGAGTTCGCCTTCTGGAACTGCCTCACATTGACCGAGGTCCACGCCGATGCCCGGCTCGTCGAGCAACGCGTGGGGCAGGCCGCGGAGATCATGCGACAGAAGAGCCGTCCCGGCTTCCTGTGGATCTTCGACGACCTCCTCGGCGAGGAGGCTCGCACCACACTCGGCGCGATGACCGAGCGCGCGGGTCTCGAGTACGCCTTCCCCGGCACCGGTATGGCAGGCGATCTGCTCCCCCTCCCCGAGCCGGTCCATCCCGAGCTGACCTTCGTGCGCGTCACGACCGACGAACAGCTCGAGGCCTACGCGGATCTGAACTCGCGCGCCTACGGTTTCCCCCTCGAAGCCGGGCGGGACGGGATCGGCGGCTCCGAGTTGTGGAAGAGGGAGGTGCACGCCTACCTGGGTATGCGCGACGGTCTCCCGGTGACGTGCGCCGCCACGGTGGAGGCGGTGGGGCGGCTGTTCGTCGTGCTCGTCGCGACCGCCCCGGAGTGGGAGCGACGAGGCTACGGGGAGGCGGTGACACGGAAGGCGCTGTACGAGGGCGGCAGGGCGACCGGACTGACCCGCGCCACGCTGCACGCGACCGCCGCCGGATCCCCGGTGTATCCGCGCATCGGCTTCGTCCCGAACACGCCGATGCGCTTCTTCGCCCTGAAGGGGTGAGCTGAACCCTCGTCAGCGCCCCGGGCTACGCCGCCACCGGGTCACCGGCGCGACAGTCCCTGGAGGCCTCACCGCAGCTCGTTCACGTACTGGTCCGTCCCGGGCACTGTCGGTATGAACGGAGCGACGAACTGCACGGCGCCCAGCCCCGAAGCCTCCACCGCCGTGTCCAGGTCCGCGAAGTGCTCCCGCCAATGGGCCCGGGGATCGTCCTGGAGGAACCACAACAGGGTCAGCCGGGTCCCGACCCCCTCGACCTGTTTGACGTAGGTCATCCGGTCCAGGGGCAGCGGCGTCGGCGTGAAGACGGTCACCATGGCCGCGGGCGAGCCGGCCAGCCGTTTCGGCAGGTGGTCGTCGCACAGCCACGCGAGCAGGTGCTCGCGCCTGCCGGGGGAGGCGACATCGATGACCTGGACGACGAGCCCGGTGTAGGGGTGGTCGAGGGCGTGGATGTCACGCGGGCCCTGGTCGCCGTCGCGGTAGACCGTCGCCGTGTGGTCCTGGAACGCGGTGAAAATGTGCGTGCGGTCCTGGAAGACACGGTGATCGCGGTTGAGGCGCTTGTTGATGCCGACGGTCCACCGCATGTGGTCGGCGTAGCGGCCGGCCGTCATCCAGTACGTGGATATGTAGCACCCTGCCGTCACCGGCTGCGCGACGGAGGACGTCCGGGGGTAGCGCAGGAGTTGCAGGTCCCGCGTGGCGACCCAGCGGCGGCCCGCGTACATCCACGGCATGGCCATCGCGCCGGCGATGAAGTGGTCGTCTTCGTACCAGCGATTGTACTGGCGTTCGTGGCCGGGGTGCGGCTCGACCATGGTGATCAGGGCGTGTCCGAGGTCGGCTCCGTAGGGGCCGACGGCGGCCAGTTCCGCGTACGTGCGGCTGTGGGTTTCGTCTGCGTGCGTCGCATCCTCTGTCATGCGTCCGGTTTACCTGACTGAGCGTCAGATTTGGAGAGGGTGGGTCACTTCAGCTCATCGGGACAGGGCGTCCCCCGCGGCACCGTATAAGGCGCCGCCAGCCGATACGTCCCCGCATGTGGAGCGATCAGCATCGTCCACTGGTCCCCGTCCGCGTCCTCCTCCGTCTCCATCAGGCAGCCGTTGACGTTGTCGTACGTCCTCGGCGTGCCGTCGGCCCGTTCCTCGGAGGCCTTCGTCTCCTGGGGCGGCTTCAGCTTGTTGCCCTTGGCGTCGACGATGCTCAGCCACGGCGAGTACGGGATGCGGATGAGGATGCGGCCCGCCTTCTTCACGTCCATCGTCAGCTCGCCCTGCGCGGCGCGGTCGACGACGGCGTTCGGCTCGGCGAGCGGCGCCGGGTCGGTCACCCGGAACAGCTGCCAGTTGGCGTCGCCCCAGATCTGCTTCAGATACGGCATGCCCCGCTGCACCAGCTGCCGCTCCCGCTCGCCGCCGTCGCCGTCCGGCTCGTCCTTCGGCAGCACGACGAAGTGCACGGCCCAGCGCCCGAGCCACTCGTGGTAGTTCGCCGAGTTGAGCGTGTCGTCGTAGAAGAGGGGGTTGCGCTCCATGTCGGCCTGGCGGTTCCAGCCGCGGGCCAGATTGACGTACGGGGCGAGCGCGGAGGCCTCGCGGTGGGAGCGGGCGGGCACGACCTCCACGCGGCCCTTCTCGGCGCCGACCTCCTGGAGTTCGTTGACCAGCGGCGCCAGCTCGCGCGCCCAGGAGGCCGCGGGGGTGGTGTGGACGACGTCGTCGACCGACTTGAATCCGATCCAGGTGACGAACCCGACGAAGGTCACCACGATCACGTACCACTTGCGCGAGCGCGGCACCGTGAACGGCAGCGCGGCCATCAGCACCACACCGGCGAACAGCATCGGCAGCCGCGTGATGTTGGAACCGATCTGGGAGCTGATCAGCCACACCAGCAGCACACCCAGGCCGTACACGGCGGACGTGATCCGTACGGTCTTCCACTCGCGCGGTACGACGGCGAAGACGATGACCGAGTACGCCAGCGGCAGGGTCGCGGACCCGAACGACATCGGCTGGGTGCCGGAGAAGGGGAACAGCCAGGCCGAGACCGCGACGACCGCCGCCGGGGCCAGCCCCAGCGCCCACGCGCCCGGCCGCCGCTTCTGGAGGAACAGCGCGACCGCCACCAGTCCCACGAACAGGCCGGCGACCGGCGACGCCATCGTGGCGAGCGCGGCCAGCGGGGCCGCGCACAGCGCCTTCGCCCACCGCTTGTAACGCCAGCGGTACGGCCAGCAGAACACGACGGCGACCCCGCCCAGCGCGAACATCGTGCCCAGGCCGAAGGTCACGCGTCCCGACGCCGCGTTGCACAGGAAGGCGAAGACCCCCGCCAGCGCGGGCCACAGGGGGTCCCTGACCGGCCGGCTGCGCACGAGGACCAGCGTCAGCAGAGTCGCGGAGATGGTCCCCGCGATCATCATCGTCGTACGGACGCCGAGGACCGACATCAGATACGGCGACACCATGCTGTACGACACCGGGTGCATACCGCCGTACCAGGCCAGGTTGTACGCCGAGTCCGGATGCCGGCCGACGAACTCCGCCCACGCGTCCTGCGCCGCGAGGTCGCCGCCGCTGTTCGCGAACGTGAAGAACCAGACGACGTGCAGCACGCCGGACACGAGGGTGACGGAGAGGACCGGGTGACGCCGGATCCGCTCGCGCAGGGTGGCGGTCGCGGTGGTGAGGGCGGTGGTGAGGGCGGCGAATCTGGATGCCGCGGGGGTGTCCGGAGCGTCTGGGGTGCCTGGAGCGTCTGGGGTGTCCGGGGTGTGGTCGTCTTCAGCGCGTCTGCCGGGGTCGTCACCGGTGGACGTGGGCGGCCGTATTCGCGGGCCGGTTCCCGGGCCCGGATCGGTCTCGTCTGCGCGTGTCGGCTCCGCAGTGGCCACCTGAAGGCACTCCCCGTGGTGTCCCGTCTTTTATTCTCGGCCGCGTTCCGTTCTCCGCGCGTTCTCGGCCGTGTTCTCTTCGGTTCGGCGACCGCGTCCCGTCAGCGGCTACTGCCCCGATTCGTGACGCTAGCACGCACTCCGCCCACCGGAACCGGCGCGGTTCGGTCGGCGGAGTGCGCGTCTCGTACTTCACGGGTACTTCGGGCCGGATCAGCCGAGGCGTGTCAGCTTGTCCGAGAAGCCCGGTTCGACGAGGTCCCGCTGGAGGGCGACGGGAACCTTGACCGCGCTGCCGGAGCCGTCGCCCACGGTGAGCGAGCCCACCTGGGTGCCGGCCTTGGCCGTGTGCGGCAGGTCGTTCGCAGCGAACGTCAGCTTGACGGTCAGGCCCTCCCAGCCGACGGCCGTGACGTCCTTCGTGGTCACGACCGGCGTCTGCCCGCCGAGGCCGTCGTCGACGTATCCGACGACGTCCCCCTTCTTGAGGATCGTCGCGGACTCCAGCGCGCCCTGCGCGGCCCGGATCAGCTTGTCGCCCGCGTCGAGCGCGGCGCCCAGGATCGTGTTGTCCGGGCCGCCCGCGGGCTGGCGCACCACCGCGCCGACGATGGTCCGCGTCTCACCGCCGACCTCCTTCTTCGCCGCGAAGACGAGGTTGCCGAGCGCCGAGGTGGTGGTGCCGGTCTTGATGCCGACGACGTTGTTGCTGCCGACCAGGTGATTCCAGTTGGAGTGGTTGACGCCCTTGTAGTCGTCGTACGACATCATCGCGGCGACCTCCCGGAAGGCGGGCTCCTTCATCGCCGCCTTGGCCAGCTTCACCTGGTCCACGGCGGTGCTGACGGTCGTGTTGTTGAGCCCCGAGGGGTCGGTGTACGTGGTGTTGCTCATGCCGAGGTCGTCGGCCGCGTCGTTCATCTTCGCCACGAACGCCTTCTCGGACCCCGCGTCCCAGCGGGCGAGGAGGCGTGCCACGTTGTTCGCGGACGCGATCAGGATGCTCTCCAGGGCCTCGCGCTGGGAGATGGAGTCACCGGCGGTCACGTTGACGGTCGACTCCTGGCCGGCGTCCGACTGGTCCTGGGCCGCCTGATCGATCTTGATCTTCGGGCCGGCGGCACCGCTCTTCAGCGGGTGGTCGCGCAGGACGAGGTACGCCGTCATGACCTTGGCCACACTGGCGATCGGGACGGGCTTCTGCGCGCCCGACGAGCCGAACGTGCCGATGCCCTGCACATCCAGCGCGGCCTGTCCGTCGGCCGGCCACGGGACGTCGAGCTTGCTGCCCTCGAAGGAGTAGCTGTCCTTGGCGGTGAGCTCGAGGGACGGGGTCGGCAGCGGGCGCACGGCCTGCACGATCGCAAAGACGACCGCGAGCAGCAGGACCAGCGGGGTCCAGATCTTGACCCGGCGGACGATCGTGCGGACCGGGGTGTCCGGGGGCGGCGGCGTGTTCGTCAGCTCGGCCAGCAGATCCAGCGGCGGCTTCGGCGGCAACGGCTGCTGAGTCGTGCGCTCGGGCCCGACCTGCGGAATCGCGGACGTGCCCTCGGGGTCGGCCTTCGGCTTCCGCGTCGAGGGCTCGTCCAACGGCTTGAGCGCGACGAACTTGCTGGTGCGCTCGGCCGGGGACTCGGCGTTGGGCTTGCCGGCCGTATCGGCCTTGTCGGCCGTGTCGGCCGTGCCGGGCTTGCCTTTTTTGTCGGCCTCGGCCGCCTTGCCCGCGTCGCCGAGCTTCAGCATGGTCGTCGGCTGATCCACGGCGGGCGCGGAGGGGCGCGGCGCCTTGAAGACGGCGGTGGGTTGGTCTACGCGGGGCTTTTCGGTGGGGGTGTCGGGGCTGTCGGGGGTGTGGTCGGCCTTTGCCTTGGGGGTCCTGGCGGCGCCGGAGCCGGAGACCCTGGGGTCGTTGCTGACCTTCGGATCGGCGGCGGCCTTGGCGGTGCCGGGGGTCTTTGCGTCCGCGTCGGTCGCGGCCGCCTTGGGGGTGTCGGTGGCCCGGTCCGAGTCGGTCTTCGCCTCGGGCCCGGTCTCGGCATCCGAGTCAGCACCGGCATCGGCCTTGGGCCCGGCCTTGGCTCCGGACGTGGGCTCGGCGTTGGCGTCGTCCGTCGGGGCTGTCTTGTCGGGGATCCCGGACCCGGCCTTGGTTCCTGCGGTGCCAGTGTCGGAGGTCGCCGCCGCCGCGGCGTCGTCGGCGTCTGCCGCCTCCGCGCCCCCCTCGGTCTCGGCACCGCGCTGCGGCGTCTCTACGGCGTCCCTCGGCCCGTCCTCCGGCTCCTCGTCCGCCGAGGACACCCATGCGGCCACGACGTCCCGCAGCCGGGCGTCTCCCGGCGCAGCGGCCTCGTCGGCGGAGCCCGCAGCGTCGGAGGAGACCCCCGTGCCGACCTCCGCCCCGGCGCCCGTGTCGCCGCCCCTGAGCCCTCCGTCGCCGGTGTCCGCGCCCTCGGACTCCCCGAGGCCGGTCTTCCCGTCCCCAGGCTCCCCAGCGCCCGCCTGAGCGGCGTCCCTGGCCTTCCCAGAGTCGGCCTGCGCGCCGTCCCCGGCCTTCCTGGGGCTGCGCTTCGTCGCGTCCGCGGTCTTCCCGGCGTCAGCCTGCCCGAAGCGCTCCGCGTCCCTCCGCGTAGCGTCTCCGGCCTTCCCCGCGTCAGCGCGCGCTGCGCTCTCGGGGTTCCCGGTGTCAGTCGTCCCGGTGTCCCCGGTCGTCCGGGTGCCGGCCCGTCCGGACCGCCCCACGCTCCCGGCCTCCACCTGCACCGAGCCCTCGGCCTCCCCGGCGTCAGCCTGGCGCGCGCCTGCGGCCGTCGCGGTGCCAGCCTGCCCCGCGTCCGCGCCCGCCCCGGTGTCAGCTTGCCCGGAGCGCTCCGCATCAGCCTGCGTCGCGTTCTCGGCCTCCTCGGCGTCGGCCCGCCCGGACCGCCTCGCGCTCCCGGCCTCCGCCTGCACCGAGCCCTCGGTCTCCCCGGTGTCAGCCTGCCCGGAGCGCTCCGCGTCATCCCGCGTCGCGTCCTCGGCCTCCTCGGCGTCGGCCCGCCCGGACCGCCTCGCGCTCCCGGCCTCCGCCTGCACCGAGCCCTCGGTCTCCCCGGTGTCAGCCTGCCCGGT
>NZ_JBFAIR010000018.1:0-88742 GCF_040654815.1 Streptomyces sp. NPDC050619 | reverse complement strand
GACTGTCCCGCGTCCCCGGGGCGCCCGGCGTCAGCCTGCCGCGTGCCTGCGGCCGTCGCGGTGTCAGCCTGCCCCGCGTCCGCGCCCGATCCGGCGTCAGCCCGCCCGGCCTCTCCCGTCGTCCCGGCCTCCGCCTGCACCGAGCCCTCGGTCTCCCCGGCGTCAGCCCGCCCGGAGCCCTCCCCGGCATCCCCCCGCGCGGCCCCGGGCCTCCCCGCCGCCTCCGCGAGTTCGCGTACCGACAGGGTCCTTGTCGCCGTGTCCACGCCCCCGCGGGACCTCGTGCCCGATTCGCGGGCTACCGCCAGGCGGGGGTCGCCCTTCCCGGTCGTTTCGCTCCTTGCCTCGGGAACCGGACTCGCGCTCCCCGACGTCGGTTCTACCGACGACTCGTGCTGCTTCGACCTGTCGGGGGACTCGCCCGCCACCGATGCCTCCTCCATGTGCCACACGCCGTCCGTGCGGCTACCGAACCATGAACCGCCGCCCGTGAACACCGCTCTGAAGCGGTGTCCGAACCATGTACCAGTGTCCTGTGTGCGGGGTTGACTCAAGCGGTAGACGAGAACGACATACCTACTGGTTCCCTCACAAAGAGGTCACGCACCCTCGACAGACCAATGTGAGAGGGGTCACCCTGTCATTCATCCACGCGGGGAGGCATGGATGGGCAGGAGCCGCAGAACACTTCCGGAAGAGCTTCTGCTGCTGGCACTGGACCCGACCACGGGTACCACTGCACAGCCGCAGTCGCTCGACCTCGGTCTGGCCGGAGCGCAGCTAGTGGAGCTGGCGCTGGCCGGACGGATAGCCCCAGACGGGGATCGTATCGCCGTGGTAGTCCCACGGCCGACTGGAGATCCAACATTGGACTGCGCGTTGGAGTTGCTGCGAAGGCGTGGCGCTCCCGTACGTGCGGTGAACTGGATTGGCGGGCCCCGCCTGGGGCTGCGCCAGACCTACCTCTCGCATCTGGAGCGGTGCGGCATGGTGCATGCCGTGGCGGGACAGATGTGCGGGGTGTTGCCGACGACTCGCTATCAGGCGACCGACAACGAGATCAGCCGGGAGATCAGGGCCCGGCTGGACTCCGCGATCCGCACCGGCGTACCGCCGGACCCGCGGACCGCGGCGCTCGCCGCCCTGGCGCACGCGGTCGGCCTCGGCAAACACCTGTATCCGGGGAACGAGGGACGCTCGTCCCGATCCCGGCTGCGGGACCTGATCAGGCACGACCCGATGGGCGGCCTCGTGGCGCATGCCGTGATGGACGTTCAGAACGGCGTGGCGGCCCAGCCGCGACGCAGCCCGGCACCACCGGTCGGCCGTCAGGCCGCCACCGGCCCAGGAGTCAGGCAGCCCGCACCGGAACCCGCACGCGGCGTTCCGATGCAACCGCGCCGCGGATCCATGGCGCGCGCCGTGGCCCACTGAGCCGCAGTCCCACGGCGGGGCACCGCACCAGCGGTACGACAGCACGACCCGCTTCACCGAGCGCCGCACCGCAGTCCCCAAGACCCGGTACGGGAGCCGCTGGTCCGCGCGGGGTGGCGGAACCGTACGTCCCAGGACGATATGGTTCCGTCGCCCCGCGCGGCCGTATGTCCGGCTCCGTACGGGGCCCGTGGCCGGAAACTCTTCAACCCGCATGCGCGTGGCGCATATCCCCCGTTTCCCAGCGGTAGTGAGCACCTTGGTGGCAGTCTGCTCAACAGCAGATACGCAAAGTGGCAATTCTGAGGCACGCAGCCGGAGGTGCACGTCCCGTGGCGTCCAATGTCAATCCCACCGTCAGGCGACGCCGGCTGGGCCAAGAGCTGCGCCGGCTCCGCGAGATCAAGGGCATGACGGCCGAGGAAGTGGCGGAACGACTGCTCGTGTCGCAGTCGAAGATCAGCCGGCTGGAGAACGGCCGGCGCAGCATCAGCCAGCGTGACGTCCGCGATCTGTGCGGGGTCTACGAGGTCGACGACCAGCGGATCGTCGACTCGCTGATGCAGATGGCCAAGGACTCGCGGCAACAGGGCTGGTGGCACGCGTTCGGGGACATCCCGTACAGCGTGTACATCGGCCTGGAGACCGATGCCGAGTCGCTGCGCGTCTACGAGCCCCAGATCATCACCGGGCTGTTGCAGACCCGCGCCTACGCCGAGGCCATCATCAGAGGCGGCTCGCCGGAGACTTCGGACACGGAGATCGACAAACGCGCCGAGGTCCGGCTGCGGCGGCAGGATCGTATCGTCGCCGAACGGGATCCGCTGCGGCTGTGGGTGGTGCTGGACGAGGCGTCTTTGCGCCGGATCGTGGGCAGCCGGCAGGTGATGCGCGAACAGCTGGAGTACCTGGCCGAGGTGTCCCAGCGGCCGCACATCACCGTGCAGGTGCTGCCGTTCGAGGTCGGCGCGCATCCCGGCATCAACGGCCAGTACTCGATCCTGGAGTTCGCCGACGCGGCAGACTCGAGCGTGGTGTACATCGAGGGCGTGACCAGTGACCTCTACCTGGAAAAGGCGCAAGATGTGCAGAAGTACACGGTGATGTACGAGCACCTGCGCGCCCAGGCGCTGAACGTGGACCAGTCGCGCCAGCTGATCGAGGACGTGGCGAAGGAGTACGCCCGGGAGTCCCTCCGTTGAGCCCCTCCGTCGAGCCCCTCCGTTGACGCCTTCGACAGAAAGGGCCGGATCCTACACCCCGGCCTGGCCTGCCTGGAAGACTCACCTGGAATATGCCATCCGGACGAGTGAACGGCTGCTCCGAAAGGGGAAGTCGGCGAGTAGCGTCGATCACGCCAACGATCAGTAAAGGTTGGCGGAAATCGAACAGCGCTACTCCCCTAACGGAGCAAACATGCCAATTCGCCTGGGTGCCACGGAAACGTGGCTGACGTCCTCCTACACGAACAACAACGGTGCCTGCGTGATGGTCAGGTCGACCAACGAGGCGTCGCTGGACGTGGGGGACACCAAGGTCGGCCCCGACGGAATCAAGGTGAGGTTCCCCGCGGACGCCTGGAACGCCTTCGTGGCCTCGGTCAAGCCATAGCCGAGTGCATCACGGACAACAACTGCACAAGCAGCACGACAAGAGCCCTCTCGACCAGTTCGCCGTCCTTGCCGAGAGGGCTCGGCTTGTGCCCGGACGCAGAAATCAGAGCCCTGCCCCAGGGGGAAGGTCAACCGGCCAGCTGCGCCTCCACGGCGGCGACCAGCTCCGCCGCCTCCGGCTCGGTCTGCGGTGAGAAGCGGGCTACGACCTTGCCGTCGCGGCCGATCAGGAACTTCTCGAAGTTCCAGCGGATGTCACCGGTGTGGCCCTCGGCGTCGGCGAAGCCGACCAGGCTCGCGTAGAGCGGGTGCCGGCCCTCGCCGTTGACCTCGACCTTCTCGGTCATCGGGAAGGTCACGCCGTACGTCGCCGAGCAGAACTCGGCGATCTCGTCGGCGCTGCCGGGCTCCTGCCCCATGAACTGGTTGCAGGGCACCCCGAGGACGGTGAAGCCGCGCTCGGCGTACTGCTCGTGCAGCCGCTCGAGGCCGGTGTACTGCGGGGTCAGCCCGCACTTGGAGGCCACGTTCACCACGAGCACGGCCTGGCCGGCGTACTGCGAGAGGTCCGCGGAACCGCCCTTGAGGGCGCCGATCTCGGTGTCGAGGGGAGAAATACCGCTGCTGTCTGCATTCGTCGTCATGTTCGGATGCTAACTCCGCGAGTTGTCGGGCAACCGACCGGACCCCGACGCTCCGGTCACTCCGCTGCGGTCACTCCCGCCGCCTTCACGAGGACCTCGCCCGCGGCCGTCCGCGAGTACAGGACCGACCTGCCCGCCCGCCGCCGTTCCACCAGCCCCGCGTCCAGCAGCACCTTCAGGTGCCGTCCGACCGATCCGAGGCCCTGCCCGGTCACGGCGACCAGTTGGCTGGTGCTCAGCGGGGAGCCGAGGAGGACGAGCACACCGGCCCGTGCGGGCCCGAGCAGCGCGCCGAGGCTCGCGGGCACGGTCCGCCCGCCCGGGTCGGCGAGCGCGCCCGCGCAGGCGTAGACGACCGCGTACCGGCTGGGCTCCTCCCAGGACACCCAGCCGGCCTGGGGAGTGACCGGTACGAAGACGAGCTCGGCGCCGGAGATCTCGCGGGGCGGGTACTCGTGCAGGTTCACCTGGAGCCGGTTGCCGCCGAGCCAGCGGGTCCGGCCCGGGCGCAGTGAGTCCAGCATCGCCGCCCAGCCGCCCTGGCTCACCCGCGCGGTCCGGGCGACCACGTCCGCCTCCAGGACCCGCCGGTGCCGGTGCCAGTCGGGCCGTACGGTCTCGGTCCAGACGTACTCCAGGAGGCCGGCCGCGCGCTCGGGGAGGTCGTCGCGGTCCAGCTCGGCGGGGAGCGGGCCGGCGAGGGAAAGCCGTAGGTGCGCGCGGGCTTCGTCGGGGCGGGCCGCCCGCACCCTCTCCACGCCCTCCTCGAAGGTCTCCCGGGCCCTCGGGGTGGGCGTGAGGAAGTCGGCGATCCAGTCCCGGCCGAGCCCGGCGCGCACGAGCAGCGCGGTCACCGGGTCGGCGGCCAGGCGGGCCCGGTAGCCGGGCAAGTGCCGCTGTAGCCAGGCGTGTTCGCCGGGGTGTGCGGGCACGCTCGCGTGCAGCAGCTGCAGGCTCGCGAAGGTCTCGGCCAGAGGGGAGAGGACGAACCGGCTGGCGGCGAGCGTGTCGGTGTTGACCTGCCACCAGCCCATGCGCCGCCGCCTCCGACCTTTCGCCTCTGTGCGAAACAGTAACCATCGTTCCCTGGGCGCCCCAGACTCCGCGCATGCGCAGCTACCAACACCTCTTCCGTACACCGGAGTTCACCCCGCTCTTTCTCTCCTCCTCCCTCCATGTCGCCGCCCAGACGGTGAGCGCCCTGGCGCTCGGCACCCTGGTGTACCGGGCGACCGAGTCGCCGCTGCTGTCCGCGGTGAGCATGTTCGGGCCGTCGCTGGCCCAGGTGCTGGGCGCGACCTTCTTCCTCTCCGGGGCGGACCGTCTGCCCCCGAGAGCGACGATGGCGGGCATCTCCCTCGCCTTCGCGGCCGGTACGGCGCTCATCGCTCTGCCCGGCCTGCCGCTGCCGGCCGTCTTCGCCGTCGTACTCGTCCAGGGCCTGATCGCCTCGCTGGGCGGGGGAGTCCGCTGGGGTCTGCTGAACGAGATCCTCGCCAAGGAAGGCAAGGGCGGGTATCTGCTGGGGCGTTCGGTGTTCAACATGATGAACGGGATCACGCAGATCACCGGCTTCGCGGCGGGCGGCGTCCTGCTGGCCGTCCTCTCGCCCCGCACCTGCCTCCTGCTGGCGGCGGCGCTGTACGCGCTGGCCGCCCTCGGGATCCGCCTGGGCCTGACCCGCCGCCCGCCGCGAACCTCGGGCCGGCCCTCGGTGGCGGCGACCTGGCGCACCAACGCCCTGCTGTGGTCCTCCCGTCCCCGCCGCCACCTCTATCTGGCCCTGTGGATTCCGAACGGCCTGGTCGTCGGCTGTGAATCGCTCTACGTCTCCTACGCCCCGCACGCGGCCGGCACGCTGTTCGCCTGTGCGGCGTTCGGGATGTTCGTCGGCGATGTGACCGTGGGCCGGCTCGTGCCGCCCGCGCTGCGGTCCCGGCTGGGGGTGCCGTTGCTTCTGCTGCTGGCCGCGCCGTATCTGTTCTTCGCGCTGGGCCCGCCGCTTCCGCTCGCCGCGGCCGGCGCCGCCGTGGCGAGTGTCGGCTTCGGCGCGAGCCTGGTCCAGCAGGAGCGCCTGATGGCCCTCGTCCCGGGCGAACTGGCGGGCCACGCCCTGGGATTGCACTCCGCCGGGATGCTCACCCTCCAGGGCGTCGGCGCCTCCTTGGCGGGTGCGGTGGCCCAACTGACCTCACCGGCCACCGGGATGACGGTGATGGCGGCGGCGTCGATCGCGGTGACGCTGGGCCTGGCGCGGGGACTTCGAGTGAACTCCATCATTGAAGTTCGTACTGCGAACTAATATTGTTCGTGGAGCGAATGAACGCGCGAATGAATGCGCTGCGCGAATGAATGAATTACTGGGTGGGGAGTTGAGGGCTTCATGACACGCGCCACAACAGGACGCACCGTCGTGGTGGTCGGCGGGGGATACGGCGGCGCCGCGGTCGCCAAGGCGCTGGATGCCGAGACGGACGTCGTGCTCGTCGAGCCGAAGGACGCCTTCGAGCACGCGGCCGGCTCGCTGCGGGCGCTGGTGCGGCCGGACTGGGCGGAGAACATCTTCTTCCCCTACGACCGTCTGCTGGCCCGGGGAGAGGTGGTGCGGCAGCGGGTGGCGTCCGCGGATCCGGACGGCGTGACCCTGGCGGACGGTCGCCGTATCGCGGCCGACTACCTGGTCCTCGCCACCGGTTCCGGGTACCCCTTCCCCGCCAAGGCGGACGCGGACGACGCGAGCGAGGCGCTGGCCCGGCTGCGTGCCACCCACGACGAACTGGCGGGCGCCGAGCGGGTGTTGGTGACGGGCGCGGGCCCGGTGGGGCTGGAGCTGGCCGGTGAGATCAAGGCGGTGTGGCCGGAGAAGACGGTGGTGGTCGTGGACCCGGCGACCGAACTGCTGCCGGGATTCGAGCCCGAACTGCGCGCGGACCTGCACGGTCAACTCGCGGGTCTGGGCGTGGAGTTACGGCTGGGTGTGGGGCTCGCCGAGCAGCCGCCGGGTGAGCCGGGGCGGGCGAAGACGTTCACGGTGGGTACGACGGCCGGGGACGAGATCTCGGCCGACATCTGGTTCCGCTGCCACGGCGTACGCGCCAACGGCGACTACCTGGCCGACGGCCGCATCACGACCCGTACACCGCAGGGCCGGGTCCCGGTGACCGAGCGGCTCACCGTCCAGGGTCACGAGCACGTCTACGCCCTGGGGGACCTCACCGACCTCGCGGAGGCGAAAATGGCCTTGTACGCGACACAGCACGCCGCGGTAGTCGCTGAGAACATCCTCGCGCAGGTGCGCGGCGAGCGGCAGAACGCCGTCCACCGGCCGTCCCCGGTGCCCTCGGTACTGCTTCCGCTGGGGCCGGAAGGGGGCGTCGGCCAGTTCCCGTCGCCGGACGAGCCCGGTGTCCCGACTGTCGTCCCGGCGCAGGTGGTGGCGCAGTACAAGGGTGCTGACCTGGGCATCGGCCGCTTCGAGGAACTCTTCGGCCGGCCCGGGGCTACGGACTGACGTCCGGGTCCGTGAACACCTCGGGCACCTTGTTGTCCAGCACGACGCGGGAGAGGAGCGCGGTGAGCCTCTCCCGCTCGGTGGTGCTCAGCCCCGAGGGCAGTGCCTCGACACGCCGGCAGGTCTCGGCGTAGAACTCCTCGGCGATCTCCGCGCCGTCCTTCGTGAGTCCCACCCGCACGGCCCGCCGGTCCCGGGGGTCGGGCTCCCGCCGCACCAGCCCCCGCTGGGCGGTCCGGTCCACCAGCCCGGTCAGGCTCGACTTGGCGAGCCCGAGCATCTCCCCGAGCTCGCTCATCCCGTACGGCTGGGGCATCAGCACACACAGCAACTGCCCCTGCTGCGGGGTCAGTCCATACGCCCGGCTCGAGTCGGCGTACACGGCATTGACGAGAAACGCCGACCGCACGAGTGCGGTGACGACGCCCATCCGCTCGCCTGTGTCCTTGGCCATTCGGCCAGCTTAACGGCGGGCGAGAGGGGGGAATACGGTCCGGATACCGTCGGGATACCGGTCGGGTGGCGGGGCGTCGGCCCGCCTCGTCACACACTCCGTGCCGGATCAACGGCAACTGGACGTTGCCGTCCCGGCGTCGACTGCGCCGCCGCGCGGGTCCTGGGGCCGAAGACGGCGAGGGCGATCGCGCCGACCAGCCAGGCGCCGGCGATGAAGTAGAAGACGCTCCGGTAGCCGCTGCTGTTGTAGAGGGCCGCGACGATCAGCGGGCCGGCGGCGTTCGACAGGCGGCCCAGGCCGTAGGGGATGCTCGTGCCCAGGGAGCGGCCGCGGGTGTCGAAGAGCTCGGGGGAGTAGGCGTAGGCGAGGGCCGTGTAGCCGCGCTCGAAGAGGTTCACCAGGAAGCCGAACACGACGATGAAGACCGGGTCGAAGGTGAGCCCGTAGAACAGGCCGCACAGCGCGATCACCGAACCGAAGGCGACCAGGCACCACTTGCGTTCGAAGCGGTCGGTGACCAGGGACGCCAGGAAGGAGCCGAGCGGGGCGCCGACCGTGGTGAGAGCGAGGTAGAAGACCGACTTCTCGACGCTGAATCCCTCCTTGGCCAGCAGGGTGGGCGCCCAGCTCGAGTAGCCGAAGAAGCCGATGGTCTGGGTCACCCACAGCACGGTGAGGAGCAGGGTCGGGTACAGGTACTTCTTCTGGAGGAGCAGGCGCAGGGGTGCCTTGCTCAACGGGGCTTCTTCGACCGGGGGCGCAGGCTCGGGAAGGGGGCCCTTCTCCGCGGCGACGCGGGTCTCTATCTCCCGCAGGATCGCGTCCGCCTTCGCGTGGTCTCCCCTGCTCTCGTGCCAGCGGGGCGACTCCTTGAGATGCCGGGTGAACAGGACGAGCAGGATGCCCAGGGAACCCCAGAGGTAGACCAGCCGCCACGACCAGTCGTTGAGCGGTACGACGAAGCTGGCGATGAGGTTGGTGGCCGGTGTGCCGCAGATGCCGATGACGATGGCGTAGGCCTGGTACTTGCCGCGGACCTTGGACGGGTACAGCTCGCTGACGTAGACGACCGCGACGACGGTCATCGCGGACAGCCCCGCCGAGGTCAGGACGCGGAACACGCCCTGGGACACGATGTCCCAGGAGAACACGGCCGCGAACGAGAACAGGCCGAACCACAGCGTCGTCCACAGCAGCGCCCGCTTGCGGCCCCACCGGTCGGCGACGGCCCCGGCGGCGATCGACCCGATGAACATGCCGACGAAGGACAGCGAGGTGACGTAGGCGACCTGGTCGACCGTCACACCCCACAGGTCGATCAGTTTCGGGGCGGTGGTGGCGAAGCTGTTGATGTCCGCGAACTCGAAGAAGTAGGCGAAGGCGACGGCGAGCAAAGTGGTCTTGTGGAACCGGGAGATCGGCAGTCTGTCCAGCCGGTTCAGCGCGTTGGCATGGTGCATGCGAGTGCCCTTGTCGAAGCGGGGAGTGGGGAGGGGGACGTGGGGGGTGGGGAAGGGTCAGACGGCTTCGCCGGGCCAGTACAGGCTCATGGGGTTGTCGACGAGCAGCTTGCGCTGCTGCTCGGCGGTGACCGCCACCTGTGGGACGTAGTCGACCAGGAGGCCGTCGTCGGGCATGTGGCCGGTGAGGTTGGGGTGGGGCCAGTCGGTGCCCCACAGCACCCGGTCGGGGAACTCCGCCACGACGCGGCGGCCGAAGGGGACGACATCGGTGTAGGCGTGCCGCTCACCGTCTAGGGCGGCGGGGCCGGTGACGCTGAGGCGCTCGGGGCAGGTCACCTTCACCCAGACGTCGCCCGCGTCGATGAAGCGCAGGAACCGGGTGAACTCCGGCCCGTCCACCGGCTGGGCCACATCCGGTCGCCCCATGTGGTCGACCACCAGCGGGGTGGGCAACGAGGCGAAGAAGCCCTCCAGTTCGGGCAGGTCGGCGCTCTCGAAGTAGAGGACGATGTGCCAGCCGAGCGGGGCGACCTTCCGCGCGATCGCGCGCAGGTCGTCCGCCGGGGAGGCGTCGACCAGCCGCCGTACGAAGTTGAAGCGCACTCCGCGTACGCCCGCCGCGTCGAGGCCGAGCAGCTCGCTCTCGGTGATGTCCGGACGGACGGTCGCGATGCCGCGCGCCCTGCCGCCGGACGCCCGTACGGCGTCGACCATCGCGGTGTTGTCCGCGCCGTGGCAGGTGGCCTGCACGATGACGTTGCGGGCGATGCCCAAGTGGTCGCGCAGCGCGAACAGTTCGGCCTTGCCGCCGTCGCAGGGCGTGTACTTCCGTTCCGGTGCGAAGGGGAACTCGGCCTGCGGGCCGAAGACATGGCAGTGGGCGTCGACAGTTCCCGGCGGGAGCCGGAAGGTCGGCACGGACGGGTTGTGGTACCAGTCCAGCCAGCCGGGGGTCTTGGGAGTGGGAGTGGGAGTGCTCATGTGACTCACCGGCCCTGGCGCTTCAGCAGGGTGTCCAGCCGGGGGTATACGGCACGGGCGTTGTGTTCCTGGATGGCGGCCAGATCGGCGGCGGGCAGCTTGGCGGCCTCGGCGTAGCGGCGGGTGTCGTCGAAGTGGTGGCCGGTGCACGGGTCGACGGAGCGGACGGCGCCGATCATCTCCGAGGCGAAGAGGATGTTCCGGGTGGGGATGACGTCGAAGAGGAGGTCCGAACCCGGCTGGTGGTAGACGCAGGTGTCGAAGAAGACGTTGTTCAGGACGTGTTCTTCCAGCGGCGGCTTCCCGAGCGCCATCGCCAGGCCGCGGAAACGGCCCCAGTGGTACGGAACGGCGCCGCCGCCGTGCGGGATGATCAGGCGCAGCGTGGGGAAGTCCGCGAACAGGTCACCCTGGACGAGCTGCATGAACGCCGTGGTGTCGGCGTTGAGGTAGTGTGCGCCGGTGGTGTGGAAGGCGGGGTTGACGCTCGTGCTGACGTGGACCATCGCCGGGACGTCGTACTCCACCATCTTCTCGTAGACGGGGTACCAGGACCGGTCGGTGAGCGGCGGGGAGGTCCAGTGACCGCCCGAAGGGTCGGGGTTGAGGTTCAGCGCGACGGCGCCGTACTCCTCCACGCAGCGGGTGAGTTCCGGTACGCAGGTGGCGGGGTCGACGCCGGGTGACTGCGGGAGCATCGCTGCGGGGACGAAGCGCTCCGGGTAGAGGGCGCTGACGCGGAAGCAGAGCTCGTTGCAGATGGCCGCCCACTCGGAGGAGGTCGCGAAGTCCCCGATGTGGTGTGCCATGAACGAGGCGCGGGGCGAGAAGATCGTCACGTCGATGCCACGTTCGTCCATCAGCCGCAACTGGTTCGGCTCGATGGTCTCGCGCAGTTCGTCGTCGCTGATGCGCAGATCGGCGCGAGCGGGGGCGACCGCGGGGTCCGTGAGCCCGTCGATCTGCTGATTGCGCCATGCTTCCAGCGCCGGCGGGGCGGTCGTGTAGTGACCGTGGCAGTCGATGATCATCACTGTCCCTCTTCGAGCAGCGGTAGCGGTGGCACGGCCGCAAAGCTAACCGCTGACGAAATTGTTGACAATATGTGCGGCGGGAATTTTCGGAAGCGATGTGGCGCGGCAGCCGATGGGCTGCCGCGCCACTGGGAGGGGGTGATGTCAGCTCGCGGTGCAGGAGACCGTGGGCCAGGTCCAGTTGCCGTTGGGCTGGATGGTGACGCCGAAGTTGTTGCCGTTGCCGTTGGGTTTCGCGGTCAGTACTTGGGCGCTGGGGTAGCTGGCGCTGGTGTTCCAGGTGGAGAGGACCTTCGCCGGGGAGGGCACGTTCATCGTCACGGTCCAGTTGCTGGAGCCGGAGACGGCGACGTTGAGGTTGTACCGGTCGCTCCACTGCTGGCCCGCGGACAGGGTCGCGGTGCACCCGCCGCCGGGGGCGCCACCGTCGGGGGCCACGGCGCGGCCGGTCTGCGGCGAGATCATGCCGGCGCACAGGCCGCGACTGGTCAGCCCCTGCGCGATACGCGGGATCGCGGCGAGCGTGTTGGCGGACCAATCGTGCAGGAGGATGTTCTGGCCGTTGGTGAGCCGGCCGGCGGCCTGCACGATCGCGTCGGTACTTGCGCCGTTCCAGTCCTGCGAGTCGACATCCCAGATGATCTCGGTCAGGCCGTACCTGGCCGCGACCGACTTCACCGTCGCGTTGGTCTCGCCGTACGGCGGCCGGAACAGCTTCGGCGTGCCGCCGCCCGCGTTCGCGATGGCCTGCTGGGTCCGGGAGATCTCCGAGTCGATCTGCGCCTGGCTGAGCTGGGTCAGATGCGGGTGGGTGTAGCTGTGGTTGGCCACCCACATGCCGGCGTCGACCTGGGCCCGCACCTGGGCCGGGTTGGCGGCGGCGTACTGGCCCTGGTTGAACATCGTGGCCCGCAGCCCGTTCTGCTTGAGGGCGTTGAGCAGGTTCGTCGTGTTGCCGGACGGGCCGTCGTCGAAGGTCAGCCCGACGTACCCGTTGCAGGCGGCGGCCTGCGCCGGGGCGGCGCCGGCGGTGGTGGCGGTGAGGGTGCTCGCGGCGGCCATCGCGGCGACGGCCAGTCCCGTGACCAGGGAGCGTAACGAGAGATGTGGTCTGGTTCGCGTACGGATTCTCATGCGGAGTGGTCCTCCAGCCTGGGATTCGGGGGTCAGCTCGGGGTGCAGGAGACCGTGGGCCAGGTCCAGTTGCCGTTGGGCTGGATGGTGACGCCGAAGTTGTTGCCGCTGCCGTTGGGTTTCGCGCTCAGCACCTGGGCGCTGGGGTAGCTGGCGCTGGTGTTCCAGGTGGAGAGGACCTTCGCCGGGGACGGGACGTTCATCGTCACGGTCCAGTTGCTGGAGCCGGAGACCGAGACGTTGAGGTTGTACCGGTCGCTCCACTGCTGGCCCGCGGACAGGGTCGCCGTACAGCCGCTGCCGGAGCCGCCGCCGGGGGTGCCACCGCCGGTGGTGCCGCCCACCGTGATGTTGGAGTTGCCGCTGCTCTGGTAACCCTCGGTCGCCATGATCATGTAGTAGTTGAAGCTGCCGAGGGTCATTCCGGCGCGGGCCCAGGCGTCGAAGTGGTTGCCGGTGGTGATGGTTCCACCTGTCCTCTTCGACTGCCGGACGCTCCAGTACTGGTCGAAGGTGCGAGTGCCTTCGACGGACGGGGCGTTGTACCGCGTCGTCTTGTAGATGTCGTACGTACCGCCGTCGGTGGTGACGGTGCCCATGGGCGTTCCCGTGGGCCGGTACGTGCCCCAGTTGTCGACGATGTAGTACTCCACGAGCGGATTCGACGTCCACCCGTAGAGGGCCAGGTAGGCGTTGCCGGACGGGTTGAAGGTGCCCGAGTAGGTCACGCTCCGGCGTCCGCCGTTGCTCCAGCCCTTGCCGGCGACGAAGTTCCCGGTGTTGCTCCAGGAGGTGCTGTAGTTGCCCCCGGCGGCCAGGTTCATGGAGACCGTGCCCGGGGCGTCGGTCCAGAACGAGTAGTAGTAGCCGTTGTTGGTGCCGGTCTGGTTCGTGGTGACGACCGTGTCGGCGTGGGCGGTGCCGGGCATGGCCATCGCGGCCACGGCGACCAGCACTGTGGCGCAGGCGCTGCTGATGAGCAGCCGGAAGCGGTCGCGGATGCGGTCGCGTTTGCGCTTCGTCGTGTTCCTCGTGTTCCTCGTGTTCCTCGTGTGTGCACGTGCGGGTGCGTCATTCATGTGCGTGAGTGTTGGTCTGGGCACGTCAACTGTCAACTGTTTCGACAGTGATCGCGAAACATTCGGCGAGTTTCTGGCTTCCCGGGGAGGCGTCTTACCTGGTCACAGCTGTACATGACGAAGCCAACCGAGGTTGACCGTTGAGAGTTTCGTTCTCAAGGTCAATTGTCCCCGGTCGGCTTGTCGAAACATTCGAAGACTTTCCGGATCACTTCCGCAGGTGCAGCCACTTCCGGTGCCGCCCTTACACGACGATCCACAGGTTGTCGTCGGTCAGGGGCGCGACCGTCGTGGGGTCCCACTGGCCGGCGACGACTTCAGGGTCTCGCCGGTCTTGGGGTCCTTGAAGCTGAGCTGAAGGAGGCGTTGTCGTCGTCGGGCACACCCACATCCGAGAAGATGTCCCACGCTTGCCGCCTCATGGGTTCAGCGGCAGCGTCGTCGGTGTCGTCGTCGGTCATCCGGAGGGCGCGGGCGAGTGCCACGAGGGTGCGGGCTTCGCCGAGTCGGTGGCCGGTCTCACGGTGTACGGCCAGCGCCTCCCGGCCGAGGGCGACGGCTGTGGCATGCGCCGACTCAGACTCCGCCGTGCCGCACAGGACGGTCAGGGCCTGTCCCTCCACCACTCGGAAGCCGTACTCACGTGCCAGGCTCAGCGCCTGTTCGGCGTGGTTGCGGGCCTCGTCGTGGTGGCCCTGCTGCCGGTGCGTGAGGGACAGTCCCAGGAGGCTGTCCGCCTCCGCCCGCCCGAATCTCGCCTTCCGGGCCAGGGCGAGGGCTTGCGTGCCGGCCTCGAGGGATCGGTCGAAGTGGGCGAGACTTCGGTGGGCCGCCGCGAGCGTGGTGAGGATGCCGGACTGAATCCAGGGCCGTCCCGTGTCCTTGAGCAGGGCAAACGCACGCTCGGCCTGCTCCAGTCCCTCGTCGTGGCGGCCGAGTTCGATATTGATCCTCGCGACGGCGCCGACCATCATGGCGCGGGCGTTGCGGTATCCGCGTCTCCCGTCGGGGGCCACCCAGGGGCCGAGGACGGCAAGGCCGTCGTCGAGACGGCCGAGTTCCCAGTACACCCAACCCAGCGTCTGCAGAGCCGGGCTGTCGTCCCACCAACTGAGCTCCGCACTGCGGCTGATGGCCAGTTCGAGGTGAGCGGCGGCCTCGCGCAGCCGGCCCAGATCGCGGCAGACCATTCCGAGGCCGAGCAACCCGAACGCTTCGACGTGACGATTCCCGACGTCACGGGTGATCCGCAGGCCGGTGGTCATGTGCTCGTGCGCACTGTCGAGGCGCGCGATGCTCCACGCGACGAAGCCTCCGACGCCGAGAGCCGCGGCCTCCCCCGTTCGCCAACCGAGCTCCCGACTGATGTCCAGTACGCGCGTGGTGTGAGCCGTAGCCTGCCGGGGATGACCCCAGTCCCACTGGATCACTCCAAGGCTGATGTGCATGGCTGCCTGGCCGAACAGGTCGCCCTCGGCCATGGCCGCTTCCAGTGCCGTCTGTGCGGTGGCCTGCCACGTCGACCGCGGCAGGTGAAGCCAGAAGTAGCCGAACAGCGCTGAGGTCAGATGCCAGGCGACGGGGCGGGGACCGTGGCGGGCGGCATGGTCGCTGACGGCGAGCAGATTGGCCCGCTCCGCCGCCAGCCACTGTCCGGCTCCGGCGGCGGACGGCAGGCCCGGGTGATCACCGGGGCCGAAGTCGCCGGGCAGCTCCGGGAGGAGCCAGGTCCCCGCGGCGGCGCGAGCGGCGTGCGTGTACCAGAGCAGGACGCGTTTCAACGCGGCCTCGCGGTCCTCCGCGCTCTCCTCCAGCCGCGCACACTCCTGCGCGTACTCGCGAAGGAGATCGTGGAACCGGTATCGGCCCGCTGTCACCGGTTCGATCAGGTGGGTGGCGGCCAAGCCACTGAGCAGGCGCCGGGCCTGCTGAAGCGGTATGTCCAGGAGGGCTGAGGGGACTTCGGCGGTGAACTCCGGTCCGGGGAACAGGCCGAGCAGGCGGAAGAGCCGGCGTGCGGCAGGCGCCAGAACGCGGTACGACGCGGAAAAAGCCGTCCGCAAGGGGGAGTTGTCGTCATCGTCCGGCTCCAGCGCCTCCAGCCGCTTGCCCTCGGACAACTCGCTCACCAGATCGGCCAGGCGCAGCCCCGGATCGCCCGCCAGCCGGGCGGCGGCCACGCGCAGGGCCAGCGGCAGGCTGCCGCACAGCCGGATCAGTTCGTCGACCGCGAGCGGTTCGGCGGAGAGCCGGTCCGCGCCGAGTGCCTCGCTCAGCAGTGCGCGGGCCTCGGCCGGAAGGAGGAGATCCAACGGCAGGGCGTGTGCCCCGTCGCGGGCCACGAGATCGCCGAGCCGGTTGCGGCTGGTGACGACGACGCAGCAGGACGGACTGCCCGGGAGGAGTGGCCGGACCTGCTCCGCCGAAGCCGCGTTGTCCAGCAGAACGAGGACGCGTCGGCCGGCCAGCAGGGTCCGGTACAAGCGGCCTTGGGCCTCGTGATTCGAGGGAATCTCCGACGCCGCGCTCCGCAGACTCCGCAGCAGCAGCGCGAGAGCCTCGCCGGGCTCGAGCGGCTGCCGGTCGTGGTCGAAGCCGTGCAGGTTCACGTACAGCTGGCCGTCCGGGAAGCGGCCTTGCACCTGGTGTGCCCAGTGCACCGCCAGCGCCGTCTTGCCGATGCCGGCGGCGCCGCCGATGGCGGATATGACCACGGTGTTCGTCGGCCCCTGGCCCTGCTCGGGCGGAAGCAGCGCGTGCAGTCGGGCGAGTTCGCCGGTGCGGCCGGCGAATCCCGGGGCGTCGTGCGGCAACTCGGCCGGCGAGGACAGAGCGCTGTCGCGTGGCGGGCGAGCGGACAGGTGACCGGACAGGTGACCGGGCAGGTGACCGGGCAGGTGACCGGGCAGGTGACCGGACAGGTGACCGGGCAGGTGACCGGACTGCTGCCCGGGTGCCTCCGGCCGTAGCGGCGCGGCTCCTGGCCGTATCGGCGCGGCCGCTTGCCGTATCGGCGCGTCCGCCGCGGGATCGTTTCGGATGCGCCGGGAGAGCGGCTGTGCGGGAGGAGTTGCCGGACGCAGGAGGTAGGCGTCGTCCTGACGCAGCACCGCTTCGTACACCCGGCGGAGCTCCTCACCGGGATCCACTCCGAGTTCGTCCCGCAGTCGTACGCGCATCTCCTGATAGGCGTTGAGCGCGTCCCCTTGACGTTCGCAGCCGTACAGGGCCCGCATGCGCAGCGCCAGCAGCGACTCGTCGAACGCATCGGACGGGGACGAGGAAGGGGCCGCAAGGTCGCCCAGGGCCTCGCTGAACCGGCCGAGCAGTACCAGGCATTCGACACTCGTCAGCCGGAGCGTCCGTCGGCGCTCCAGCAGCCGCTGCCGCTCGTTCCGTGCGAACGGTCCCGGCAGGTTGGCCAAGGGCTCTCCGCGGAACAGCGCGAGCGCCGCGGACAACTGGTCCGTCGCGGTGGCCAGATCGCCGGATGCCCTGGTGCGCAGCGCCTCGTCGCCCCGCTCGGTCAGATCCGCCGTATCGATCCGTACGTCCTCGACGGCGAAGCGGTACCAGCCCTTGCCGCTGCGGATCACCGATTCCGCGGGTCGGGTGCCTTCCGGGTCGAGCGACCTGCGCAGTGGGTTGACATGACTGGCCAGCACCTTGTGACCGGATGCGGGTTCCTCCGATCCCCACACCCCGTCGAGCAGTTGGTCATGGCTCACCACGGTGTCCGGGCGCAGCAGCAGCGCGGCAAGCACGGCCTGGCGCTTCAGGGGTCCGAGGTCCAGTGGTGTTCCGTCCCGCCAGGCCTGTAACGGCCCGAGCACCTCCATCCGAAGCCGCTGGGGAGACCCGCCGCCCATCCGAAGCCTCCGCTCCCGCTACATCATCGGAATTTCATCAGCATTGCAGCACCTCCGGCCATGGTGACGGACATGACATCGCACAACTCGCACAATTGAAGGGGGAGTTCCAGTGACCGAAGTGGAGTTGGTGGCCACCGCGTTCGCGACAGGGGCGGCGGCCGGACTCACGGGCTCGGCCCACGGAGTCGTCCACGACCTCTACGCCGGGCTGAGAGAGGCGGTCCGCCGGAGGCTGGTCGAGGCCGGTGGCCAGGGTGGGGGCGGCGGCAAGGGTGCGGGTGGCGGCTACGGCCTACGGGTGCTGGACGCGTACGAGACGGACCCCGACGTGTGGCGGACCCGGTTGCTCCAGGTGCTGACCGGCTCCGGGGTGGAGACGGACGAGGAGATCCTCGCGGCCGCCCGCGCCGTGCTCCGTACGGAGCGCCCGAGGGGGCACATCGGCGTGGACATCTGCGGCAAGGCACAGCACAACGGGTCGGCAGCGGTGGCCTGGACAGGTCGCTGCGCTGTCAGTGGCGCGTGGCACGATCCGCGGCATGACGAGTGAGTCGAGCGCGTGTTTGCACGGGCCGCGTCTTCCCCGGTACTTCGTCCACCACAGACAGGTGCAGCTCGATGCGCGAAGGCCGCTGCGATCCGCCCCGTGCCCGATGGAAGCAGTGGCTCGACTGACTGTCCTGCACTCGCGGGTCGACCGTGTGCGTCAACTGGGCGTGTCCGTGGGTTCGGCGGGAACGTGGGGGTGGACTGCGAGGCGGCGGGCTTCGGCCGTGACCTCGGCATTGACCTGGTCCACTGTTCTGTCGCCGTAGTCGATGGTGTCGTACTCGTCATCGAGTTCGGCGAGCCGCTCAGTCAGGGGCAGCTCATGTCCGTAGCGATGGTGAATCCGGGAGGTGAACTCCCGAGGTGTCAGCTCGCCGGCGAGCATGCAGCGTGCCAGGGCTCGGGCAGCGGCTTCCTGGCCTGCATCGCTGGCGACCGGATAGAAGGTGAGGCCGAGTTCGCCGAGTGCTTCGGGGAGCAACTCGTGGACGTCGTAGTCCGCCTCGGCGCGTGTGCAGGCGGCGAGGAGTCGAAGGGCGGGGGTGTCGAGTCCGGCGACGAGCGCGTCACAGGCGGCATTGACGACGTCGCTCGCACGGACTTCTCCCATGCTCCAAAGCGCGGCATGGTCCTGTAGGGCGGTCGCTGCTGCTTCGGTCGACGTCACTCGCTCATGATTGCCCTGACCGCTCTTCTGTGACGATTAAACGACCTGATCGTGCGGGCGTTCATTGCCGGGCCCGTTTTGATAGTTGGGGTCGCCGTCAGCCTGCGGTCGGTGCCGGTGATGCGGTGCGGGGGCGATGGGCCCGAACGTCCACAGAACGTCCATCGGGATCTCGAGCTGTCATCGTCCGCAGCCCCCATCCCGCCCGGCGCAGTGGGTCGAGGTCGGTGGGAGGGGTGGTAGGGGTGGTAGGGGTTTCGACGATCATCAAGTGGTCGTCCCCGCCGACATCGATGACCGCGATCCGAGGATCGGAGGAGGTTGCGGCGCGCTCGAATGCGGGCCTCGCTCCGAGCAACTCCGTGTAGTACGTCACGAGCCGGTCGAGGTCGGTTGTGGACAGAGTCAGATGGTTGATTCCGAGGAGATCGGGCATGGTCAGCCAACTTTAGTGCGGCCGCTGGATGGTTACCGGTCCTCGCCAGGACTGACGTCGGACGTACAGGCGGTTGCCTTCCGGGCCGGTCCACTCCAGTCGTACGACGCCTGCCATCGCGGCATCACCGGCGCGGGACGGGTCGGCCCAGTAGCCGAAGGCCGGGTTGCGGAAGAACGTCGCCCACAGGCCGCCGTGGTGATCCTTGACGAAGTTGTTGTGCCCGGCGCCTACGCCCGCGGTCCAGCGCCGGGAGTACGGGCCTTCGAAGCGGTTCGCGACGGCGACGACCGCGTCGTACTGGTACTGCGTCCGGCCGGTGCCGGGCGGGTCGTAGGCGTAGCGGGTGCTGCCGTCGGAGTTGTCCGAGGTGCGCTCCCACGTCCCGGAACTTGGCGTGGAGGTGGTTGTGCAGCACCAGCCGCGCCTCGTCGCCCTCCGTGTAGAGGTTGCCGTCGATGTGGTGGTACGCGCAGGGCTTGATGAACGACGGCCCGCCGATGAACGAGTCGCCGAAGGGCTTGTTGAGATTGCCCCGCACGAGGCGGTACGGGCCCTCGACCCCGCCCTCGCTCACCAGCAGGAACGAGCCGACCTTCTGGGAGTGGCCGACCGTGCACGCGACGAGGTACCACCTGCCGCGGAAGTAGTGCGGCTCGGGCGCCCACGCCTCGCCACGCTTGCCGAACTGGTCGTCGTGCCAGTACTCCCGCCACGGGGCGACGACCGTACGCCCGGGGCGGTTCTCCCCGGCGAACTCCGGCGACCACACCGTGCCGAGCTCGGCGCCGGGCCGGATGCCGGTGGTGTCGGCCAGCCGCCACGGGCCGCGCAGGGACGACGCCGTCCACACGAAGACGCCGTCGTTCCAAGGGGCGGCCCCCGTGAGGCCGGGCGCACGGGTGGTGCCGGTCGCGACGTAGCGTGGACGGCCGTCGACGACGAGGCAGTTTCGGTGTCAGCCGGTATCGACGTCAGCCGGTATCGACGTCAGCCGGTTTCGATGTCAGCCGGTGATTTCGACCTTTCCGTTGGCCCCGTCGGGCGCCGTGGCCGCGGGCTGCGAACCGCTGCCCCGCTGGGTGATGTTCTTCAGCAGTTCGGCGAGGTCGACTCCGGTGGTGGAGCTGAGGAGTTCGACGCCCTGAGCGACGTTGTCGGCGACGGTGCGCGACAGCTGGCTCGCGCCGTCCGTAGAGATCACCGTCATCTTGTCGATGGCGCTGAGCGGCTCGGACGCCTTGGCGACGACCTGCGGCAGCACTTCGACCAGCATCTGCAGCACGGCCGCGTCGCCGTACCGCGCGAAGGCGTCGGCCTTCTTGTGCATCGCCTCGGCCTCGGCGGCACCCTTGGCACCGATGGCGGCGGCCTCGGCCTCGCCCTCGATGCGTACCGCGTCGGCGAGCGCGGCGCGGTGCGCCTTCTCGCCCTCACCGGTCAGGCGGGACCGCTGGGCGTCCGCCTCGGCCTGCTTGACCAGGGCGATACGGCGGGCTTCGGCCTCCTGCTCGGCCTGGTAGCGGGCGGCGTCGGCGGGCTTGCGGACCTTGGTGTCCAGCTCACGGTCGGTCAGCGCGGCCTGCCGTTCGGCGACCTTCTCCTGCTCGCTCAGGACCTCCTGCGACCGGGCCGCTTCCGCCAGCGGACCCGCGGCAGCGGCGCGCGCGGCGGCCTCGTCCGTCTCGGCCTTGATCTCGGCCTGCTTGAGCGCGAACGTCCGCTGCGCGATCGCGATCTCCTCCTCGGCCTTCAGCCGCGCCTGCTCGGCGGCACGCCGGGCCACCGCCTCGGCGATGTCCGCCTCCTGCTTGGCACGAGCGGCCTCCGGCCGGCCGAGGTCCTCCAGGTAGGAGCCCTCGGTGGAGATGTCCTGGATCTGGAAGGCGTCCAGCACCAGACCCTGCCCGGACAGACTGGCCTCGGCCTCCTCCGCCACCTGCCCGGCGAACGCGGCCCGGTCCCGGATGATGTCTTCCACCGACATCCGGCCGACGATGGCCCGCAGCGCGCCCGAAAGCACCTCCTGGGTGAAGCCGACGATGCCGTCCTGCTGCATCAGGAACCGCTGGGCCGAGGCGCGGATGGAGTCCTCGCTGCCGCCGACCTTGACGATGGCGACGCCTTCGAGGTGGGCCTTGACCCCGCGCAGCGTGACGGCACCACGCACCGCGACCGGGATGTGCCGCGAAGACAGGTCGAGCGTGAACTTCTGCTGCACGAACGGCACGACGAAGACACCGCCGCCGACCACGACCTTCTGACCGCTGTTGTCGGTGAACACCCGGCCGGTCTCCGGGTCGGTCGCCTTCTTGCCACGCCGACCGGTGACGATGAACGCCTCGCTGGGGCCGGCGACCTTGTAGCGGGTGACGACGACCAGGCCGAGCAGGACCAGGAGTACGACGACGCCGATGACGGCGATCACAACTGGGCTCATGACGAATTCCCCTCAGCCCTCCCAGGGGACGGCAGATCGATATGGGTTCATGTGGATGAAAGTTGATGAAAGTTGATAAAAGCGAATGAAAGTGGATGAAAGGGCCCCGCCGGTCCGGTGCCGGGTGTGCGCAGCGGCTCGGTGGATCAGCGTTCGACCAGGCGTACGGAGACCGCCGTTTGCGACAGTGCCTCCTCCACCCAGACCTCCGCACCGCGCGCCACCGGGACCGGGCTCTTCGCCGCGAGCTTCACCGGTTGCCCGCCCCGGCGGACCAGTACCTCGCCGTAGCCGTCGGCCGGGATGGCGGTGACCACCGATCCCGACGTGCCGATCAGGTCGTCGTCGCGCGGGGCGGCGCCCGACCGGTCGCTCATCAGGGCACGGCTGAGGCGGTACGCGAGCCAGCCCGTGCCGGCTCCGGCCGAGCCGCCGATCACGGTGGCGCCGACGGCACCCAGCCCGGTGGCGCCCATGACGATCGCACCGGAGAAGCCGAGCATGGAGACGAACCCGGCGACGACCGGAAGCGACAGCCACCCGTCGAACAGGCCGTCCAGCACGTCGGCACCGTCGAAGAGCCCCTCAAGGACGCCGTCGAAGACGAGCGACAGCCCGAGGAGTACGACCCCCGCGATACCCAGACCGAGAAACCAGGCCATACGTGGTCACCGCCTCTCCTCGACGCCTTCGTGCCGGCTGAACTGAACGCATGCTCGCATGGGACCAGCGCGGGAACATTGCCTTGTTCCGGCAACCTTTACGCGGTTTTGATGCCGTGCTCTTCACATCCCGGTCCACCAGAACACGGTCACGTTCCTCACCTTCACCACGCGCCGCCACCGGACCGGCCAGCCACGAACGAGATTCCGAAGAGCTGCCGGCCGTCACCGGGAAACCGTCGGCTCCCAGGGTGTCCCGGCAGCCGACTGTGAAGAGCGGCCCGTGGCCTACGCCTCGTCGTCCCGTTCGCGGTATCCGCTCTCGATGAGCGTGCGGAGACGGCCGAGTGACTCCTCGTCCGTGGCGCCGGTGCCGCTGATCCAGGCAACGGAAATCGCCGCGAGGAACAGGTCGTAGCTCTTCACCGACGGGCGTACGTGGCCCGCGACCTGCGCGGCCCGCACGTATTCGTCCGTCGTGGCGATGAGGGGGTCGCAGGGAAGCGTGAGCGGGTTGCCCGGCTCCTGCGCCCTGGCCGCGGCCATGAGTGGTTCCGGCAGCCCACTGAAGGCGCTGAAGTACTCCTCCATCGCCCGCAGCCACTGCCGTAGCGCCTCGGAGGGGTCGCCGAGCCGGGCGATGTCAGCCTGGCGGGCCACCAGTTCCTCGGAACGCGTCTGGAGCACGGCCGCCAGCAGCGCCTCCCGGGTGGGGAAGTGCCGGTACAGCGTGCCGGGCCCGACGCCCGCCTCCTTGGCCACCGCCTCCAGGGACGTGCCCACCCCGTACGCCAAGAAGTGACGCTGCGCTGCTTCCAGGAGAGCGGCACGGTTGCGCTGGACGTCCGCACGCGGCCTACGCCCCTGCTGTCCAGTGGCACCCATACGCCCTCCACTCTCAGCGACTCCACCAAAACGGAGCCTACCTCCGTGCACACCCCGCCCCACGCTAAAGCGGAGGCGGTGTCCGGTCAACTCGAGACCTCCGCCGGCCTCTCCGGTCAGTCCAGGTCGGTGCGGAGGGTCAGTCAGTCCAGGTCGGTGCGGAGGGCCAGGTCGAGAAGGCCGGGGAAGCGCTCGTCGAACTCGGGGCGGCGCAGACGGTTGTAGCGGCGCTGGCCCTTGTCACGCTGTTCCAGGAGGCCGGCCTGGCGCAGCACGGTGAAGTGGTGGCTGAGAGCGGCCTTGCGCACGGGCACATCGAAGCTGCCGCACGGGCGCTCCCAGTCCTCGGCGGCGGCGAGTTCCCGAATGAGGCCGAGGCGTACCGGGTCGGCGAGGGCTGCCAAGGCGGTGACGAGCGAAACCTCGCGCGGGTGGATGTGTTCGCTGCAGGCGCGGTCCGCCCCCGTTGTGCGCCATCTGCGCGACCTGGTCGCCGACGGATATGTCGGCGAGGTGCTCTCGACCAGCCTGGTGGCTTCCGGCGGGAGTTGGGGAGCGGAATTCTCCGAGGACGGCGCCTACCTGCCGGACCGCGCCAACGGCGCGACCATGCTCACCATCCCGTTCGGGCACACCCTCGACGCACTGACCATGGTGCTCGGCGATGTCGAGGAGGTCACCACTGTCACCGCCACCCGCCACCGAGAAGTCAGGGACCCGCAGACCAGCCGGGTGTTCCGGCCGAATGTCGCCGACCAGGTGGTGTTCGGCGGCGTGCTCTCCTGCGGCGCGGTGGTCTCCGCGCACTACCGGGGCGGCCTGTCCCGGGGCACCAACTTCCACTGGGAGATCAACGGAACGGACGGGGACCTGGTCATCACCGGCGACACCGGACACCTCCAGGTGGGCGAGTTCAGCATCGCCGGAGCGCACGGATCCGACGCCGAGCTCAGCCGCCTCGCCGTACCCGAGCGGTACTTCGACCCCGCACTCCAGGAGCTGCGCGGCACCCCCGCGTACAACGTCGGCGCCGCCTACGCGCAGATCCGGCGCGACCTGACGGAGGACGGCTCCGAGGTACCCGACTTCGCCCACGCAGCCCGACACCACCGACTGCTCGACCGGATCGAGCGAGCGGCGGAGCACGCCTGACTGGGGTCCTCCGCCAACCTCGTCGCGGGTGATACGACATCGGCTGCTGCCCTCCTTGCTGACACGAAGCCCGGCGACCCGTGGGAGCAAGCTGTAACCGCATGCCTGACCATTCTGTGCCACCGAGACGCCGGGCACCCGGTCGACGGCCACCTCGAGGACCTGGCAGCCGCCTATCTTGAGCGGCAAACTGAACCCGGGATGACCGTCTTCGACATCCGGCTCGGGCTTACCGTCCTCGACTCGATCGGTTCCGCCGATTCGCCCGCCGCGCACCGCATCGTCGAGGACCTCCACCGCAGGATGACGGACGCCGAAGACGGTTACTACGGCCACCCCGGCTAAGATCGCCATCTGGCCCCGCGCACCTGGCGCCCAGCGGTAGTGCCCGCGCACCCACGTTCCGTCAGCCTTCACGTACGGGTCAATCCAAGGCACTGACGCCTCCCCCCCCCAGTCGTCGATCCCCACGCAACAGGCCATGCTGACACCCGGCACTGACAACACGTCACCCTTAGATCACGACAAGTGATCGACGTGGCAGAAAATCATCGCCCATTGGCGACGGGCGATTGGGCTGCGGGTCAGGACTACGCGGGGCTCCGTCCCACACCCCGGCCCTCTCTAATCCAGGGTGTAAGCAGGTCGAGCAGGTACCCGCAAGGGAGTAGCGAACTGCTTGCGTGGGGACAGCGGAACGCCTTCGGCCCTCACGGTCCTTGAGACCCGCTCTGAGACCGGCGCCGCTGTCCCCCTGAGTCCTCGTGGCGGTAACGTGGGCGCCGGGCAACGCCTGTGGTCAGCCTGGCCCCTGAGGCCTCCCGTTAGACCGGCGGCCCGGCGCCTTCGCACCACCGCGAGACCTCGTAATCGCCGCCCGCGAGCAGGGCCGCACCGCCCTGGGCGAGGCCGACCTCGCCCGGATCCACCGGCGCGCTGGCACGCGCCGCAACCGGCAACGACGGCAAGACCACCGGGCGCGCGAAGGACGCCCGCACTTTGGCGAACCGCTTCGCCAAGCACCGCGACATGATCCTGCGGTTCTCCACCGACCTGGCCGTCCCCTTCACGAACAACCAAGCCGAACGCGACATCAGACCCACGAAGGTGCAGCAGCGCGCCTCGGGCGGATGCTGGCGAACCCTGCAGGGCGTCGCCGAATTCGCCGTCTTCCAGTCCTACCTGTCTACCGCTCACAAGTGGGGCATCACCTGCATCGACGCCCTACGCCGCCTCCTTACCACCGGACCCTGGCTCCCTCCTGCCTTCACTCCCGCGGCAACGGCTGACCATTCCCGGCGTTCAGCCTCCGTGCTCGATGAGATCCTCGACGGCCTGCCGCAGCCATGCGTTGAAGTCGGGGAATCTCTCCCTCTGTTCCCACCCCGGGGATGCCAGGTCGTGGATCACGACGACATCTCCTCGTGCGAGGTCCCAACAGGCCACATCGTCGTTGTCCTGGCGCCGGGCGAAGGGAACCAGTCGACGTTCGGGATACCGATCGCGCAGACCGATAGCCCGACGCCGCAGCTGGTCGCCGTCGAAGATCCACCAGGGTTCGAGGTCGGTCAGCCCAAGCTCGACCACGCGGATGAACTCAGCCGGATAGTCGAAACCCTCCGGCAGTTCGGTGATCGTCAAGAGGTCAGCCACGGGTCAGTTCCCATCCCATCCGGTCCACGGAGAGCCCATTGGATACCTGTTACGGTACGCGGCGGCCTGCTTCCCGATGCGCAGGCCGACCGCGTCACCCCAGGTCGACGGCACTCCCTTGGGAGTAGTGAACCGGTCGATCTGCATCTGGTCGGGCAGCGGCTCGTCAAACGGGTGGATCACCGCCCGGAGATCGATCCCAGCATGCCCCGAGGCGACAACCCGGGTGTTGTCGATGGTCGTCAACCCGCCGTCCCGCATCCGCACGACGTCGATCGGCGAGCCGGCCCAACCGTTGGCTCGCATACTGTCGATGATCTCTGCCGCACCCTTCACGGAGTTCTGGCTCAGCCGAACCGTCCGCGGGTTCAGGGCAACGGATCCGTCGCCCCCCTGATCCGGAACACCCTTAGCCGCTCCGGCCTGGGACCCACCGCCCAGAAGCTCGCCTCCGCCCACGAAGGTTCCACCGCGCGGCACCTGTTTTTCGCAGTACGAGCCGTCAGGGGTACACAGCGTGATGGGCTCCGGACCCTTTGTAAGCTCATCCAGAATGCCACCGAGTACCCAGGAAACTCCCTTCATGAATTTCTTTTCATCAAATATCGCGCCGCTATTTACGTACGTTACAGAACCCGCGGAAAAGGCAGGCGTCAGGGGGTTCTGGAAGGGCGATTTGTAGATGGTTCCGTTGCCGCCAGCGCTGGTGACACTTGCGGTGCCTCCGCTGACGTGTCCGCCCCCGCCCGTCCCAGAGCCGCTGCACTGGTTCCAGCCGCCGCTGCACTGCGTGCCGTCCGAGTTCATCAGGATGGTGCCGGTGGGGTCACTGTCGGTGGTGGGGTTGTTGTCGGCGTAGGTGTAGCCGTTGAGGGACTGGGCGTCGGACGTGTCCAGGACGGGGTCGACGCTGAGGAAGCGGCCGGTGGCGGAGTCGTATTCGCGTGCGTCGACGTAGGTGAGTCCGCTGGTGGGGTCGGTGGTCTTGCCGAGGAAGGTTTTGTCGTCGGCCCATGCACCTATGCCGCCCGTGCGTGCGGTGCCGAAGGGTGTGAGGTAGCGCTTGGTGGCGGCCTGGGTGGTGGCGTCGAGGGTGACGGTGGAGGTGCCGTGCGGGTCGCCGGACAGGTAGGACAGGTTCTGGGTGCCGCTCTTGTTGGTGCGCAGGGCGATCGTGGTGCCGCTGGCGCTGTAGTAGCGCTGTGCCCAGAACTTGGCGGTCGAGGTGGAGGTGTCCAGGTGAATCTCGGTGGTGCCGAGGTAGAGGATCGTCTCGCCGCTGGTATTGCGGCGGATGAGGAGGTTGCCGTCGGTGTCGTAGATGTGGCTGGTGGTGCTCTTGGTGGTGCCGCTGGCCGACTTCTCAGTGACGGTGTCGAGGTTGCCGGTGGCGTTCCAGGTCAGGGCCTGGGTGTCGGTGCCGTTTGGGCGGGTGGTGGTGTCGCCCGTCTTGTCGTAGGTGTAGGCCGGGGTTACGCCGGTGCAGGTGGAGCTGGTGGTGGTTGCGGTGATGGCGTGGGGGGTGCTGGTGCTGTAGCAGTAGGTGCGGGTGGTGTCACCGGTTGAGCCGTGGGTGGTCTCGGTCGTGCGCAGGCCGCTGCCGGTGTAGGTGTAGGAGGTCCAGTAGGGGGAGGCTCCGCCGAGGTTGGTCGTGGTGCGGCCACTGCTGGCGCAGGAGGCGGTGGAGGGGGTCCAGGCGTCGGTGAGGCGCTGGTAGCCGTCGTAGGTGAAGCACTGGTAGTCGGTTTTGCCGGTGCCGGAGAGGTTGGCCGTGTCGTAGGCCGAGGTGACGTTGCCGGTGTCGTCGTGGGTGTAGTTCAGGTCCTGGACACTGCGGACGGCGTCGGTGGTGAGACTGCGAGTGAGCCGGTCGGTGCCTTCCTCGTAGGTGTTGGTGATGTACGCCTTCTTGGCGGTGGAGTCCTCGGAGGTGCCGAGGGTGTACTGGTTGACCTGGCCGAGCGCGTTGTAGTCAGCGGCAAGGAGGTAGCCCGTGGATCCGCCGACGTCGGTGACCAGGCCGAGGCCGTCGTAGTCGTAGTCGACGATCTCGTTGCCCAGGCCGCCGGCTGCGGGTTCGCTGTAGTACTGCTGGGTGCCGTCGATGTTGTAGTAGGCGGTGGTGGCCAGGGTTGCCGGGACCGCGCCGGAGGTGACCAGCGGGTCGCCGGCCGGAAGGGTCAGCTGGCTGCCAGTGACGTTGTAGCGGCTGTCGTAGGCGGTGACCTTACGGGTGTAGGCGCTGCCGGTGGTGCCGCCGACGTAGCTGATGGAGTCGTCCAGCCGGCCCTTCTTCAGGGTGTCGTAGTCGAAGTGTGCGAGCTTGTTCGCATCCGTCTTGGTGGACTGCCACTGGTCGGTCTGGCGGCCCAGGACGTCGTAGGCGGACAGTAGGACGCTGCCGCGGGCGTCGGTGGTGGTGGCCGACTGGTCCAGGCTCGTGTAGGTGGTGTTAGTGGTGCCCAGGTCGGGGTCGGTGGCCGAGGTCTGCCGGCCGAACAGGTCGTATCCGTAGGTCCACTTGGTGCCGTCCGTGCCGGTGACGGTGGACGGCTTGCCGTCCAGGGTGGAGGCGTACTTGACGGACGTATAGGCGGCGCCGGTGCCGGCGCCATAGGCGGCGTCGGCCGGGTCGGTGCCCGAGTAGGTTCGTTTTTCGACGGTGTTGCCGAAGATGTCGGTGATGGTGCGGGTGGCCGAGCCGCCGCTCAGCGCGGTCGTCGCGGTGGAGTCGCCGGTATAGCTGGTGGCCGTGGTCCACTTCTTGACCCCGTACACGTACAGGCTGCTGCTGGTGGTGCGGCCGGCTCCGTCGTAGACGGTCTCGGTCTGTTTGGGTGCGCCGCCGTACTCGGCCCGTGTGTAGGTGCCGCTGGGCAGGTTGCCGGAGTCGAAGACGTCGGCGTAGGTCTCGTAGGCCAGGCCCCGGCTGTCGTAGCGGGTGTCGGTGAGCAGGCGGCCGCCGTCCGGAGTGGGGGACTGGGTCTGCAGAGTCCGCAGGAGGGAGTCGTAGATCGTGTAGGTGGTGTTGTAGGTGTCGCCGTCGGCCTTCAGCGTCGACGTCGAGGTCCAGGACGGGGCATCGTTGGTGACGCTGTAGCCGTAGGTGTAGTTCGAGGTCTGGCCGGCGGAGTGAGAGCGGTTGGGCAGCCAGGTCGCTGTCTTGCGGCCCAGGGCGTCGTAACTGGTCTCGGTGATCTCGTTGTTGACGTCGTAGAGCTTGGTGGGCAGGCCCGAGGCGTAGTCGGTGTAGGTGTAGGTGGTCTGCGCCTTGGGGTTGGTGACCTTGGTTTTGGTCAGCGGCCCGGAGCCGGTGGGGGTGTAGGCGGTTGTGGTGGTGTTTCCGGCTGCGTCGGTGACGGTCAGGGGCCGGCCGAGGCCGGACGTGCCGGCACTGTCGTCGTAGGTGGTGGTGGCGGTGGTCTGCCAGGAGGTCGGGGGCCGCTCGCCGCCGGTGGCCGTGGCGGGGTAGGCGGCGGCCCGTCCGGTCCAGGTCGCCTCGCCCAGGGTCGGGGTCTGGGTGGCGGACCAGGCGGTGGCGGTGGCGCTGTCGTAGACGGTGGCGGTGTCGGAGAGGACGTCCCCGCGGGAGGTGGCGGAGGCCGGCAGGTTCAGGCTGGTCTCGGCGACGGAGCAGTCCTGGCCGACGACGCGGGTGCGGGAAGCCAGACCGGTCAGGTTGATGCCGGGGTTGCGGGCGTACCAGGTGCGGGTGCAGGAGTTGTCGCCGCTGACCCCGGTCTGCCCGGTGTCGTTGACCTGGGTGGCCATGCCGTAGCCGTCGTAGGTGGTGCTGGTGGTGCGGGTGCGCCAGGTGGCGGAGGCGGTGAGGTAGGTGGAGGTGGAGGTCTGGCCAGTGCGGAGGTAGTAGGCCTTGATGCTGGCGTAGGACTTCTGCTGGCTGGCGGTCTGTGCAGACCAGGGGGTGTTGACCGTCACGGTGACCGGGGTGGCGCCGTTGTAGGTGACCTGCTCGCGGAGGAATCCGGCGTCTTGGTCGCTGTCGGTGAGGTCGGCGACGTCCAGGCCGGAGACGTCCAGGCCGGAGACGGTGGCGGAGGTGGTGGTGCCGTCGGACTGCTTGTCGCCGTCCATGCCCTGCATGTACAGGCTGACGGTCTTGGACTGGGTGCTGCCGGCCGCGCCGGTCGTCGTGGTGACCTTGCCGTAGCCCTGCCACTGCGACCAGGTCCGCTCATCGGCAGGGACGATCGGGTCGAAGTTGTAGTGCCAGGCCGGGTCGGCGTAGCTGTAGGAGGTCTCCACCGCCTCCCCGAGGCCGGTGGGGTCGGAGCTGAGCACGGCGGTGACGCGGTACTTGTTGAACCAGTCCAGAGAAGCTTCTTCGGCGCCGTTGATGTGCCAGTACTGGGGGTAGCAGCTCATGGTGTCGTCGTCTTCGGACGACGGCATGTTCGAGCCGCGCACGCACTCCGGGTCCGACAGCGTGACCGTGGTGATGGCGCCGGTCTCGGAGGTGACGGTGGCGATGCGGGGCAGGCTGAGCGGCAGGATGTCGTCTGAGGTGGAGTCGACCCGGTTGGCCCGCATCTGGTAGGTGAAGGTGACCGGGTCCAGCTGGATGTCAGCGGTGCCGTTCTTCCCGGTGTGCTGGATGGAGGAGAGCACCAGGGTCTGGTCGGAGGTGTCGCCGATGTCCTGGCCGTCCAGGAACTTCTGCGTCAGCGTCCAGGAGTCGACGGTCGTGTAGGCGGAGGTGGTCGCCGAGTAGGCGAGCGTGTCGATGCCGGTGAGGCGCTTGCGGGTGAAAAAGGACGGACTGGCGGTGTCGCAGGTGTCGTCCCCGCTTGAGCAGATGAAGTCGTAGGGCACGTCCGGCCAGTTGTCGGACGTGGAGTCGGTCAGCGAGGAGCAGTCCGAGGCGGTGCAGCGCTCGTCATAGGAGAAGGTCACCTCGTCGGAGGCGGTGCCGGTGAACAGGGCGTCGGCGCGCTGCCCGTACAGGATCTTGGTGAGGTAGCCGCCGCGGGTGAACTGGGTGTTGGCGGTCGAGGCGCCGTTCTTGGGGTAGTAGTTCGTCTCGGCCGTGTACCAGTAGGACATGGCGTTGCCGTGGAGGTCGACGACGTAGTCGAGGTTCCACCGCCAGGCCTGGGTGAGGGAGCGGTCGGCGAAGCTGGAGCCCTGGTCGTATCCGGGCTCGCCGGAGTCGTCGCCGAAGACCGGGACGGTCCACACCGAGTTGGTGCGCTGGGTGTCGGCGCCGGGGAGCTTGTTCAGGCCGAAGACGTACTTGGTGCCGTCGCTCGTGGTGACGGTCCAGTATTCGCCGTCGGTGTCGTCGTTGACGCCGCCCGTGGAGTGGGTGACGGTGGAAGCGTCGTCGTCCTTGAGATGCCAGGCGCCGGTGGTGTCGTCCTTGACCAATTCTGTTGACTTGCCGTTGAGGACGAGGGAGGCGTTGTCGTACTTCCAGCAAAGGTCGTGCTTGTCCGACTGACCGTCCTCGTCACAGTCACCGTAAGAGCGTTCTATGTAGGACGCGGCGCTCAGGTCGAAGCCCTCGCCGACCTGGGTGGACTGGTTGTTGGTGGAGGCGGTCTTGCCGTCGGTGCTGCCGGAGTCGTACGCGAGCGACAGGGACGGGGAAGGCCCCGCCGCGGCGGGGGGCGCCGCCAGCGGATAGGTCCAGGTGAACGCGCCGGAGGAGCCGCCGGCCTCCCAGGTGGAGGAGGACGACAGGGGCGAGGCCGCGTAGTTGCCGGATCCGGATGCTGATTCGCCCGAGGTGGCCGCCAGCGCCAGCACGGTCGCCGAAGCCATTGCCTCTCCGTCAGTCGAGGCCTGGCTGAGAGGGACGGTCGCGGAGACGGTCTGTTCAGCGGCGTTGTTGCGGGAGGCCAGAGGGGTCTGGCTGCGGCAGGCCGTCTTATGAGGGGTGGTCAGGGCGCAGGCGGGCAGGGAGACGAGGCGCAGGCGGCCTGCCCAGTCGCCGCCGTAGGCGGAGGCGAAGGCGCTGTAGTCGAGGCTGACGCCGGCTGTGCCGCTGTCGGTGGCGCTTGCTGTCAGCAGCACTCCTTTGATTCCGGCGGCGGTGGCGGCCTTGCGGCTGAGTACCTGGACGCTGACCGTGCCGGAAGCCGCTTTGGAACCCGTGGTGTGGTGGAGGGTGACGGGCAGTCCTCCGGCCGTCAGCCGGGAGGTACCGGAGGCGGGCAGCTTGGTGCTGGCGGTGGCTGCTGCGGGCCACTTGGTCTTCTGCTCCGCGAGGGCCTGCTTGGCCTGCTGGTCGTTGGTCTTCTTCTGGGCGGCGACGCGGGCACGCGCCTTCTTCGCCCCGAGGCCGGCAACGTCTTTGACGGTGTCGGAGCGCTGTGCGGGCACAGCCGGTGTCAGCTGCCTGGTGCCGGCGGCGGCTTGTGCGGCCGCGGGGGTGAGGCCGCTGATGGCCAGGACGAGGGCCGTACCGGCCGTGACGGCTCTGTGTCTGTGGCGTCGCGCGCGCAAGGCGTGCGGTGTTCTTTCGGTCCGCGGGAGGACACGGCCGAGCATTGCCCGCAGCCGTCGGGCCCGTATACCGGCACTCACGACAACAACTCCTCATGCTCACAGGTCATTGGAAAAACACTCGGGAGGGCGGGGCGGCGAACCAGGGGGTAGTGCCGCCCCGCCGTGATCGCCGGGATCAGTCGCCGACGGTGTTGGCGATCTGGTCCTGGCTGGCCATGGCGCCGGCCCAGAGCCGGATGTCGCTGATGGTCGCGGGCAGGTAGTGGCTCCAGGCGGAGTTCACGAACGCCTTGCCGGCGGCGAAGTCACCCGCTCCCGCGACTGCGGTGTAAGCCGTGGCACTGTCGTTCTGGGTGTCGCCGACATACAGGCTGATCGTTCCGGCCTGCGCGTCGAACACACCGGTCAGGCGCACCGCGCTGCCCAGGTCCGCGACGGCGTCGGAGACCACCCCGGTGAAGCTGCCGTCGGCGTTCAGGCGGCCGAAGTGCCACAGTCCGACCGGGATCGTGGCGTCGGTCTCGGGATCGGTGTCGGTGCCGGTCAGCTCGTACCACAGGCCCCAGGCGGAGCCGTCGCTGCTGCGCTGCCCGATCACCTGTCCCATGTAGCCGGCCGGTTTGGCCGCCAGGGCTGCGCTGTCCAGCTGCACGGCGGAGGTGGCCGTGAACGAGCCGGTGTCATCCACGAGCGGTCCCGGTGCGGTGGCCGCGTCGTCGGTTCCGTCCAGGACGATGCCGGTTCCGTCCAGCGAGGCACCGCCGGAGAGGGTCAGCGGTGTTGCGTATTTGGAGGTGGTGTCGGCGACCGACGTTCCCGTTGCCGCGGACGGGTCCCACGCCGCCACCAGCTCGGCCGCGGCGTAGTCATGGTTGGTCAAGAGCTGTGACTCGGCCGACACCTCGTCATCCGACAGTGCCCGCTGCCAGACGCGTGCCTCGTCGATCTGTCCCCCGAAGTAGGAGGAGGCGTTGTTCCTGCCGAACTCGGTCGGGCCTGTGTCGGCCTCCGGTTCCCCGGCGGGCAGCGGTTGCGGGTCGCCCTGCGGTTTGCCGTTGACGTAGAGCTGGATCGTGTTGTCGGCCGCGTCGTACACGCCGGCCAGATGCGTCCACACAGCCACCGGCGGTGACGTGGCGTCGGCGAGGGAGCGCACGTCGTGCTCTGTTCCGGCCGCGTCGGTCCAGTGCCAGTTCAGGACCCACTTGGCGGAGGCGGTGGAGTAGTAGAGGGCGAAGCCGGGATGGGTGCTGCCGGTGCCGGTCTGCGACACCACCACGGCATTGTGAGAAGGTGCGGCATCCAGCCGCGCCCAAGCCGCGATCGTGTACGACGAGCGGGTTTCGACGACTGCGCCGGCAGTGGCCGCGTATCCGGTACTTCCGTTCAAAGTCAGGCCGGTGTCCGTCTGAGGCGTCGCCAACTCGGCGCCTGTCGCATCTCGCGTCAGCACACCGCGTCGGCCACGCCCGTCACGTGAGGCGCCGGTCGATGAGAGCGGCGCGTTGTCCTGCTGCGCTGCCACGGTCGTGGACGTGTCGAGCGCGGCGCCGCTCGCCTCATCGAAGTGCCACTGGCCGATGGGGCCGGTGCCCTCCGCGACCAGGAAGTCCACCGAGTTCTGGGCACCCCAGCCCAGCGAGTCCTCCGCCCGTACGAAGACAGTGAAGGTGCCCGAGGTCGGTGGGGTGAACACTGCCATCGGCGCCCAGGCCGGGGTCGGTGTCGACCATGCGGCCGAAGACGACATCTTGTACTGGTAGGCGGTGTTGGTCGTGTCCCCGGACGCGGCGCTGAACGCGATTGTCACCTTGGTGCCCGGCCCGCCTGCGGCGGTGCAGGAACTGCTGTCGCACACTGAGTACGGGCTCGACAGCGCGATCCCCGGCGCCTTCGGCCGGGTGGGATCGACCTTGAAGTAGCACCAGCCCGTCGTCGACGCGTTCGAGGGCCCGGCCAGGTAGTCGTCTCCGCTGTTGTAGTACGACCGTGTCCATGCCCGGTACCGGTACAGCGTCCCCTCGGTCAGTGTCGAAGTGGGCACACTGCCCGGCGAGACGTTGTCCCCCACATAGCCGCTGGTGGGCCGGGCGGTCTCGAAGACGGTCGACCATGTGGCGCTGCTCGTCGTGTACTTGTCCACGCTGTAGACGGCCTTCAGCGACGCGCCCGACTCGCCGCCGGCTGCGGTCTGCGGTGTCGCGGCGAGCGCCGGCGTCGGGTCGGATACCACCAGCGGATCCGACTGGTCCGTCTCGCACGCGACGCTGGTGCCGGTGACCAGGCCGATCTTGGTCGGCTTGGCGGGGATGCCGACGTACTTCACATCCAGTTCGGCGTTGTCGTCGAACCGCTTCCAACTGTTCGGGTCGGTCTCGTCGTGCGCCTTCAGCATCAGCGTCAGCCGGGAGAAGTCGCCGGCGGCGAACTTCGTCACGGTCGAGGTCAGGTTCTCGTTGGGCTCGGCAGCGTTGTCGTTGAACTCGATCGGAGCGGCGGGCTGGCTGGGATCACATGCCGACCCGCGGCCCGCGGAGACGTCCCGGTCGACCATGAGGTCCCAGTTCGCCGTCGGGCCCGGCCAGTTCGTCGACGCGGAGATGTTGCCGGTGCGCACCAGGTCCACCCAGGACGGCGTGCAGGACATCGACCACTTCTCCGTGAGAGTGAACGTCGCGTCCAGGACGTGCTTTCCCGCGAGCTTCGCCGGCGAGAACTCGAAGTACATGCGGTTCTTGTAGCCGGAGCCGCAGTAGTAGGCGTAGCCACCAGTCACGTAGGTGCCGCAGTAGCCGACGCCCTTGCCGTCGTCACCGCCGGAGAAGTTGTAGAACGTGTCCCCGTCCGAGGACAACAGGGTCCGCTCGGAGGCCGTCATGCCGACGTCCGGGTCGATGTACTGAGGAAAAACGGCGGAGTCGTCGGCCAGCATCGACGCATCCGGTGTCACCGTGATCGCGCTCTGCTGCGTGGTGACCGGCAGGCGGGTGGAGGCGTCGCCGTCGTTGGGCCCCTCGGCCGGATCCGGCGTCGTCTCGCCGTCGTCACCCGTCGCATCGTTCGCCGCGCTGTCCTGCGGTGCTGTCATGAACGACGTCTGGGACGCCGGTTGGGACGAGGCTGCAGGCGAGGCAGAGGCGGTCGTGGTGACGTCGCCTGCGGAGTCCCACTGCTGGGCAGCAGGAGCACGGAAGACGGTGTTTCCGTCGTCGTCGACCACGGACACACCGCCGCTGCCCGCATCCCGCAGGGCCAGCCCGCTGGTCCTCACCGGGAACCAGAGCTTTTTCAGTGCCGGGTTCGATGCGGCCGAGGCAGAGGTGACGACGAGCACCTCGCGGTAGCCCTCGGTGGTAGCGGTCATCCGCAGATCGACGCCCGGCAGGACGTCCGCGTACACCGCGGAGTCACCGTCCAGCGTCGGCTTGGGCAAGGTGCCTGACCAGCCCACAGTCAAAGACCGCCCCTTCAGTGACAGCTTCACCAGGTCGGCGCCGTCCCCACCGTCGGAGAAGGAGATCCCGGCGACCGACGCCTTCGGTCCGACGGTGCCGTCCGGCCGCTCCTCCAACGTCGCGTCCGGCTGCGTCCAGGACCCGTCAGCCTGTCGCACCCGCACCGGCACGGCGGAGTCCTTGAGCGTGAACGTCACGCCGTCCGGGTTCGCGAAAGTCGTGGTGTAGGACGTGCGTTCACCCACGACCTCGACCTGTTCTCCGGTCTCCGCCGCCTTTTCCGCATCAGCCCGAGCCTCAGGCGTCACCTGACTGCTGTCAGCGGTGTCGGCTGCCTGCGCTGCAGGAGCCGGCGCGGCCAGAGTCGGCAAAACCGCCATCAAAGCGACCGTAGCCGCCAGTGAAACAACGCATCTGCGCGAGCCCACTGCCGAGCGCGCACGCCAAGAAAACCCCATCCCCACCCCAATGATTCACGGCTTTCTTACGCCGCCCTTACGGCCGCCTTATGAGAACCACCGCGATCACCGCAGGTCAATGGCCTGTACGGCAAGGATGCGATAGATCCAGCCACGCCTATATGCGGACAAATGAGACACGCGGGCAGTGCGGGAAGGCGAGCCCTGGGACCCTGCGCCCGTCATCTTCCTCATCTGCGACTCGCTCGAGCCGATGCAGGCGTATGTGCTCGGAGTTGAGGAGCAGGGCATCGCATCGAGCTGAATAATAAGTTACTTAAGCAAATACATCTCAGGTACTTCCTCTACGCCCCCCTCCCGGATCGCGCCACGCAGGCGGCGTCGGTTCCACCTCGGATGACCAAGACGCCTTGCCTCGGGCTTCAAAGGACGCGGCAAGAGCCTTCCCGTGATGCCCGTCGCAGGTAATCAGGCAATCGCATCACTATTAGCTATGGTAAAGAAAGGGTGCCCTGGGGTTGCCCTTCAGCCGCTGAGGGCGCCCTCGGAGGGCCAGTCCCTGTTCCGGATCTGGTTCACCTCCGCCAGTGTTCGACTCATCCGGCACCCCGCGTTCCCGTCTGCACAAGCGTCCAAGGTTGGCGTGGCTGATATGTGCCCCTCGATAAGAGAAAGAAAGAGCAAAGGGTTGACAGGCAGGGCCGAAGGAAACTCACCGGTCATCGGCTTTGATCCCTCAACGACGACAGTGCGCTACTGCAGTTGGCCCTATTGAGGGGGGAGAGAACCGGCCTGCTCATCACCGCCCCGGTGGCCCTGGCCCTGCACGCCGAACGCGCCCTGGCCCGTGGCCGACGCATACAAGAGCGCCGCGCTGCTTCGGGCGCGCATCAAAGCGTCGTTCGCCGAGATCCGGTGTAGGTATTGCGGTGCGCGGGTGACCATGGATGCCGTGCTCCCCATTCAGGGCAGGTAGCCGCGCCGGTTGTCGAGCACGCCCGTCCGGTGGCCGTCAGCCAGCTACCTCGTGGACGTCGACGGCGACTTGGACCACTCCGCCCTGGAATGGTCCAAGCACACGGCCCACGACTGCCGCGGAGTCCCGGCATCCTCACCGTTGCGGTAACCGCGAGCGCCTTCGGTGTATGGCCGAACAGCCGCGCATCCTGACGGTTCCTTCAAGCACACGAGCCCGGACCCGTATGCGCCCGCCGTCACGTTCCCCTTCGTGGACGACCACCCTGGCGCCGCCCCGGACTGCCCGCGCCTGCAGCAGATCGGGCTTCGGCTCGCACGCGCGGGAAATGATCTCTTCCAACTGCTGTTCCACAACGGCGACCCGGGAATGAAGGAGATCGGGGAAGTGCTGCTCCGGCACACACGGGACGGCGACTGCGCCATGAGCATCGAGTCGGACGACCTGTTCGTCCCCTGGAACCTGCTCTACACCCCGCCTTCGGGGGACGACCCCAGGGTCTGGTCATCGGCGACGAGTGGGACTTCGCGGGTTTCTGGGGGTATCAGCACCTCATCGAGCACACCTTCTCGCGGATCAAGGACTACGACAGCCGAATCCGCGTGGCGGACGGCCCGGTGAGTATCGGCCTCAACGTCGACGAGGGCGTCGACGCAGAGCATGCGCCCACCCGCTTCATCTCAGCACTCCCCGGCATCTTCGAGGCATGCGCTCGCCGCACCGCGGTCACAGTGCGCCGTGAAAAGACCGTTTCGGATGCCATGGCCACGTCAGTTCTGCGGATGGGGCTCCGGGACTGCCCTACCTGAAACTGGGCGACGGGGAGGAGATCTACGGCAGCGAGCTCGCCAACTGGCTGTGCGGCGATCAGCCGCTGCCTATGCGGCCGCTGGTCTTCGTCGGCGCCTGCCACGGCGGGCAGCTGTCCTCCGCCTTCTACTCTGCGGCGGGACACTATTTGCTGCGAAACGGCGCACGCTGTCTGCTCGGCCCGCAGATCGACCTCCCCCGAGCCTTCGCACGCGAGTACGCCACTCGGCTCTTCACCGATCTCCTCGACCATGGGGCCCGACTCGGAGACAGTGTTCGCAGGCTCGCCCGCGACTTCGCCGACGAGGCGGGAAGCCCTCTGGGGCTGATCTTCACCCTCTACCGCGGCCTCGACGTCCATCTCTGGCCCCAGGAGCCCGCATGACCCCGCCCACGGCAGTCGACCTTACGGCCGAGGGCGAGCTGCGCGGCCCCCGCACCGGAGCCATGGTGCCGACCGCCAACGTCCGCGGTTTCCTGGCACGCCACCTGCACGTGCCCGAGTCGGCCACGGATATCGTGGTGTTCGTGCACGGCTGGCGGAACACCCCCGCGGCCGGCTCTGGCACCCGGCGGGCGCGCACGCCGGTTCTTTGACCTCGTGGACGGGGTCCACGCCGACAACCCCCAGGCATCCGGGCGCTGAGCCGCTGGTCCGCGCACTACGTCCTGGTGCGCTGGCCGTCCATGAGCAGCCCGCTCCTACGGGGGTACCGCCGGATCCGGGACCGGGCCCACGCGATGACCACCCAGGGGCGTGCCGCCGACGTCATCGCCCAACTCCTCGGCTATCTCAACGAGCAGCGCACGCTGCCGGCGCCCCGCCCACCCTGCGCACCGCGCCAGGCCAGTATCTGCACTGCGTCGGGCACTCCTTCGGCGGCCGTTTCCTGGTCGAGGCGGTCCAGGCCGCGGCGGACACGCGCCCGACAGTGCTCGGCTGGTACCGGAGCAACCCCCGGTACCCGTACACGCTCGGGCACCCAGCGGGCGCGCACGCCGACTTCCTCCACCCCGAATCCGCGCACCTACTGCTGTCGCTGGCTGATCTGGCACGATGAGCCGTGGCGTTGATCTCAAGCAGCGGCGCAAACGGGGAGTTCACGCCGCTACTGCCCCTCGACCTGGGCTTTCTCGCTCCTACGTGGCATGAGCGCCACCAACCGAGCCGTAATCACGCGCGCCCCAATAGCACCAGGAAACGCAGAGCGGCGCGCTGACCTGCACATCAGCGCGCCGCACAGAGTGCCCCCGGCAGGATTCGAACCTGCGACACCCGCTTTAGGAGAGCGGTGCTCTATCCCCTGAGCTACGAAGGCAAGGACACAAACCCGCTGGTCAGGAGTGGTGCCATATCCACTGCGCTGTTGCTCGTGCAGACAACATGGCGTACCGACTACTGGCCAAGGAACAGCGTAGCGGATGTGGACGGGTACGGGTTGAGGGGATCGGGGCTGATGGGCCCGGTGGCGGATGCAGACGCTTCTGACCTGCTCGTTCTGTCGTCGATGACGAGCGGTCGGCGGATGTTCGGAGGGCGGGAGGGTGTGCTTGGTGCGGCCTCGGGACGGTCTGGCGGGGCGCGTAGCCCTGGCTCGTGACACAGCTCGCCCCATCCATGCCGTGAACCCTGGCGAGAGGATGTCGGGGACCTGCCGTGCTGGTCCGCCGGTGAGGTATCGGCTGAATCCCGAGCAGTGGAGGACGTCGGCTGTGACACATCGTCGTCCGGGGCTCGGCGCCGTCTGCTCCGAGGTCCGTGGCAGCTTTGCGCTTGATTTGTACGGCATTTGAGGAGCGGCCCGCACCATGGTCGCAGAGGTGGCCCCGCGGTGGGCGCCATGTTTCTACGGTGAGCGGGGAGTTGACGTGGGCAGCAAGTGGTTCCGCAGGTACGCCGCGGGGAGCGGGCAGCACACTGGTGACGGACCACGGCTGGTCTGCTTCCCCCACGCCGGTGGCGCAGCCAGCGCGTACGTCTCCCTGTCGCGCCAGTTGGCGGCGCTCGACGTGCTGGCCGTGCAGTACCCCGGCAGGCAGGACCGCAGGCGTGACGAGCCGATCGCCGACATCGCGAGGCTGGCCGACGCTCTTGCCGATGAAGTGGTGCGGCATTGCGAAACCCCGTACGCCTTCTTCGGGCACAGCATGGGCGCGGTCCTCGCCTACGAGACCGCGCGCCGCCTGCGCGAGCGGCAGGCGCCCGCGCCGGTACGGCTGTTCCTCTCCGGTCGCGGCGCTCCCACTCCCGCGCCCAGCCGGCACGACCAGTTGCGTACGGACGCCGAACTGCTCAGCGCGGTGACCCGGTTGGGCGGCACGGCCACCCAGGTACTCGACGACCCGGAGGTCCGGGAGATGATCCTGCCCGCGCTGCGGGCCGACTACCAGGCCCTCGGCTCGTACACCTGGGTGCCGGGCCCGGCCCTGAGCATCCCGTTCACGGTGCTGATCGGTGACGCCGACCCGGTGGTCACGGTGGCCGAGGCGGCTGCCTGGGAGGACTTCACCACGGCTTCCACCGACCTTCACGTCTTCACGGGAGGGCACTTCTACCTCGACGGGCAGACCCGCGAGGTGGCCGGGACGGTCTCCAAGGCTCTGAGCATGCCGGCTCCGCCGTCTTCCTCGGCGCCCCTCGCAGCATCGTAGAGATCGTAAAGTGCGTATCCGCACGATCCGGGTTCGCTGCGCGGGGCGTAGCGCTACGACCGGTTCGTCACAGATCTGTCGGCGTCCCTCTGTTAGTCCCTCTGTTAGTCGTTCTGTTCGCCGTTCTGTTCGTCGTTCATGACACTCACGCGCATATGGCGCACGCCGGTCCACCGCGAGACGGGCTCCGCCGTGTCGGCCCTGGTGTCCTCGGTGGAGCGCTGCCTTCCGCTCGCGCCCGGCTCGCCCCGGTTACCGACCGATTGCCGGGAGGCCCGAGACTCCGGCCATGAACAGTGATCTCCTTGTGAACAAAGTGGTCCTCATCACCGGTGCGAGCAGCGGCATCGGCGCCGCGGCGGCGAAGGTGTTCTGCCAGGAGGGTGCGGCGGTGGTCCTGGCCGCGCGTCGGGAAGACCGGCTGGCCGCCCTCGTGGACGAACTCCGGGGCAAGGGAGCGGAGGCGGCGTACGTGGTGAGCGACGTGTCGGTCGCCGCCGACGCGGGCAGGGCGGTGGACTTCGCCGTCACCCGGTACGGGCGTCTGGACGCGGCCTTCAACAACGCCGGAATCGGTGGCGACCGCACTCCGCTGCATCTGATGGCGGACGACGTCTATGACACCATCATGGACGTCAATGTGCGCGGCGTCTGGAACTGCCTGCGCCATGAGATAGCGGCGATGCTGCCACGCGGCGCAGGCGCCATCGTCAACAACAGCAGTGTGGCCGGCCTGGTGGCCATTCCCGCGGCCGCGCCCTACATCGCCTCCAAACACGCGGTCGTCGGTTTCACCAGAGCGGCGGCGGACGAGTACGCCGGACAGGGCATCAGAGTGAACGCGGTGGCTCCCGGCACCACCCGCAGTGAGATCACCGCCGACTGGTTCGAACGCAACCCCGGCATGGAGGAGTTGGCCAACTCCCTTACGCCGCAAGGACGTACTGCGGAGCCGGCTGAGATCGCGGCAGCCGCGGCCTGGCTGCTCAGTGACCGCTGTCCCTTCCTGACAGGCACGGTGATGCCTGTGGACGGCGGCTTCATCAACCACTGACAGCCGCGAACACAACTGACAGGCACGTAAACCACTGGCAGCCACCGAAAGGCATTGGGAGCCACCGAAACCACTGCCGGCCAATGAAACCACTGACAGCCACCGAAACCACCGACAGCACCCGCCCGCCTGAACCGCCATTGCGCCCCGCAGCCGGGTGCAATGGCGGTCGTCGGCTTTTCTCCTACAGGTGGTGCCGCAGGCCGCTCAGCCGGGCCCCGAAGGCCTGCCGCCCGCTCTGGTGCCCCGTGACCTCGACGGCGATCCGGCCAGGTGCCGGTGCGGGGAGCGGCCGGGCCTCGATCCAGCACGGCTCGCCGAACTCCACGTACCGCTCGTAGGTTATGGCGATGTCGCCGAGCTCGAAGCGCGCCGGGGCCGCGTAGGCATGCGCCGCCTGCCAGGCGGCCTCAACCAGGACGAGACCGGGCACGTGGTCGACCGGATGATCGAAGAGCAGGGTGTTGGAGACGTCGTTGCGTAACTGCCACCGGTGGTCACCAGCTCCGGCCGCCAGGAGTACGTCGATGTCGTCGGCCCGGGCTACCAGGCGGGGAGCCACAGGTCGCGGCAGCGGCCACCGGCCCCAGTCGACGGTGAGGTACCGGCCGCGTACGCGCTCGTACGCCGCCGGGGACACCCAGTCGAACTCGGTGTCCGCCCGCCCCACGAGGACACCGTGCTGGTGGATGCGGAACCCCATGGCCAGGGAACTCCGGGAACGCCCGGCCGTTCGGGTGACCGCGACGTCGACCTCGAACGCCGAGCCTTCGACGGCCAGAAGGCCCGGCTCCACCGTGATGTCGAGGGCGCGCAGCAGCGTCTGATGCGTCGTCGGCACCCCGTACTCGGCGTGCGCGACGGCGAGTCCGGTCTGGCGAACGGTTTGTGCCAGAAGCCGGGGATCGTAGGGTCCAGGGCCGCCGGTGGCCGGCCAGTGGACGGTGAGAGTGAAGTCGTCCGCGCCCTGTCGGCGCCTGCTTCTGACGAGGATGGCGTCGCTGTCTCTGAGGTGCGTGTACTCACCCAGCTTCGCCATGAACGACGGGTCGGAATCGTCAAGCGTTGCCTGTGCGGCAACAGTGGTCATGGACAAGATGTCCCCCCCATTGTGACAAGACCTCCGTGATCCGGATGTCTGTTCGCATGCACTGCGCTGATAAAGTACCGACTCTTCGGTTGCTTACAAGGGCTGTTCAATGAGAGCTAAACCACAAGTAAAGAGACGCCCTGGAGGCGCAGCATGGTGAAGCAGGAGCGTGCAATTCGCACACGCAATCTGATTCTGGAGGCCATGGCCGACCTCTTCAACGACGTCGGCTACGACGCCGCGACCATCGCCGCGCTGGTCAAGCGAACCGGGCTGACGCGGGGAGCTCTGTACTTCCACTTCGCGTCGAAGGAGGAGATGGCGCGCAGTGTGCTCGAGGAGGCGCTGACCCGTGAAGGGCTCAGGCCGCAGACGTTCAAGCTCCAGGAGTGGGTGGACCTGGGGCTCCTGCTGGCCTACCGGCTGCCTCGGGAGCCGATGCTGCGTGCTGCCATCCGGCTGTCCGTGGACCCCAAGGCCCGCAGGCTGTTCGGTACTCGGTGGCCGGACTGGGTCGTGCTGGGGCACGATCTGCTGGCCGAGGCCAAGGACCGGGGTGAGCTCGTCTCCCATGCCGATCCGGCCGGCATCTCACGGCTAGTCGTCGGTGCGTGGACCGGCGTGCACCTGGTGACGGATGCCCTGCCGGACGCGCTGGATCTGTCCGAGGAGATCTCCGGGCTGTACCAGCTGCTGCTGCCCAGCATCGTCAGCCCCGCGGTGCTCGCCAAGCTCGACATGTCCCCCTACCGGGCGGAGAGGCTGCTGCGGGAGGGTGTGGCCCCCGCCGGCGGTCCTTCGGGCCAGTCCGCGCGCGGCGGCGGCGCCGGGAACGGTCATCGCGGGAACGGTCATCGCGGGGACAACGGCGCGGTCTGAGGCGTCCGCAGTCGCTCGTCGCGCTTAAGTTGCATGTGGGAATGATTTCGGCACCGACCCGACGGGGCGGTGCCGCTTCTCGTTGGGCAACCAAGTGTTGGACGGAGTGATGGATTCCGTTCGTTTTTGATCGATCTACTGCTGTAGATCTGTGCAGACGCGAGATTTTAGTAAGCGTCGTTCGGTTTCTGATCCTCGTGGCGACCTCGAGAGTCGCCTCCGAGGTGGCTTCCGAGTCAAAGTAGCCGATTATTGTGCCCGATTTAGCCGACTTTGCTCAGGTATATGTCGCAACTTCCGGCTGTACAAATAACAGGACGAGTGTTTTCTTTGATGGCAGTGCGACGTGCCAGGACGGGGGAGCGATGACACTGCGCGGGGCGAAAGCAACTCATACGGAGCGCGGGAGGGCCGATCAGGAGACTGATGGAGCGTGCGCGGTGCAGTTCAACATCATGGGCCCCTTTGAGGTCATCACTGATGGAGGCCACACGTACGCTCCCAAAGCGCCCAAGATCTGTCAGCTGCTCGCCGTGCTGGCCCTCCAGCCACGAGAGACCGTCGCAGCGGACACCCTGATAAGGGAGTTGTGGGGGGAGACTCCTTCGGACCGCGCGCCGCGCACGCTGCAGACCCACGTGTATCACGCACGTCGCCTGCTCGCGAGCACGCAGGTGTCCTCCTCCGGACGGCCCTTGTTGCTGACGAAGTCGCCGGGGTACCAGCTCGACCTCAGCGATGACGAGGTCGACGCCAGGGTCTTCGAGCGGCTCGTCCGGCGGGCGCAGCACAAGCTCGACCACGACGAGGTCGAGGCCGCGTCCGGCTGTGTCACCCGGGCCCTGCAGCTCTGGCGCGGACGCCCCCTGAGCAACGTACCGATGGGGAGCGTTCTCACCGGCCGCGTCGCGCGCGTGGAGGAACTGAAGATCCGCGCGCTGGAGTTGAGGGTGGAGACCGAGCACCGGCTGGGCCGACACCGGGAGTTCCTTCCCGACCTGCGAGCTCTCGTCAGCGAATACCCCCTGCACGAGTGGTTCCACGGCCAGCTCATCTGGGCGCTGCACCACTCCGGCCGGCGGCGGGACGCCCTGGAGGCCTACCAGAATCTCTACCGCATCCTGAAGACGGAACTGGGGCTTGAACCCTCCGTGGACATCCAGCAGATCCAGGCAGAGATCTTCAGACCCCCCGCCCGTGGCGTGGCCCGGCAGCCTCAAGAGCAAGACGGCGGGTGGGTGAAGCCCCCGGTCACCCCGCTGTGGGCCGCGGCCTTCGCCGGTTGACGACCACGCGGGGCCACACGAGCCAAGAACCCAGCTGAGTCGGCACAGGCAGGGCCGGCTGTGGCCGGCACGTTCCAACACGTCTCAGGGAGAATCATGCGGTTCAACATGCTGGGTCCGCTGGAGGTCATCTCAGGTGGTCAGCCGATCGGCCTGGGGGGAATCAAACAGCGCGCCACGCTCGGATACCTGTTGCTCCAGCCGAACCAGGTGGTGTCCACCAGCCAGTTACTCGGGGCGCTGTGGAGCGTGGAAGAGGCTCCGGCGACAGCCCGCAAGATCCTTCAGAACGCCATCTGGGGACTGCGCAGAGCCCTCGCCGCGGACGACGATCCCGTAAGACCGGCCGTGCTGAAGACGAAAGCCCCGGGATACTGCCTCCAGGTCGCCCCCGAGCGCATCGACCTCCGCCAGTTCCACCAGCGGGTGAGTGAGGGGCGGGCCCGTCTCGCCGCCGAACCCGAAGAGGCGGCCCGGCTGCTGCGGGACGCCCTCGCGCTGTGGCGCGGCCCGGCCCTCTCCGACCTGGTGGAAGCCGGCGTCCTGTGGCCCGAGCTCACCACGGTGCAGGACGCCCGGCTCGGTGTGCAGGAGGACTACGTCGAGGCGCAGCTGATGTCCGGACAGCACTACGCCGTGCTGAGCGAGCTCGAGGTGATGGTCGAGAACGAGCCGCTCAGAGAACGCTCCTGCGGCCAGCTGATGCGTGCCCTCTACCGGTGTGGCCGACAGGCTGACGCACTCGGCGTCTACCGTCGGCTGCGCGCCGCACTCGTGGAGGACCTGGGTCTCGAGCCGAGCCGCGAGCTTCAGCGACTCCAGCAGGCCATCCTCACTCATGACCCCTCCCTTCAGGTGCCGGAACCGGCCGCGGCCGTGACCGTCTCCTCCCGGACGGTCCCGTTCGCCGTACAACCCGAACCCTCGCCGGTCTCGCGGACCCCGGTCCGCGGCACCCAGGCCGGGCCCGGCTCCTGGGAGCGCCGCAAGGTCGCGGTACTGCTCGTGCGCGCCGAGCCCGGCCCCGTGCCGGAGACCGCCGACGTGCATGACATGGCCGCCGCCTTCGACACCAGAGCCGCACTGATCCGGCAGGAGACCGAACGGTTCGGCGGCGTCTTCACCATGGGTATGGACGGCGTCGGCTTCGGCCTCTTCCCAGCCGGTCCGCGGCAGGAGAACCATGCCGAGCGCGCGGTGCGGGCGGCCGTGGCGGTCCGTGACACCCTCGCGGTCGCACCGGGTGCGAGCATCCACGAAGCCGTGGCTGCGGGGGAGATAGGAGTACGGGCCGTGGTCGCCACCGGCGAGGCACTCGTACGGATGGGGCAGGACGGCACCGCGCCGTTGTTCGTCAACGGTTCGCTGCTCCCGGAGTGCCAGGCCCTGCTGTCCCTGGTGCCGCCGGGCGAGGTGTGGGTCTGTGGCAACACCCGCGCGGCGACCAAGAACCTGTTCGGCTATCTCAAGGGCACCGGCCCCCGGGACACGTGGCAGGTGCGGAGCGCGACCGTCGGCGAGAGCGGGCCGGGCGATCCCCACGCCGGGCAGGGCAGCGGCCACCCCGGCGAAGTCGAGCTGCTGACCGGCCTGCTGGACCACGCGAGACGCTGGCGCAGCCCCCACCAGGTCCTCGTGCTGGGGGCATCCGAGACCGCGCGGGCGAGGGTGTTCGCCGATTTCCGGGACCGGGTGGGAGGCGACGCGCCGGACTCCGCTCAGGTGATCCACCTCGGCGGCCCGCGGCCCGTCGGGGACGGGCCGTACCCCCTGCACCGGGTGATCCTCGCCGCGTACTGCGGGCTGTCGGAGAACGACCCGCCCAGGGTTGTCCGAGCGAAGCTGGAGGAGGCCGTCTGGCTGCTGGCCCCGGAACCGGACCAGGCGAACCGGCTGATGTCCGGTCTCGGTCCCTTCCTGGATGCCGCCGCCCGCTCCGCGCACCGATTACCGGACACCGTCGAGTGGCTGGACGCGTGGCACCAACTCGTCGCGGCGGCCGCGCACGTGCGCCCGCTCGTGCTGATCAACGAGGCCGCGCAGCGGGGCGGCGTGGCCCTTCAGGAGTTCCTGGCCACGCTGAGGCAGTCCGGGACGCTGATGCCGTTGCTCGTCGTCACCGGCGCACGGCCCGAAACGGCGTTCTCCCGGCAGCACTGGCCCGGCACAGGGCACCCCGTCACCACGATCATGCTCGACGCACCGTCGGATGCCGACACCGCGCTCCGCCGGCTCACGGACCAGCAGCGGTCTCTGACTCTGGGGCCCGTGGCGACCGCCATCTGACGACCGCCATCTGACGACCGCCATCTGACGACCGCTGTCTGACGACCGCCGTCTGACAGCGAGGGAGCGACACAGACGAGCCCCGGCGGACGTCGCCGCCGGGGCTCCTGCCGCACGGGCGGCTCAGGGCGGCGTTGTCGTCGGTCGCCGACTCCTTCTCGCTCCGTCCGCCTCGCTCCGTCCGCCTCGCTACGTCCGCTTCGCTACGTCCGCGGGCGCAGCGGCAGGTGTACGTCGACGCGGGTGCCCGAACCCGGGTCGCTCGCGATCGTGAGCCGCCCGCCCAGGTCCTCGATCCGGTCCGTCATCGAGCGCAGTCCGGGCGCGCGGAAGCCCGGAGCCAGGACGTCGTCGGTGTCGAAACCGACGCCGGTATCCGCGATGCGCGCGTGCGCCCAGCGGGGGGTGAAACGCATCGTGACCGTCACCTGCCGCGCGCCGGAGTGGCGGAAGGCGTTGCTCATGGCCTCTTTCACGGTGAGGAACAGCTCCCGGCGGCACGCGTCCGACAGCAGTCTCTCGTTGCCCGTGGTTCTGAACCGCACGTCGACGGCCTCAGATGCGGTGGTGGCGAACTCGCGCAGCACCCGCGGCAGCGGCGGCAGGACGGTCTGATCGTGAAGGCCGCCGGCCATCCGGCGGGTGAGCTCGATCGCCTCCCGGATCGCGCGGCGCGCGGCGTCGAGGTGCGTGCCCTCCGCGGTGTCGGGCGTGGCTTCGACGGCGTGCAGTTCGATCCGGTGCGCGGCCGTGGCCAGAGCGGCACCCAACTCGTCGTGCACCTCGCGGGCCAGGCGGCGCCGCTCGTACCAGACGCAGTCGTCGTGGTCGTGACTGCCGTCGCGGTCCCGCACGGTCGCCGGGCGTACCTGAGGCGCGGCCGGTGCGGCGGCGTCGGCCGACCGACGGCTCCTGGCGTAGCGGGAGCGGTTGAGCCCTGTCTGCAACGCCTGCGCGAAGCCGTCTGTGACGACGGTTTCCAGCGATGCGACGCCGTGCTGATGTGCGGGTGCGGAAGGCGTGGTCACCTGTTCTCCTCAAGAAGCCGGCCCGGGACGGGAGGGGCAACAGTCCCCGCGGTCATCGCCGCGTCAGTCCTTGATCTCGCAGATGGGGGTGCCGGAAGTGAGGGCGGTACCGACCTGGGCGGCGAGGTTCTTGACGGTGCCCGTCTTGTGGGCGCTGAGCGGCTGCTCCATCTTCATCGCCTCGAGGACCACGATCAGGTCGCCCTCGTCGACCTGCTGCCCGTCCTCGACGGCGACTTTGACGATCGTGCCCTGCATGGGGGAGGCGAGTGTGTCGCCGGAGGCGGCCGGGCCGGACTTCCTGCCCACCCGTCGCTTGGGCCTGGCCCCCGCGGCCGGCCCGGTGCGCGCCGCCGCTGTGGCGAGGGAGGCTGGAAGGCAGACTTCCAGGCGCCTGCCGCCGACCTCGACGACGACGGTCTCGCGGCCCGCTTCCTCGTCGGCCTCGATGTCCGTCGGGGCGGCGAAGGCCTTGATCTCGTTGACGAACTCGGTCTCGATCCAGCGGGTGTGGGCCGTGAACGGCCCTTCCTGGCCGTGGACTTCGGGAGCGAAGGCGGGGTCCTTGACGACCGCGCGGTGGAAGGGGATGGCGGTGGCCATGCCCTCGACCTGGAACTCCTCCAGGGCGCGGGCGGCCCGCTGGAGGGCCTGCTCGCGGGTGGCGCCGGTGACGATCAGCTTCGCGAGCAGGGAGTCCCAGGCCGGGCCGATCACGCTGCCGGTCTCCACGCCCGCGTCCAGGCGTACGCCCGGGCCGGACGGCGGGGCGAAGGTGGTGACGGTGCCGGGAGCCGGGAGGAAGTTGCGGCCGGGGTCTTCGCCGTTGATGCGGAACTCGATGGAGTGGCCGCGCAGCTGCGGGTCGTCGTAGCCGAGGTGCTCGCCGTCGGCGATGCGGAACATCTCGCGTACGAGGTCGATGCCGGAGACTTCCTCGGTGACCGGGTGTTCCACCTGGAGTCGGGTGTTGACCTCCAGGAAGGAGATCGTGCCGTCGGCGCCGACGAGGAACTCCACGGTGCCCGCGCCGACGTAGCCGGCCTCGCGCAGGATGGCCTTGGAGGAGGCGTACAGCTCGGCGACCTGTGCCTCGGTGAGGAAGGGTGCCGGGGCTTCCTCGACGAGTTTTTGGTGGCGGCGCTGGAGGGAGCAGTCGCGGGTGGAGACGACGACCACGTTGCCGTGCTGGTCGGCCAGGCACTGGGTTTCCACGTGGCGGGGTTTGTCGAGGTAGCGCTCGACGAAGCACTCGCCCCGGCCGAAGGCGGCGACGGCCTCGCGGACGGCGGAGTCGTACAGCTCGGGTACTTCTTCGAGGGTGCGGGCGACCTTCAGGCCGCGACCGCCGCCGCCGAAGGCGGCTTTGATCGCGATGGGCAGGCCGTGCTCGCGGGCGAAGGCGACGACTTCGTCGGCGCCGGAGACGGGGTCGGGTGTGCCGGCGACCAGGGGGGCGCCGGCGCGCTGGGCGATGTGGCGGGCGGCCACCTTGTCGCCGAGGTCACGGATGGCCTGCGGGGGCGGGCCGATCCAGATCAGGCCCGCGTCCCCGACCGCCTGCGCGAACTCGGCGTTCTCGGACAGGAATCCGTAGCCGGGATGGATGGCGTCCGCGCCGGACTCGCGCGCGGCGTTCAGCACCTTGGCCATGTCGAGGTAACTGGTGGCCGGGGTGTCACCGCCCAGGGCGAACGCCTCGTCCGCGGCGCGGACGTGCACCGCGTCCCGGTCCGGTTCGGCGTAGACGGCCACACTCGTGATCCCGGCGTCCTGGCAGGCCCGCGCCACGCGGACAGCGATTTCGCCACGGTTGGCGATGAGCACCTTGCGCACGAATTCTCTCCTGCATGGTTCGGATACGGATGGGGGCGAAAACTCGTGGGAAACATATCCGGCGGAATTCCGCTCACCGGCCATCCAGTGGTAATCACCGTCGATAAGTCCGGTTGCCTTCGAATTACTCCGCCGTGAGACCTGGCTGGAAACGTGCGCCTATGTCGAGACAGGCGCGACATCGCTCGCATGCACATTCCACGCCTCACATCTCATGGAGGTACGCGGTCATGACCGAACTTTCCCGTCGGGTGCTGATGAAGGGCGCCGCGGTAACCGGCGGCGCCCTGGCGCTGCCCGCGTCTGGTGTGGCCACGGCCGCCGAAGCCGCGACCGGCGCGGCGCCGCCCCCGATCCACGTCACCCCGAGAGATCCGCGCTACCACGGCCTGATATCGGGATCCAACCAGCGCTGGGTCGGCAGCCCCGACTACGTGCGCGTCGTCAGCTCTGCCGACCAGGTCGTGACGGCCGTGCAGGAAGCCGTCGACAAGGGCCTGAAGATCGCGGTCCGCAGCGGCGGCCACTGCGACGAGGACTTCGTCGCCAACAGCGAGGTCCGCGTCGTCATCGACATGGCGGGTCTCCACGCGATCGAGTACGACCCGGCCATGCGGGCCATCGCCGTCGGGCCGGGCGCGCTGCTCGGCTCCGTCTACCGCACGCTCTACAAGCGCTGGGGCGTCGTGCTGCCCGGTGGTACCTGTCCGACGGTGGGTGCCGGCGGCCACATCGTCGGCGGCGGCTATGGCGCGTTGTCCCGCTCCCGCGGCCTGACCGTCGACCACTTGTACGCGGTCGAACTCGTCCATGTCGACAAGGACGGCCGCGCGCGCAAGGTGGTGGCCACTCGCGAGGCCGATGACCCCCACCGCGAGCTGTGGTGGGCCCACACCGGCGCGGGCGGCGGCAACTTCGGCGTCATCACCCGGTACTGGCTGCGCTCGCCGAGGGCCACCGGCACGGATCCGGCCGGTCTGCTGCCCAAGCCGCCTTCCCAAGTGCTGCTCTCGGACGTCAGCTGGTCGTGGGACGACCTCGACGAGACGAGCTTCACCCGCCTCCTGCGCAACTTCAACGAGTGGCACGAGCGGAACTCGGCTCCCGACTCACCCGGCCGTTACCTGTTCAGCCAGTTGAAGGCGATGCACAAGTCCGCCGGTTACTTCCGGATGAGCACCACGGTCGACACGTCCGTCCCCGGCGCGGAGAAACTGCTCGACGACTACCTGGCCGCCATCGCCGAGGGCACCGGCGTGACGTACCACGTGAGCGATCGCTACCGTGCGCCGTGGCTGTACGCGGTCACCGAGTGGTCCGGCATGGTCGAGCCGTCCGTGCCCCGCTGGAAGTCCAAGTCGGCCTACGTGCGCAAGGCGATGCCCGACGCACAGCTGAAGGCCGTTCACCGTGCGCTGACCCGCTCCGACTACCCCGGCCCGTACGGCATGATCGCCCTGGTCGGCTTCGGCGGGAAGATCAACGAGGTGGCCTCGGGCGACACCGCCACCGCTCAGCGCGACTCCTTCGCGAAGATCCTCTACTGCGGACTGTGGACCGATCCGGCGGACGACGCCGTCCACGAGCGCTGGATCCGCGAGTCGTACAGGGACGTGTACGCCGCCACGGGCGGTGTGCCGCGCCCCGGCGGCGTCAATGACGGCTGCTACATCAACTACGCCGACGCCGACCTGGCCGACCCGGCCCTCAACACGTCGGGCGTCCCGTGGCACCAGCTCTACTTCAAGGACAACTACCCGCGACTCCAGCGGGTCAAGGCGACCTGGGATCCGCGCGACGTCTTCAGCCACCGTCTGGGGATCCGGCTGCCGTAGGGCCCCTCCGGCGGATCATGCCGCGAAAGCCCCGCCGACAGGGATCTCAGTCCTGTCGGCGGGGCTTTCGCGACGCTCAGGTCAGTCCCGTCACGCGGCCGGGGGGAAGTGGCCCACCTCGACGAAGAACTCCACGTACTTCTCGAAGAGCTCCTTGGTCAGCGACGGTATCTCGACCCCTGTACCGGCCAGCGCCGCCTCGGTCTCGGTGGTGTCGATCGGCGGGTAGAAGCCGTCGGTGTCCGACGTCATCATCTCGAAGGCGTCGAGCAGCGGCAGCAGCGCGTTGTCACCCGACTTCACCTTCTGCGTCCAGGTGTCCCACTCCTCCTCGTCCAGCTCGTACCCGATGGCGCGCAGGAACCCGGCGCACTGGCCGAGACTCAGCGCACTCCGGTTGAACAGGTGGAAGGTCCGCCCGATCGTCTCCGGCCGGCGCGAGAGCGCGGTGATCGCCGCGCTGACGTAGTCCACCGGCAACAAGTGGAAGCGACCCTCCGTGCCCTTGGGCACGCTGCCCGCCTGCACCAGGCCCTTCAGCGTCAGCCAGACGAAATCCCGGGTCTGGCAGGCGCCGTTGACCTGGTCGCCGGAGATCACGTCGACCCGGTACACCGACACGGGAAGGCCCCGTTCCCGGGCCAGGCCGATGAGCTGCTCCGCCACCCACTTGGAGCGCAGGTAGCCGCTCGGCAGAGCCTCGGCGGGCCCGGTCGGGTCGGTCACCTTCAGCGGTACACCCGGCTCGCGGACCCCGTCGAAGACGCCCACCGTGGAGACGTAGTGGACCGGCACCGTGCGGTGGCGCGCCGCCAGCCGCAGCACCTCCTCGGTGCCCAGGACGTTCGCCGCCTTGAGTGCCTCGTACGGGTGGAGCCAGTGCACCCGCGCGCCGTTGTGGTACACGACGTCGACCGTGCGGGCGAGTGCGTCGAAGCCGTCCTCGCTCAGGCCGAGCCGGGGCTCGGCCAGGTCACCGACGACGACCGACAGCCGCCGCGGGTCCACGTCGTCCCACACCCGGTACCACTGGGCGTTCCGCTCGAGCCGCTCGAACGCCTCGGCCTCGTCGGCCCCGCGCACCAGGCAGTGCACCCGTGCCGTGGTGTTCCGCATCAGATCGCGCAGCAGGAACGCGCCGAGGAAGCCGGTCGCGCCGGTCAGCAGGACGTCCTTGGGATCCTCGGCCGTACGCACCACCTCGGCGGCCGGCCGCACGTCGTCGGCGAGCCGCACCTCGGCCGCGAAATCCACGCCCCGACGGCCGTCCGAGCCGCCCTCCGACAGCGATGACCGCACCTCGCCGTGCAGGAACGCGGCCAGGGCCTTTGGGGTCGGGTGGTCGAAGACAAGCGTCGGCGGCAGCTTCAGGCCCGTGACCGTACCGAGCCGGTTGCGCAGTTCCACCGAGGTGAGCGAGTCGAAGCCGAGTGCCGAGAACTGCTGGTCCGTGGCGATCTCCATGCCGTCCCCGTGTCCGAGCACCGCCGACGCCTGCGCCAGTACCACATCGAGCACCAGCGCACGCTGCTCGTCCTGGGGCAGTCCGGCGAGCCGTCCGGCCAGCGCGTCCGTCCGCTCTTCCGAGTTCCGCGCGGTGCGACGCCCGGAGCTGCGGGCCAGCTTGCTCAGCAGCGCCGGCACCTGCACCTGCTCGTGCAGCGCCGCCAGGTCCATCGGCGTGGCGACCAGTGCCGCCAGGCCGGTGGTCAGCGCGATGTCCAGCAGGGCGGGGCCCTGCTCCGACTCGACGGGCTTGAAACCGCTGCGGGCCATCCGCTTGAGGTCGGCCTCCTCCAGGTGCCCGGTCATGCCGCTGGTCTGCGCCCACAGGCCCCAGGCGAGGGAGGTGGCGGACAGGCCCAGCGCCCGGCGATGCTGGGCAAGCCCGTCCAGGAAGTGGTTGGCCGCCGAGTACGTGGACTGGCCGGGGCCGCCGACGACGGCCGCGACCGACGAGAAGAGCACGAAGGCGGACAGGTCCTGGTCCTTCGTCAGCTCGTGCAGGTTCCACGCGGCGTCGACCTTGGGCCGCAGCACCGCCGCCAGCCGCTGGGGGGTCTGCGACCCGATCAGCCCGTCGTCGAGGACGCCGGCCGTGTGCACCACACCGGTGAGCGGCCGGTCGGCCGGGACCGCCCCGAGCACCCGGGCCAGGGCCTCGCGGTCGGCGACGTCGCAGGCCGCGATGGTGACCCGCGCACCGAGCGCGGTCAGTTCGGCCTCCAGCCGGTCCGCGCCCGGAGCATCGCCGCCCCGTCTGCTCGTCAGCAGCAGGTCGCGCACCCCGTGCTCGGTGACCAGGTGCCGGGCGAACAGGGCGCCCAGGCTGCCCGTACCCCCGGTGATCAGGACCGTGCCGTGCGGGTTCCACGAGCCGGTCGACCCGGAGGCCTGAGCCGGTACCCGGCCGAGCCGCGGGATGAACACCTGGCCGCGGCGCACCGACGCCTGCGGTTCCCCGGACGCCACCACCGACGGCACCGCCGTCACGGACGCCGCCTCGTCGTCGAGGTCGACGAGCACGATCCGGCCCGGATTCTCCGACTGCGCCGAGCGCAGCAGGCCCCATACCGCCGCCGCGCCCAGATCGGTGACGTCCTCCTCGGCGCGGGTCGCCACACCGCCCCGGGTCAGCACCACGAGCCGGGTGTCGGACAGCCGCTCCTCTGCCAGCCAGTCCTGCACCAGCGCCAGCGCCGCCCGCGTCGCGGCGTGCACCGACTCGGCCGGACCGCCGGCGAGGCCCGGCTCAGGGCGGGCGACGACGGCATCGACACGCTCGCCCGCGGTCACGGCCCGCGCCACCGCCGCCAGATCGGCGAACGGCCGGCCGAAGGGCGCCTCGCCCTGCGGGCCTAGGGCCTGTGTCGGAAGTGGCGTCGTCCGCCCGGAGGGCGGGCCGGGCGGCGTCTGGTGCGTGCTCTCGGCGTGCCGGGCGGAAGCCCTCGTACTGGATGTACTTGGGCTTTCGCCCGGTGCGGCGAGAGTGCGTGCCGGGCGTCGCCCGGCAGGCGCCACTTCCGACACAGGCCCTAGCACCGCCCAGCGCTCCGGGTCTCCGGGCCACCCGAGGGGGAAGGGCGCCCAGTCCACCTGGAACAGTGAATCCCTGTTACGGGCCACGGCGTTGGAGAGTTCCCCGACGGCTATCGCCCGGCAGGCGAGCGACGAGACCGCCGCCACCGGCTGCCCGGTCCCGTCGGCCAGCTGGACGTTCAGCGCCCCGTCCGGCCCGGTGACCAGGCGCACCCGCAGCTTGGCCGCGCCGGTCGCGTACAGCCGCACGCCCTGCCAGTCGGTGGAGATCCACACCGAGCCGTCCGGGCTGCTGCCGAGGGTCGCCAGGCAGGAGGCGGCCAGCGCGATCTCCAGCAGCGCCGGGTGCAGTCCGAACCCGTCGGCGCCCGGGCGCGTCTGCTCGGGCAGGGCGACCTCGGCGTACACCTCGTCCTCGCCGACCCGCCACACGGCCTCCAGCCCCCGGTACACCGGCCCGTACTGGTAGCCCTGGACGGCGAGTTTGTCGTACGCGTCGTCCAGCGGCACCTCCTGCGCGCCCGCCGGAGGCCACTGGGTGAGCTCGAACGGGGCGTCCGGTCCCTGAAAGCTGAGATGGCCACGCGCGTTGAGCGTCCATGGCACGTCGGCGTTCTCAGGGCGCGAGTAGATGGACAGTTCACGCCGCGCCGACGCGTCGGCCGCGCCCACACCGACCTGGACATGGACGCCGCCCTTCGCCGGCAGCATCAGCGGGCCGAGGACGGACAGGTCGTCCAGGACGGTGCTGCCCAGCTCGTCGCCGGCCCGGATCGCCATCTCCACCAGCGCGGTCGCCGGCACGAGCGTCCGATCGAGCACCACATGGTCGGCCAGCCACGGGTGGGTACGCACCGACAAGCGGCTGGTGAACAGGATCTGCTCGGCCCCGGCGACCATGACGGCCGCACCCAGCAGCGGGTGGTCCGCCGAGTCGAGGCCGAGGTCGGAGGCGTCGGCGACGACACCGGACTGTTCGACCCAGTACCGCTCGTGCTGGAAGGCGTACGTCGGCAGCTCGGTGCGCCGGGCGCCGGTCCCCGCGAAGTACGACTCCCAGTGCACGGGGGTGCCGTTGGTGTGCAGGCGGCTTGCGGCCAGGACGATCTGGTGGGTTTCGGGGTGTCCGGTGCGCAGGGTGGGGGTGGCGTCGGTGAGGGGGCTGAGGACGGCGTCGGGGCCGATTTCGAGGCGGGTGGTGGCGTCGAGTTGGTCGAGGGTCTGTATGGCGTGGGTGAAGCGGACGGTGCCGCGGACTTGGTCGGTCCAGTAGGCGGGGGTGCGTAGGTCGTCGCCGGTGGCGAGGGTGCCGGTGAGGGTGGAGACGATGGGTATGCGCGGTTCGTTGTACGTCAGTGTGGCCGCGATCGTCTTGAACTCGTCCAGCATGGGGTTCATGTGGGGGGAGTGGAAGGCGTGGGAGACGGTAAGGGCTTTGGTCTTACGTCCCCATGCCTCGACCTGTGCGGTGATGGTTGCTACGGCGTCCGCGTCGCCGGAGATGACCAGGGAGTTGGGACCGTTGAGGGCGGCGATGGACAGGCGGGACTCGTGACCCTCGATGAGGGGCAGGACTTCGTCTTCGGTGGCTTGGAGGGCGGTCATGGCGCCGCCGGGAGGCAGTTGTTGCATGAGCCTGGCCCGGGCGGCGACGAGGGTGGCCGCGTCCTTGAGGTCGAGGATGCCGGCGATGTGCGCGGCGGTGAGTTCGCCGATGGAGTGGCCGGTGAGGTAGTCGGGGGTGATGCCCCAGGACTCCAGAAGCCGGTAGAGGGCGACCTCGACGGCGAAGAGGGCGGGCTGGGTGTAGCCGGTCTGATCAAGTCCCTCGCCCGAGGTGATGATGTCGCGCAGGGGCTGGTCCAGCAGCGGGTCGAGTTCCGCCGCGACGGCGTCGAAGGCTTCGGCGTACGTGGGGAAGGCGGCGTACAACTGCTGTCCCATGCCCACACGCTGGGCGCCCTGCCCGGTGAACAGGAACGCGGTCTTGGCGCCGCTGGTCCTGGTGCCCTGCACGAGTCCCGGGGCGGACTGCTCGGACGCCAACGCCCGTAATCCGGCGAGGAGTTCCTCCTGGTCGCTTCCCACCACCACCGCGCCGTGATCCAGAGCGGAACGCCCCGTGGCGAGCGAGTATGACACGTCCAGCGGGGACACTCGGTCGCCGTCGGCCTCGACCTGTGCCAGCAGCCGCCGTGCCTGGTCCTTCAGCGCTTCCCCGGTCTTCGCCGAGATCACCCACGGCAGCGTCGGCAGAGCGACCTGCGCCGGGGGCGCGGGCTCCGTGACGGCCGCGGGCTCCTCCAGGATGACGTGCGCGTTGGTGCCGCTGACCCCGAAGGCCGACACACCGGCCCGGCGCGGTGCACCGGTCCTCGGCCAGGGCCGGGCTTCCGTCAGCAGTTCGACGGCGCCCGCCTCCCAGTCGACCATCGGGGTCGGCTCGTCGACGTTCAGTGTCTTCGGCATGATCCCGTGGCGCATGGCCTCGATCATCTTGATGACACCGCCGACACCGGCCGCGGCGACGCTGTGCCCGATGTTCGACTTCAGGGAGCCGAGGTACAGGGGTCGGTCCTGTGGGCGGTTCTGTCCGTACGTGGCGAGCAGTGCCTGGGCCTCGATCGGGTCGCCGAGGCGGGTGCCGGTGCCGTGTGCCTCGACCAGGTCGACGTCGGAGGCGTTGAGCCGGGCGTTGGCCAGTGCCTGGCGGATGACCCGTTCCTGGGCGGGGCCGTTGGGGGCGGTCAGGCCGTTGGAGGCGCCGTCCTGGTTGACGGCCGAGCCCCTGATCACGGCCAGCACCCGGTGTCCGTTGCGCTTGGCGTCGGACAGCTTCTCGACCAGCAGCAGGCCGACACCCTCCGACCACGCCGTGCCGTCCGCGGCCGCCGCGAACGACTTGATACGGCCGTCCTCCGCCAGACCGTTCTGCCGTGAGAAGTCGACGAAACCGCTCGGGTGGCCGGAGACGGTCGAACCGCCCGCCAGTGCGAGTACCGACTCCCCCTTGCGTACCGACTGCACCGCCAGGTGCAGGGCCACCAGCGAGGAGGAGCAGGCGGTGTCCACCGACACGGCCGGGCCCTCGAAGCCGAAGGTGTAGGCGATCCGGCCGGACGCCACACTGGTCAGCTTGCTGGTCATCAGGTATCCCTCGAGCTCCTGAGGGCCGTCGAGCCCGAGGTAGCTCTGTTCCACCACGCCCGCGAAGACGCCGACCTGGCTGCCCCGGAGCGTGGCGGGGTCGATCCCCGCCTGCTCGAAGGTCTCCCAGGCGGTCTCGAGCAGTACCCGCTGCTGCGGGTCCATGGCGAGCGCCTCGCGCGGCGATATCCCGAAGAACCCGGGGTCGAAGAGCGCCGCCCCGTCGAGGAACCCGCCCTTCTTCGTGTACGACTTGCCCGGCTTGCCGCGCTCCGGATCGTAGAGCGAGTCGATGTCCCAGCCGCGATCGTCCGGCCAGTCGGTGATGCCGTCGGCCTCGTCCATGACGAGCCGCCACAGCTCCTGGGGCGAGGTCACCCCGCCGGGGAACCGGCAGGCCATGCCGACGATCGCGACCGGCTCATCGTTGCCGGCCTCCAGTTCCGCGAGCCGCTGCCGGGTCTTCTGCAGGTCCGTAGTCACCCATTTCAGGTACTCGACCATTTTCTCTTCGTTGGACACGGCCTTCTCGCCGGTCTCACTGGAGTCATGGGACATGCGTGATCAACTTCTCCTCAGGACAGGATCGAGCAGGCCTAGTTCGCGGAACGTCCGAGTTGGTTGTCGATGAAATCGAAGAGGTCGTCCGCGGTCGCGGACTCGAGGGAGTCGGCCACGTCCGGTCCCTCGGAGGAGCCCGAACCCACCGCCTCGTTCAACCGGGAGAGGATGGTCTGGAGCCGTACCGAGACCGCCGTGCGCGTCCCGCTGTCGTCGGTGAGCGCGGCCAACGAGGTGTCGAGGCGGTCCAGTTCGGCCATCAGCGCGGCCTGCGTGCCGCCGTCCGCGCCGCCGTCCGGCACCACCGCGGCGAGCACGTGCTCGGCCAGCGCCGTGGGGCTCGGGTGGTCGAACACCACGGTGGCGGAGAGCCGTACACCGGTCTCGTCGACCAGCCGGTTGCGCAGCTCGACGGCAGTCATGGAGTCGAAGCCCATGTCCTGGAACGCGCGATCGGCCGTGATGGCGGCCGGCCCCGAGTGGCCGAGGACCGCGGCCACCTCGGTACGCACCAGGTCCAGCACCGCCTGCCGGCGCTCCACGGCGGACAGCTCCGCCAGCCGCTGCCCCAGGGATTCGGCTGCCGCACCGGACTGGGCATGGCGCCGCTTCGGTACCCGGACCAGTGACCGGAACACCGGCGGTACCTGGCCGTGCGCCCGCATCGCGGACAGGTCGACAGGCAAGGCCACCACGGCCGCCGTCCCGAGGGCCGGCGCCGCGTCGAACAACGCCGTGCCCTGCTGCGGCACGACCGTGCGGAAGCCCTCGCGGCCGAACCGCCTGAGGTCGGCGTCGTCGAGTCCGGCATTGATGCCGTGGCCCAGGTCCCACAGACCCCAGGCGATCGACGTCGCCGTAAGGCCCGAAGCGGCGCGGTACGCCGCGAGGCCGTCGAGGAAGGCGTTGGCGGCGGCGTAGTTGGACTGACCGGGGCCGCCGACGACGCCGACACTCGACGAGAAGAGCACGAACGCCGACAGGTCCAGGTCCTTCGTCAGCTCGTGCAGATGCCAGGCGGCATCCGCCTTCGGGCTCAGCACGGCATCGAGGCCCTTCGCGGTCAGCGCCGGGACCAGGCCGTTGTCGAGGGCGCCGGCCGCGTGGACGACTCCCCTGAGCGGGTGCTCGGCCGGGACCGCCGCCAGCGCGGACGCGAGGGCGTCCCGGTCGCAGACGTCCACGGCGCGGCAGCTGACCTCGGCCCCGAGCGCGGTGAGTTCGGACACGAGGTCCGCCGCACCGGGGGCGTCGGTACCCCGGCGGCTGAGCAGCAACAGGTGGCGTACGCCGTGCTCGGTGACCAGGTGCCGGGCGAACAGGGAACCCAGGGCGCCGGTGCCACCGGTGATCAGCACGGTGCCGTCCGCGTCCCAGGTCACCGTCCTGGCGCCGGTCGCGGCGTCGGCGGCCGTGGCGCGGCGCAGGCGGGGCAGCAGGATCTCCCCGCCGCGCAGGGCCGCCTGGGGCTCGCCGGCGGCGACGACCGCCGCCAGCGCACCCGCGTCCGGTACGTCCGTGCCGGAGCGCGGCTGGTCCACGTCGACGAGGAGGATCCGGTCCGGGGCCTCCGCCTGCGCCGAGCGCAGCAGACCCCACACCGTCGCGGCGCCAGGCTCGGGCGCGCTCTCCGCCCCGGTGGCCACCGCGCCCCGGGTGAGCACCACCAGCCGGGTGCCCGCCAACCGGTCGTCGGCCAGCCACTCCTGGGCCAGGCGCAGCGCGTGCCGCGCGGCATGATGGGCGATGGCCACGGCATCGTCGGCCGGACCGGGTTCGGCCCAGGCCAAGACGGCGTCCAGGGCCGCCCCCGCCTCGACCGCCGCGCCTGCCGCCGCCACGCCGTCGAAGGACGGCACGTCGAGGGACGGCACGTCGAGGGACGGCATGTCGAGGGATGGCACGTCGAGGGATGGCACGTCGAAGGAGAAGGCGTCCGCGCCACCGAGCACGCCCCACCGCGGCGGGCCGTCCGGCTCGGTCAGGGCGGTGCGCTCCCAGACCGGCTGGAACAGCGGCAGCACACCGCCGTCGACGACCGCGAACTCACTGTCCGGCACGTTCCGGAACGTCAGCCGCTCCACGGTGAGGACAGGCTGCCCCTCCGCGTCCGAGAGCCGCACGGCGACCGTGCCGTCTTCGGCACCGTCCACCTCGTCCAGCCGGACGTGCACGGCGGTGGCGCCCGTCGCATGCAGCCGGACGCCCTGCCACCGGGCGGGCACCCGGGTCGTACCGGCGTCCCCGCCCTCGGCCGACGCGGTCACCGCCGCATCCAGGAGAGCCGGGTGCAGCCCGTAGCGGACGGCGTCCGGCAGCAGTTCCTCCGGCAGCCGTACCTCAACGGTTCCGCCGCTGGCCGGCGCGGGCACGGGCCGCCCGGCCGACGCGCCGAACGAACCCTTGGCGTTGACCGTCCACACGGCCTCGCCCTCGGCCTGCTCCGGCCGGGTGTGCACCGTGAACACGCGCCGCCCCGACTCGTCCGCCGGCCCGACGCCCAGTTGCAGGTGCAGGGCCCCGTCGCCCGGCAGGACGACGGGTGAGGTCACCTCCAGTTCCATGACTCCCGTGACGCCCAGCTCGTCGCCCGCCCGCACGGCCAGCTCGACCAGCGCGGACGCGGGCAGCACCGCCGAGTCGAACACCGTGTGCTCGGCCAGCCACGGGTGGGTGCGCACCGATACGCGGCTGGTGAACAGGACGTCGCCGGTCCCGGCGATGGTGACGGCCGCGCCGAGGAGCGGGTGGTCCGTCGGACTCAGCCCGTGCCCGGCGTCGCCGCCGGAGAGCGCCGAGCCCTTCAGCCAGTACGGCTCGTGCTGGAAGGCATACGTCGGAAGACCGGTGCGCCGGGCGCCGGTGTCCGCGAAGAAGGCCGCCCAGTCGACCCGCACACCACGGCAGTGCAGCCGCGCGAGCCCCGTGACCAGCGTGTCGGCCTCCGGCCGGCTGCGCCGCAACAGCGGTACGGCGGCGGCCGAGGTGACCGTGTCCTGGGTCAGGGCGGTGAGGACGGCGTCAGGTCCGATTTCGGCGTACGAGGTCACGCCCGCGGCTTCGAGGGTCTGTACGGCGTGGGTGAAGCGGACGGTGCCGCGGACCTGCTCGGCCCAGTAGGTGGGGGTGCGCAGGTCGTCGCCGGTGGCGAGGGTGCCGGTGAGGGTGGAGACGATCGGGATCTTCGGCTGGTGGTAGGTGAGGGTGGCGGCGACCGTCTTGAAGTCCTCCAGCATGGGGTTCATGTGGGGGGAGTGGAAGGCGTGGGAGACGGTGAGGGGTTTGGTCTTGCGGCCCCATGCCTTGACCTGTGCGGTGATGTTCGCGACGGCGTCTTGGTCGCCGGATATGACCAGGGAGTTGGGGCCGTTGAGGGCGGCGATGGACAGGCGGGACTCGTGGCCTTCGATGAGGGGGAGTACTTCGTCTTCGGTGGCTTGGAGGGCGGTCATGGCGCCGCCGGGTGGCAGTTGTTGCATGAGCCTGGCGCGGGCGGCGACCAGCTTGGCCGCGTCCTTCAAGTCGAGTACACCGGCGATGTGCGCGGCGGTGAGTTCGCCGATGGAGTGGCCGGTGAGGTAGTCGGGGGTGATGCCCCAGGACTCCAGGAGCCGGTAGAGGGCGGTTTCGACGGCGAAGAGGGCGGGCTGGGTGTAGCCGGTCTGGTCAAGGTCCTCGCCCGAGGTGATGATGTCGCGCAGGGGCCGGTCCAGCAGCGGGTCGAGCTCCGCCGCGACGGCGTCGAAGGCCTCGGCATACGTGGGGAAGGCGGCGTACAAATCCTGTCCCATGCCCACGCGTTGGGCGCCCTGCCCGGTGAACAGGAACGCCGTCTTGGCGCCGCTGGTCCTGGTGCCCTGCACGAGTCCGGGAACGGACTGCCCAGAGGCCAACGCCCGTAATCCCGCCAGGAGTTCGTCCCGGCCGGTGCCCGTCACCACCGCGCGATGCTCGAACGCCGACCGTTCCGTGGCCAGCGACAATCCGACACCGGCCGGGGCGAGACCCTCGTGCTCCTCGACGTACGACAGGAGCCGCCGCGCCTGGTCCGGCACCGCCTCCGCCGTCTTGCCGGACAGGACCCACGGCACCAGCGGCAGGGCGGTGCCTCCGGGCGCCGCTTCCGGCGCCTCGACGGCCTTCGGTTCCTCGATGACCAGGTGGGCGTTCGTCCCGCTGATGCCGAACGAGGAGACGGCCGCACGCCGCGGACGCCCGTACGTCTCCCACTGCCGGGCCTGCGTCAGCAGTTCGACCGCGCCCGCCTCCCAGTCCACGTGCGGCGACGGCTCGTCGACGTGCAGGGTCTGGGGCAGGACGCCGTGGCGCATGGCCTCGATCATCTTGATGACGCTGCCGACGCCGGCGGCGGCCTGGCTGTGGCCGATGTTGGATTTCAGGGAGCCGAGGTACAGGGGTCGGTCCTGTGGGCGGTTCTGTCCGTAGGTGGCGAGCAGTGCCTGGGCCTCGATCGGGTCGCCGAGGCGGGTGCCGGTGCCGTGCGCTTCGACGGCGTCGACGTCGGCCGGCGTCAGGCCGGCGTTGGCCAGTGCCTGGCGGATGACGCGTTCCTGGGAGGGGCCGTTGGGGGCGGTGAGGCCGTTGGAGGCGCCGTCCTGGTTGACGGCTGAGCCCTTGATGACCGCCAGTACCTGGTGGCCGTTGCGCCGGGCGTCCGACAGTCGCTCGACGAGCAGCAGGCCGACGCCCTCGCTCCAGCCGGTGCCGTCGGCGCCCGCCGCGAACGACTTGCAGCGGCCGTCGGGCGAAAGCCCGCGCTGCCTGGAGAACTCCACGTAGGACGTGGGGCTGGACATCACGGTCACACCGCCGGCCAGCGCCAGGTCGCACTCACCGGTGCGCAGCGCGTTCGCCGCCAGGTGCAGTGCCACCAGCGACGACGAGCACGCCGTGTCGACCGTGACGGCCGGACCCTCCAGACCGAGCGTGTACGAGACCCGGCCCGATGCCACGCTGCCCGCGTTGCCGCTGGCCAGGTAGCCCTCCAAGTCCTCCGGGATCACGTCCAGTTGGGAGCCGTAGTCGTGGTACATCACCCCCGTGAACACGCCCGTACGACTGCCGCGTGCCGACGCCGGAACGATGCCCGCGTTCTCGAAGGTCTCCCAGGCCGTTTCGAGCAGCAGCCGCTGCTGCGGGTCGGTGGCGAGGGCCTCGCGCGGTGACATCCCGAAGAACTCGCGGTCGAACAGGTCGGCGTCGTGCAGGAAGCCACCGCCCTTGGCGTACGTGGTGCCCGCGTGCTCCGGGTCCGGGTGGAAGAGGTTCTCCAGGTCCCAGCCGCGGTTGGCCGGGAACTCGGTGATGGCGTCGGTGCCGTCCGCGACCAGCCGCCACAGGTCCTCGGGTGAGGAGACCCCGCCGGGATAGCGGCAGGCCATGCCGACGATCGCGATCGGTTCCAGCGACACGTCGGCCGAGTCCGCCGGCACCACGGCGGGCGCGGCGGCCTCGTCGGCGTCGCCGAACAGCTCCGACGACAGATGGGCGGCGAGGGCGGCCGGGGTGGGGTGGTCGAAGATCAGCGTGGTCGGCAGGCGGAGCCCGGTGGTGGTGCCCAGCTGGTTGCGCAGTTCGACGGCGGTCAGTGAGTCGAAGCCCAGTTCCTGGAAGGCGCGGTCGGCCTGGATGGACCCGGGGTCGGCGTGGCCCAGCACCGTCGCCACCTGGCCGCGGACCAGGTCGGTCAGCGCCTGCTCCCGCTCGGCCGGTGACAGCCCGCCGAAGCGCTGAGCCGGCGACGAGCCGCCACCCGGCCGGGTGGCCCCGGCCGCCTGAACCGGGACGGCCGGGACGAGACCACGGAAGAGGAACTGCGGGCCGTCCGCCCGCTTGCGGAGTGCGTCCGTGTTCAGGCGGGTCACGGCGAGGACTGCCTCGCCGGTGGCCGGGGCCGCGTCGAACAGTTCCATGGCGTCGTCCGACGACAGCGGCAGCAGCCCGGTGCGCTCCATCCGCTTGAGATCGGTCTCCTCCAGACCGCCGCTGAGGGCGCTGGTCTGCGCCCACAGGCCCCAGGCGAGGGAGGTGGCGGGCAGGCCGTGGGCCTGGCGGTACTGGGCGAGGGCGTCCAGGAAGGTGTTGCCGGCGGCGTAGTTGGCCTGGCCGGCGTTGCCGATGAGGCCGGCGATGGAGGAGTAGACGACGAAGGCCGTCAGGTCCTGGTCCTTCGTCAGCTCGTGCAGGTTCCAGGCCGCGTCGATCTTCGGGCGCAGCACCGTCTCCAGCCGCTCGGGCGTGAGAGAGGACAGCATGCCGTCGTCGAGGACACCCGCCGTGTGGACGACCGCGGTGAGCGGCCGCGCGGCCGGAACGGCGTCGATGACCGCGGCGAGCGACGCCCGGTCGGCGACATCGCACGCCGCGAGCGTCACCTGGGCGCCGAGCCCGGTGAGCTCCGCCTCCAGTTCTCTCGCGCCTGCCGCCTCGGCCCCCCGTCGGCTGAGCAGGAGCAGATGGCGGGCGCCGTGCTCGGTGACGAGGTGGCGTGCGAGGACGCCGCCGAGGGCGCCGGTGGCGCCGGTGATCAGGACCGTGCCCCGATCCCAGCGGGCGGGGTCGGCCTGCCGGGTGGTGCGGGCCAGCAGCGGCACCAGGACGGTGTCCGCACGCACCGCCAGTTGCGGTGCACCGGTCGCGAGCGCGGCGGCGGGCAGGGCGTCGGTGTCGACGTCGGCGAGCACGATCCGGCCGGGGTTCTCGGTCTGGGCGACACGCACCAGGCCCCAGGCGCCCGCGTGGGCCAGGTCGGTGACCTCCTCACCCGGGACGGCGGCGACGGCCCCTCGGGTGACCACGACCAGGGTGGAGTCGGCGAACCGCTCGTCCGCCAGCCAGGCCTGGAGGGTGGTGAGGGTGTCGCGCAGCGCGGTGTGCGCGGCCCGGGGCACGTCACCGTCCGTGCCGCCGCTGCGAGGCAGAGCGAGGACGACAGTGGCGGGTACGGTCGCGGCGGCGGCCACCGCCTCCAGGTCGGCGTAGGGGGTGACTCCGTGGAGCGTCAGGTCACCCACGACAGCCCAACTCGCGACATCCACCGGGGCGTTGGATCCGGTGACGGGATTCCACGAGACGCGGAACAGGCCGTCCCGCGCGGTTGACGCGGCCTCCCGCAGCGCATCCTTGGAGACCGGGCGCAACAGCAGCGATTCCACACTCGCCACCGGGGCGCCCGTCGCGTCCGCCACCGTCAGCGCGGCGACCTCGGAGCCCGTGAGCGTCAGCCGTACGCGCAGCACGGAGGCGCCCGTCGCGTACACCCGCACGCCGGACCACGAGAACGGCAGCAGCGCCGGACGGCTGTCGTCGATCACGCCGGGCAGCAGCGGGTGCAGCGCGGAGTCCAGGAGCGCCGGGTGCAGGACGAAGCGCCCGGCGTCGGCGCGTTGCGGATCGGGCAGGGCGACCTCGGCGTAGACCGCGCCGTCGCCCCGCCACGCCCGGCGCAGCCCCTGGAACGCCGGCCCGTAGCCGTAGTCCCCGGTCGCCAGCCGCTCGTACACGCCGTCCAGGGCGATCTCGGTGGCACCGGCCGGAGGCCATACGACGAGGTTCGCCCCGGGCTCGTCGCCGCCGGCATCGGCAGGGGCCAGGACGCCCCGCGCGTGGAGCGACCAGGGGCGGGCCTCCGCGGAAGCGTCGCCGTCGGGGCGCGCGTACACGCCGACCGTGCGGCGCCCGCTCGCTTCCTCGGCCTCGCCGACCACCAGCTGAAGCTGTACGCCACCGTGCTCGGGCAGCACCAGCGGCGCCGACAGGGTCAACTCCTCGACCCGCGGGCAGCCCAGCCGCTCACCGGCCCGGACGGCCAGTTCCACGAAGCCCGTCCCCGGCAGCAGTGTCGTACCGAAGACGGTGTGGTCGGCCAGCCAGGGGTGCGACTGGCGGGACAGACGGCTGGTGAAGAGCGTCTGGTTGCCGTCGGCCAGCTCGAGCGTGGCGCCGAGGATCGGATGGTCGGCCGGCTCCAGCCCCAGCCCGGCGGCGTCGCCCGCGGCCTCGGTGACCTCCAACCAGTAGCGCTCGCGCTGAAAGGCGTACGTCGGCAGGTCGACCGGCACCCCGGCCGGGCCGCCGAAGTACGACTCCCAGTCCATGGGGGTGCCGTTGGTGTGCAGGCGGCTTGCGGCCAGGACGATCTGCCGGACCTCGGGGTGCGTGCCGCGGAGGGTGGGGGTGGCGTCGGTGAGGGGGCTGAGGACGGCGTCGGGGCCGATTTCGAGGCGGGTGGTGGCGTCGAGTTGGTCGAGGGTTTGTATGGCGTGGGTGAAGCGGACGGTGCCGCGGACTTGGTCGGTCCAGTAGGTGGGGGTGCGTAGGTCGTCGCCGGTGGCGAGGGTGCCGGTGAGGGTGGAGACGATGGGGATGCGCGGTTCGTTGTAGGTGAGGGTGGCCGCGATCGTCTTGAAGTCCTCCAGCATGGGGTTCATGTGGGGGGAGTGGAAGGCGTGGGAGACGGTGAGGGGTTTGGTCTTGCGGCCCATGACGCTCATGCGGTCGGCGATTTCCGCGACCGCGTCCGCGTCGCCGGAGATGACCAGGGAGTTGGGCCCGTTGAGGGCGGCGATGGACAGGCAGGACTCGTGGCCCTCGATGAGGGGGAGTACCTCTTCTTCGGTGGCTTGCAGGGCGGTCATGGCGCCGCCGGGTGGCAGTTGTTGCATGAGCCTGGCGCGGGCGGCGACGAGGGTGGCCGCGTCCTTGAGGTCGAGTACACCGGCGATGTGGGCGGCGGCCAGTTCGCCGATGGAGTGGCCGGTGAGGTAGTCGGGGGTGATGCCCCAGGACTCCAGAAGCCGGTAGAGGGCGACCTCGACGGCGAAGAGGGCGGGCTGGGTGTAGCCGGTCTGGTCAAGGCCCTCGCCCGAGGTGATGGTCTCGTGCAGGGGCCGGTCCAGGAGCGGGTCGAGCTCCGCCGCGACGGCGTCGAAGGCTTCGGCGTAGGTGGGGAAGGCGGCGTACAACTGCTGGCCCATGCCCACGCGTTGGGCGCCCTGCCCGGTGAACAGGAACGCTGTCTTGGCGCCGCTGGTCCTGGTGCCCCGCACGAGTCCCGAGGCGGACTGCCCGGACGCCAACGCCCGCAATCCCGCCAGGAGTTCTTCCCGGCCTGCGCCCACGACGACCGCGCGGTGGTCGAACAGCGAGCGGTCGCGGACCAGCGACCGCGCGACACCGGCCGGGGCGAGACCGTCGTGCTCCTCGACGTACGACAGGAGCCGCCGCGCCTGTTCCGGCACCGCCTCCGCCGTCTTGCCGGACAGGACCCACGGCACCACCGGCAGGGGGACCTCCGCCGGGGTCTCGGCCTCCTCGGAGGCGGGAGCCTGCTCGATCACCACGTGGGCGTTGGTGCCGCCGAAACCGAAGGACGACACGGCGGCCCGGCGCGGCGCACCGGTCCGCGGCCAGTCCCGCGCCTGCGTCAGCAGTTCGACCGCGCCCGTGTCCCAGTCGATCCGGCTGGACGGCTCCTCGGCGTGCAGGGTCCGGGGCAGGACGCCGTGGCGCATGGCCTCGATCATCTTGATGATGCCGCCGACGCCGGCGGCGGCCTGGCTGTGGCCGATGTTCGACTTGAGCGAGCCCAGGTACAGCGGGCGGTCGTCCGGCCGGTTCTGCCCGTAGGTGGCGAGCAGGGCCTGGGCCTCGATCGGGTCGCCGAGGGTGGTGCCGGTGCCGTGTGCCTCGACGGCGTCGACGTCGGCGGCCGTCAGGCCCGCGTTGGCCAGAGCGTCATGGATGACGCGTTCCTGGGAGGGGCCGTTGGGGGCGGTCAGGCCGTTGGAGGCGCCGTCCTGGTTGACGGCCGAGCCCCTGATCACGGCCAGTACCTGGTGCCCGTTGCGTACCGCGTCCGACAGCCGCTCGACCAGCAGCAGACCGACACCCTCGGCCCAGCCGGTGCCGTCGGCGTGCTCGGAGAAGGACTTGCAACGCCCGTCGGGCGAAAGCCCGCGCAGTCGGGAGAACTCGATGAACGCGGTGGGCGTCGACATCACGGCCGCGCCGCCGGCCAGCGCCAGGTCGCACTCACCGGCGCGCAGCGCGCCCGCGGCCAGGTGCAGGGCCACCAGCGACGACGAGCAGGCCGTGTCGACGGTGACCGTCGGCCCCTCAAGACCGAAGGTGTACGCCAGCCGGCCCGAGGCGATGCTGCCCGCGCTGCCGCTGAACAGATAGCCCTCGTTGCCCTCGGCGGGCAGGTTCGGCCGGGAGCCGTAGTCGTTGTACATCAGGCCCGTGAACACACCCGTGCGGCTGCCGCGCAGCGACGCCGGCTCCATGCCCGCCCGCTCGAACGCCTCCCACGTGGTCTCCAGGAGCAGCCGCTGCTGCGGGTCCACGGCGAGGGCCTCGCGCGGCGACATCCCGAAGAACTCCGGGTCGAAGCGGTCGGCGTCGTACAGGAAGCCGCCTTCGGCGGTGTACGACGTGCCGACGGCGTCCGGATCGGAGTCGCGGAGCCGCTCCAGGTCCCACCCCCGGTTGGCCGGGAACGGGCCGACCGCGTCGACGCCGTCGGCGACCAGCCGCCACAGGTCCTCGGGCGAGGCGACGCCCCCCGGATAGCGGCAGGCCATGCCGATGATCGCGACGGGCTCCTGCGCCTTGTCCTCGACCTCGCGCAGACGCTTGCGGGCGTCTCGCGCGTCCGCGATGGCCCGCTTGAGGTACTCCCTGAGTTCTTGCTCGTTCGCCACGTGTTCTCAGCTCCCCGACGTGGTGTGGCTCGGTGATGAAAGGTCGTGCCGTGCGCCGTCGTGCACGGGCGCGTCGGCGTATCGCTGTGTCCGCATCGCGGGTCCGCTCACTCCAGTTCGTCGAGGAGCGCGAACAGCTCCTCGTCGCTCGCCGTGTCCAGGTCCTTGTCGTCGCCGTCCGCTGCGTCCTCCGGGCCGGCCGTCCCGCCGGTGAGGTCGAGCAGCTCGCGCAGGCGCTCGGAGATCCGCTCGAACGCCTCCCGGTCATCGCCCACGGCCTTGATCGACGACTTGATCCTGTCCAGCTCGGTGAGCACGGGCGCGGCGGCGGACACCTCCTCGACGGTGATCTGGCGGCGCAGATAGGTGGCGAGGGCGGCCGGGGTGGGGTGGTCGAAGACCAGCGTGGTGGGCAGCCGCAGTCCGGTGGCGGTGCCCAGCTGGTTGCGCAGTTCGACGGCGGTGAGCGAGTCGAAGCCCAGCTCCTGGAAGGCGCGGTCGGCTTCGACCGATCCGGCGTCGGCGTGGCCGAGCACCGCCGCCACCTGGCCGCGCACGAGATCCGTCAGCGCCGCCATGCGCTGCTCCTCCGGCAGCGCGCCCAGGCGCTCCACCAGCGTCGGCCCGCCCTCGCTCTGCGCACCGGCGGTGGCGCGGCGCGGCGCGGCCGGGGCGAGGCCCCGCAGCAGCGGCGGCAGCCGCTCGCCCTGCTTGCGCAGTGCGTCCGTGTTCAGGCGGGTCACGGCGAGGACCGCCTCGCCGGTGGCCGGGGCCGCGTCGAACAGTTCCATGGCGTCGTCCGACGACAGCGGCAGCAGCCCGAGCCGGGCGAGCCGGCGCAGGTCGGCCTCCTCCAGTCCGCCGCTGATGGTGCTGGACTGGGCCCACAGGCCCCAGGCGAGGGAGGTGGCGGGCAGGCCGCGGGCCTGGCGGTACTGGGCGAGGGCGTCCAGGAAGGTGTTGCCGGCGGCGTAGTTGGCCTGGCCGGCGTTGCCGATCAGACCGGCGACCGACGAGTACAGCACGAAGGCCGTCAGGTCCTGGTCCTTCGTCAGCTCGTGCAGGTTCCAGGCCGCGTCGATCTTCGGGCGCAGCACCTTCTCCAGCCGCTCGGGTGTCAGGTCGGAAAGGACCGTGTCGTCAAGGACTCCCGCCGTGTGCACGACGGCGGTCAGCGGATGCTCCGCCGGGATCGCCGCCAGCACCTCGGCCAGGCCCGCGCGGTCCGTCACATCGCAGGCGGTGACGGTGACCTCGGCGCCCAACTCGGCCAGTTCCCGCTGGAGTTCCCCGGCACCCGGTGCGGCGATCCCGCGTCGGCTGAGGAGGAGCAGGCGTCGGGCGCCGTGTGCGGTGACGAGGTGGCGGGCGAGTACGCCGCCGAGGGCGCCGGTGGCGCCGGTGACCAGGACCGTGCCCCGGTCCCAGCGGGGCCCGTCGGGCCGGTCGGGCCGGTCGGCGGTGCGGGCCAGGCGGGGCACGAGGATGTCGTGTCCGCGGACGGCCAGTTGGGGCTCGCCCAGGGCGAGGATGCCCGCGGGCACGGCGTCGGTGTCGACGTCGGCGAGCACGATACGGCCGGGGTTCTCGGTCTGGGCGACACGCACCAGGCCCCAGGCGCCCGCGTGGGCCAGGTCGGTGACCTCCTCACCCGGGACGGCGGCGACGGCCCCTCGGGTGACCACGACCAGGGTGGAGTCGGCGAACCGCTCGTCCGCCAGCCAGGCCTGGAGGGTGGTGAGGGTGTCGCGCAGGGTGCGGCGGGCCGCCCCGGGCAGCTCGCTGTCCGTACCGCTCGGGGGCAGGGCGAGGACGAGAGCGCCGGGCACGGCGTCGGCGGCGGCGTCCAGGTCGCCGTAACGCACCGCCCCGTCGATCCGCAGGTCCCCGATCAGGCCCCAACCCGCGGTCGACGCCGGGGTGTTGGAGGCCGGTGCCGGGTTCCAGGCCACGCGGAAGAGGCCGTCACGTGCGGTGGCGGCGGCCGAGCGCAGGGCTTCTGGGGAGACCGGCCGCAGCAGCAGTGACTCGACGGTCGCCACCGGGGCCCCCGTCTCGTCCGCCACCGTCAGCGCCGCCTCCAGCGTGTCCGTGTCCTGACCCGACAGGGCCAGCCGTACGCGCAGCACGGATGCGCCCACCGCGTGGACGCTCACACCCGACCAGGAGAACGGCAGCCGCGCGCGGCCCTTCGCCTCGGCGACCCCCGGCAGCAGCGGGTGCAGCGCGGCGTCGAGCAGCGCCGGGTGCAGCAGGAACCGTCCGGCGTCGGCGCGCTGCTCCTCGGGCAGCACCACCTCGGCGAACAGCTCACCGGCCCCGCGCCAGACCCGGCGCAGCCCCCGGAAGGCCGGCCCGTAGGCGTATCCCAGTTCGTCCAGCCGGTCGTAGGCGCCCGCCAGGTCGGCCTCGACGGCTCCGGCCGGCGGCCACACCGTCAGCGTGGAGCCGGTGGCATCGGCGGCGGGCGCCAGCACTCCGCTCGCGTGCGCGGTCCACGGCCGGTCCGTGGTGACGTCGCCGTCGTCCGGCCGCGAGAAGATCTCGACCGTGCGGCGCCCTTCGTCGTCCGCCTCGCCGACCACCAACTGCACCTGCACCGCGCCCTGTTCGGGCAGTGTCAGCGGCGCCGCCAGCATCAGCTCGGCCACGCGCGGGGCCCCCAGCCGCTCACCGGCCCGCGCTGCCAGCTCCACCAGGCCGGTGCCCGGCATCAACACCGTGCCGTACACCGCGTGCTCGGCCAGCCACGGGTGCGTACGCCGGGACAGGCGCCCGGTGAACAGGTACTCGTCGCGGTGCGCCATGCGTACCGCGGCGCCGAGCAGCGGGTGGTCCGCCGCGGCGAGTCCGAGCCCCGCCGCGTCGGTGACCGTCTCCGGGGCGTCCAGCCAGTACCGCTCGTGCTGGAACGCGTACGTCGGCAGCGGGACCCGTCGTGCGCCGGGGAAGACCGTCGCCCAGTCGGGTACGGCACCCCGCATGCGCAGCGCGGCGAGGGCGCCGGTCACCGTCTCGGCCTCGGACCGGTCCCGGCGCAGGGCCGGCACCAGTACGCCGGCCTCCTCCTCCAGGCAGCCCTGGGCCAGCGCTGTCAGGATGCCGTCGGGCCCGAGCTCCAGGAAGTCGGTGACGCCCCGCGCCTCCAGGTACCGGACGCCGTCGAGGAACTGGACGGCCTCGCGGATGTGGGTCGCCCAGTAGTCCGGGGACGTCAGCTGCTCCTGCGTGGCCAGCGTGCCGGTCACGTTCGACACCACGGGAATGCGCGGCGCCCGGAACGTCAGCCCGGACGCGGCCTCGATGAACTCGTCCAGGACCTCATCCATGTGCGGCGAGTGGAAGGCGTGCGACACCGGCAGTCGTTTGGCGCGGACGCCCTTCGCCCGCCAGCCGGCGACCACCTCCTCCACCACGTCCTCGTCACCGGAGACCACCATGGCGCGGGGGCCGTTGACGCCGGCGATCGCCACCCGCTCCCCGTACGGGACGAGCGAGGCGTACACCTCCTCCTCGGAGGCCTGCACGGCGGCCATGGCGCCCCCCTCGCGTGCGGCCTGCATCAGCCGGCCGCGCTCGGCGACCAGGCAGCACGCGTCACCCAGGTCGAGCACCCCGGCGAGGTAGGCGGCGGTCACCTCCCCGATGGAGTGACCGAGCAGATAGTCGGCCGTGATCCCGTGGTGCTCGAACAGCCGGTACAGCGCCACCTCGATGCAGAAGAGCGCGGCCTGCGTGAACGCCGTCTGGTCGATCAGCGCCGCGTCCGCCGAGTCCGCGCGGGCGAACAGCACATCCTTGACGGGGCGGGCCAGTTCGGGGTCGAAGTGACCGCACACCTCGTCCAGCGCCCGCGCGAACACGGGATGCGTGGCGTACAGCTCACGGCCCATGCCGAGCCGCTGGCTGCCCTGCCCGGTGAACAGGAACGCCGTCTTGCCGGGGCGCGCCGAGTGGCCGCGCACCACACCGGGGGCGTTCTCGCCCGCCGCCACGGCCGCCAGGCCCCGGATCAGCGACTCGCGGTCGGCGCCGACGACGGCCGCGCCGCGCTCCAGTACGGCGCGCGTGGTGACGAGCGAGAGGCCGATGTCGGCGGTGGACAGCTCCGGGTGGTCCAGGACGTACCGGTGCAGCTTGCGGGCCTGCGCCTGTACGGCCTCCTCGCTCTTGCCGGACACGATCCACGGCACCATGGCGGGCTGCGGCTGAGCCGGTCCCCGCGCCGGCACCGGCTTTGGCGCCTGCTCGACGATGACGTGGGCGTTGGTGCCGCTGATGCCGAAGGACGACACACCCGCGCGACGCGGCCGGCCCGTCTCGGGCCAGTCGGTCTCCTCCGTCAGCAGGGCGAGCGCCCCCGTCTCCCAGTCCACGTGCGGCGACGGCTCGTCCGCGTGCAGGGTCTGGGGCAGGACGCCGTGCCGCATGGCCTCGATCATCTTGATGACGCCGCCGACGCCCGCCGCGGCCTGGCTGTGCCCGATGTTCGACTTCAGGGAGCCCAGGTACAGCGGCCGGTCCTCGGGGCGGTCCTGCCCGTAGGTGGCGAGCAGGGCCTGCGCCTCGATGGGGTCACCGAGGGTGGTGCCGGTGCCGTGTGCCTCTACGACGTCCACGTCGGCTGTGCCGAGGCCCGCGTTGGCCAGAGCCTGGCGGATGACGCGTTCCTGGGCGGGGCCGTTGGGCGCGGTCAGTCCGTTGGAGGCACCGTCCTGGTTGACGGCCGAGCCCCGGATCACGGCCAGCACCTGGTGGCCGTTGCGGCGGGCGTCGGAGAGCCGTTCGATGAGCAGCAGGCCGACTCCTTCGCTCCAGCCGGTGCCGTCGGCGCCCGCCGCGAACGACTTGCAGCGGCCGTCCGGCGAAAGCCCGCGCTGCCGCGAGAACTCGACGAACGTGCTCGGCCCGTTCATCACGGTCACACCGCCGGCCAGCGCCAGCTCGCACTCACCCGAGCGCAGTGCGTTCGCCGCCAGGTGCATCGCCACCAGCGACGACGAGCACGCGGTGTCGACCGTGACGGCCGGACCTTCCAGGCCGTACGTGTACGAGAGCCTGCCCGAGATGACACTGGACAGGTTGCCCGCCAGCACAAAGCCCTCGAACTCCGCCGGCGTCGACGCGAGCCGCGACGCGTAGTCGTCGTACATCGCGCCGGTGAACACACCGGTGGCGCTACCGCGCAGCGTCGCCGGGTCGATGCCCGCGTTCTCGAAGGTCTCCCAGGCCGTCTCGAGCAGCAGCCGCTGCTGCGGGTCGGTCGCGGTCGCCTCACGCGGCGAGATGCCGAAGAACTCGCGGTCGAACAGGTCGGCGTCGTGCAGGAACCCGCCGTGGCGGACGTACGACGTACCGGTCTGCTCCGGGTCCGGGTCGTAGAGGTTCTCCACGTCCCAGCCGCGGTTGGCCGGGAACTCGGTGATGGCGTCGGTGCCGTCCGCGACCAGCCGCCACAGGTCCTCCGGTGAGGAGACTCCGCCGGGATAGCGGCAGGCCATGCCGACGATCGCGATCGGCTCGTCCGTCGCGCCCCGGGGCCGGGCCGCGGCCACCGCCGCGGGCACCTCGGACGCGGAGACCCGGGAGAACAGATACCCGGCCAGCGCGCCGGGTGTCGGGTGGTCGAAGACCGCGGTGGCGGGAAGCCTGAGACCGGTCGCGGCGCTGAGCCGGTTGCGCAGGTCCACGCCGGCCATGGAGTCGAAGCCGATGTCGTTGAAGGCGCGGTCGGGGTCGACGGCCGCGGCGCCCGAGTGGCCGAGCACCCCGGCGACCGTGGCGCGGACCAACTCCAAGGCGGCCTCGCGCCGCTGTTCCTCGCCGAGCGCGGCGATCCGCCGCGACCAGTCCGAGTCGGCGGCGGCGCCGCCCCGGGCAGCGGTACGCCGGGCACGTGTGCGCACCAGGCCCCGGTACAGCGGCGGCGGGAGCTCCGGCCCGGAACGGAAGCGGGCCAGGTCCAGGGAGACGGGCGCCAGCAGCGGTTCCTCGCCGGCCAGGGCCGCGTCGAACAGGGCCAGGCCCCGCTCCGGCGTGAGCGGTGTCATGCCGGCCCGGGTCCAGCGGGCCAGGTCGGCCTCGCCGAGCGCGGCGCCCATGCCGTGGCTGGCGTCCCACAAGCCCCAGGCCAGCGAGGTGGCGGTCAGGCCGCTCGCGCGGCGGTGCGCGGCGAGGGCGTCCAGATACGTGTTGGCGGCGGCGTAGTTGGCCTGCCCCGCGGTGCCGGTGAGGCCCGAGACCGACGAGAACAGCACGAACGCCGAGAGGTTCAGGCCTCGCGTCACCTCGTGCAGATGCCGGGCCGCGTCGACCTTCGGCCGCAGCACCGCCGTCAGCTGCTCGGCGGTGAGGGACTCGATCGTCGCGTCGTCCAGCACGCCCGCGGTGTGCACGACGGCGGTCAGCGGATGACGTGCGTCGACCCCGGCGACCAGTGCCTCGACGGCCGCCCGGTCGGCGGCGTCGGCGGCGACCACGGTCACCTGCGCGCCCAGCGCGGTCAGTTCGGCGGCGAGGGTGTCGGCACCGGGCGTGGCGGGGCCGCGTCGGCTGCTGAGCAGCAGGTGCCGTACGCCGTGCCCGGTGACCAGGTGCCGGGCGAACAGCGCGCCCAGGCCGCCGGTGCCGCCGGTGACCAGCACGGTGCCGTCCGGGTCGAAGGCGGGGGCGGGCGTCGGCCCGGACCGCCCCGCACGGGCGAGGCGCGGAGCGTACGGCTGCCCGTCCCGAACCACGATCTGCGGCTCACCGCAGGAGAGGGCCGCACCCAGCGGCGCGTCGGAGCCGTCCACGTCCACGAGCACGATCCGGTCCGGGTGCTCGGACTGCGCCGCCCGGACCAGGCCCCATACCGGAGCGGCCGGCAGATCGGTGACGTCCTCGCCCGGCAGTGCGGCGACCGCGCCCTCGGTGACGACCGCCAGCCGCGCGCCGTCGAACCGCTCGTCGGACAGCCACCGCTTGACCAGGCCGAGGGCACGGGCGGCAGCCGCGTGCGCGCCCGCCACACCGGCCGCGCCTTCGCGGTCCGCCGCACCGGCGAGTCGTACGACGACGACCTCGGCACCCGGACCGCCGGTCAAGGCCAGGTCCTCGCCGGCCTCTTCCCACGTCGGCTCGGTGCTCTGCGGCTCCGGGACAAGGGGAACCCACTCGACCGTGTACAGCGAGTCCCGCGTCGCCGCGTCGGCACCGGTGACCAGCTGCTCCCTGGCCACCGGACGCAGCGTGAGCGACTCGACGTCCGCGACGGGCGCACCGGTGGGGTCCGCCAGCGTCAGGCGGTACGAGCCGGGGCCGGCCGGCGAGATCCGGATCCGCAGCTCGGTGGCGCCGGTGGCGTGCAGGTCGACGCCGGACCAGGCGAAGGGCAGCCGGATCCGGTCGCTCTCGCCCTCCACCGCCGCGTCGAGGACGAGCGGGTGCAGCACGGCGTCGAACAGCGCCGGGTGCACACCGAAGTGCGCGGCGCCCTCGAGGTGTTCGTCCGGCAGCCGTACCTCGGCGTACACGTCGTCGCCCCGGCGCCATACGGCACGCAGGCCCTGGAAGGCGGGGCCGTAGCCGTAACCGAGGGCGGTCAGCCGCTCGTAGGTACCGTCCAGCGGCTCGGCGACGGCGTCTTCGGGCGGCCACACGGTGAGGTCGTCGGCAGGCGCCACTTCCGACACAGGCCCTAGGGCGCCGGTCGCATGCCGGGTCCACGGGCCGGCGTCCGGGGTGTCCGGGCGGGCGTGGATCGAGAAGGGGCGCAGGCCCGAGGCATCCGGCGCGCCCACGGCGACCTGGACCCGAACGTCGTCGCGGCCGGTCAGCGCCAGTGGCGCCTGCAGAGTCAGCTCCTCCACCCGGGTGACGCCCAGGTGGTCACCGGCGGCGACGGCCAGTTCCAGGAACGCGGTGGCGGGCAGCAGCACCGTGCCGCTGATGGCGTGGTCCGCGAGCCACGAGTGGCCCGCCACCGAGAGGCGGCTGGTGAACAGCGTGTCCTCGCGCTCCGCGAGCTCCACGCTCGCGGAGAGCAGCGGGTGGTCGGAGGCGTCCAGACCGAGGCTGCGGGCGTCGGCGGGCCGGGTGGGGGAGAGCCAGTAGTGCTCGCGCTGGAAGGCGTACGTCGGCAGCCGCACCGCGCCCCTGCCCGGGACCGGCGGCTCCGGGAACAGCGAGCCGGCGTCCAGGGTGGCCCCGGCCGCGTACGCCGCGCACAGGCCCTCGGCCACGGTCTGCGCCTCGGGGCGGCCGGCCCGCAGCAACGGCACGGCGGTGCGGGCCGATCCGTCGAGCGCGCCCCGCACCAGTGCGGTCAGTACCGCGTCCGGGCCGACCTCCACGAACACGGTCGCGCCCCGCTCCGCCAGCGTGCGCGTGGCGTCCAGGAAGCGCACGGCGGCACGGATCTGCCCCGTCCAGTAGTCGGGCGAGGTCAGCTCGGCGTCCGTGGCGAGCGTGCCCGTGACGGTGGAGACGATCGGCACGGTCGGCGAGGAGAAGGCGATCTGAGCCGCGACCGCACGGAACTCGTCGAGGACCGCGTCCATGTGCGGGGAGTGGAAGGCGTGCGAGACGGTCAGCCGCTTCGTCCTGCGACCGCGCTCACGCCACTTCGCGGCGATCCGCTCCGCGACCTCCGCGTCACCCGAGATCACCACGGACGAAGGGCCGTTGACGGCCGCGACGGACACCTCGTCCTCGTGCCCGGCCAGCGAGGCGGCGATCTCCGCCTCCTCGCCCTGTACGGCGATCATGGCGCCGCCCGCCCGGGCCGACTGCATCAGCCGGCCGCGTGCGGCGACCAGCTTGGCCGCGTCGGCGAGGGTCATGACCTGTGCCGCGTGCGCGGCGGCCAGCTCGCCGATGGAGTGCCCGGCGAGCAGACCGGGCCTGACCCCGTGGTGCTCGAGCAGCCGGAACAGCGCCACCTCGATCGCGAACAGGGCGGGCTGGGTGTACGTCGTCTCGTCGAGCAGTCCCGCCTCGGCGCTGCCCTCGGCCGCGAGGACGACGTCCCGCAACGGCCGGTCGAGGTGGGCGTCGAACGCCGCGAACGCCGCGTCGAGCGCCGCCGCGAACACCGGGCTGCGCTCGTACAGCTCGCGGCCCATACCCAGGCGTTGGGCGCCCTGGCCGGTGAACAGGAACGCGGTCAGGCCGGCGCCCGTCGCGCTGCCGGTGACCACGCCGGGGGCGTCGGCGCCCCGGATCAGCGCGTCGAGGCCGGCCAGGTAGCCGCCGCGGTCGTCCGCCTCGGCGACGACCGCGGCGCGCTCCTCGAAGGCGGTACGGCCGGTGGCCAGGGCCCGGCCGATCGCCGCGGGGCCGGGTGCGTCCTCGCCGGCCGCGTACGCCCGCAACCGCTCGGCCTGGGCGCGCAGCGCGGCGGGGGTACGCGCGGACAGCAGCCACGGCACCGGGAGCGCGGGGGCACCGGCGCTCTCCTCGCTCTCTTCGCCGGTGTCCGGGACCTCGGGCGCCTGCTCGACGATGACGTGGGCGTTGGTGCCGCTGATACCGAAGGACGAGACGGCGGCGCGGCGCGGCCGGCCGGTCTCGGGCCAGGCCCGCTCCTCGGCCAGCAGTTCCACCGCCCCCGCGCTCCAGTCGATGCGCGGCGACGGCTCGTCCACATGGAGCGTCCTGGGCAGGACGCCGTGCCGGATGGCCTCGACCATCTTGATGACACCGCCGACACCGGCCGCCGCCTGGGCGTGCCCGATGTTGGACTTCAGCGACCCGAGGAACACCGGCGGCCGGCCCTCGCCGCGCCCGCTGCCGTACGTGGCCATCAGCGCCTCGGCCTCGATCGGGTCACCGAGCCTGGTGCCCGTGCCGTGCGCCTCGACCGCGTCGACGTCCGCCGGGTCCAGGCCCGCGTCGGTGAGAGCCTGGCGGATGACGCGCCGCTGGGACAGGCCGTTCGGGGCCGTGAGCCCGTTGGAGGCGCCGTCCTGGTTGACGGCCGAGCCGCGCAGCACGGCGAGCACCTCGTGACCGTTGCGCACGGCGTCCGAGAGCCGCTCGACGAGCAGCAGACCGACGCCCTCGCTCCAGCCGGTGCCGTCGGCGCCTGCCGCGAAGGACTTGCAGCGCCCGTCGGGAGCGAGGCCCCGCTGCCGGGAGAACTCGACGAACATGCCCGGCGACGACATCACGGTGATGCCGCCCGCCAGCGCCAGGCTCGACTCCCCCGAGCGCAGCGACCGGATCGCCAGGTGCAGTGCGACGAGCGACGAGGAGCACGCCGTGTCGACGGTCACCGCCGGGCCGACGAGCCCCAACTGGTAGGCGATCCGGCCCGACATGACGCTGGGAGTACTGCCGGTCAGGACGCTGCCCTGGACGCTCTCGGGCGCCTCGTCCATGCGCGGTCCGTACTCCGGCGCGGTCGCGCCGACGAACACGCCGGTACGGGAACCGCGCAGCGACTGCGCGTCGATGCCCGCCCCCTCGACGGCTTCCCAGGCACTCTCCAGCAGCAGCCGCTGCTGCGGGTCCATGGCGAGTGCCTCGCGCGGCGAGATGCCGAAGAACGCCGCGTCGAACTCGCCCGCGTCGTGCAGGAACCCGCCGCGGCGCACCGCGCTCTTGCCGGGGCGGTCGGGGTCGGCGTCGTACAGGTCCTCGTCCCAGCCGCGGTTGGCCGGGAACTCGGTGACGGCATCGCCGCCCTCGGCGACCAGCTTCCACAGCTCGGTGGGTGAGGAGATGCCGCCCGGATAGCGGCAGGCCATGCCGACGACGGCGATCGGCTCGTCCGCGTCGGCAGCCCGAACATCGTTCTCGGCGGCCTCCACCGTGCCGAGCAGCTCCGCCCCGACGAACTCGATCAGCTCCTGGGGCGTCGGGTGATCGAACAGCAGACCGCTGGCCAGCCGCAGGCCGGTGGCGTCGGCGAGGGCCTGGCGCAGCTCGGTGATCATCATCGAGGTGAACCCGAGCTTCTGGAAGGGCGTCCGCAGTTCCAGGCGGTCACCCTCTGCGTACTCCAGGATCGCGGTGATGTGCCCGATCACCAGCTCGGCGACCACACGCTCGCGCTGCTCAGGGGAGAGCCCCGCGAGACGTGCGCCGAGCTCCCCGCGCGGGGATGCCTCAGCGACCTGGTCGGGTACGGCCGCTCGGTCCGGAGCGGGGGCTTCCTTGCGCGCGGAGGCGTCGAACCAGTGACGGCGCCGCTGGAAGGCGTAGGTGGGCAGGTCGGTGCGCCGGCCGCCGGTCCCCGCGTACACAGCCGCCCAGTCCACCTCGGAGCCGCGCACGAACGCGGTGGCGACGGCGGTGAGCAGTGCCCGGACCTCGGGGTGTCCGGTGCGGAGGGTGGGGGTGGCGTCGGTGAGGGGGCTGAGGACGGCGTCGGGGCCGATTTCGAGGCGGGTGGTGGCGTCGAGTTGGTCGAGGGTCTGTATGGCGTGGGTGAAGCGGACGGTGCCGCGGACTTGGTCGGTCCAGTAGGTGGGGGTGCGTAGGTTGTCGCCGGTGGCGAGGGTGCCGGTGAGGGTGGAGACGATCGGGATCTTCGGCTGGTGGTAGGTGAGGGTGGCGGCGACCGCTTTGAAGTCCTCCAGCATGGGGTTCATGTGGGGGGAGTGGAAGGCGTGGGAGACGGTGAGGGCTTTGGTCTTGCGTCCCCATGCTTCGACCTGCGCGGTGATGTCCGCGACGGCGTCTTGGTCGCCGGAGATGACCAGGGAGTCGGGGCCGTTGAGGGCGGCGATGGACAGGCGGGACTCGTGGCCCTCGATGAGGGGGAGTACTTCGTCTTCGGTGGCTTGGAGGGCGGTCATGGCGCCGCCGGGTGGCAGTTGTTGCATGAGCCTGGCCCGGGCGGCGACCAGCTTTGCCGCGTCCTTGAGGTCGAGTACGCCGGCGATGTGGGCGGCGGTGAGTTCGCCGATGGAGTGGCCGGTGAGGTAGTCGGGGGTGATGCCCCAGGATTCCAGGAGGCGGTAGAGGGCGGTTTCGACGGCGAAGAGGGCGGGCTGGGTGTAGCCGGTCTGGTCGAGTTGCTCGCCGGTGGTGATGATGTCGCGCAGGGGCCGGTCCAGCAGTGGGTCGAGTTGGGCCGCGACGGCGTCGAAGGCTTCGGCGAACGTGGGGAAGGCGGCGTACAAGTCCTGTCCCATGCCTACGCGTTGGGCGCCCTGCCCCGTGAACAGGAACGCGGTCTTGGCGCCGCTGGTCGCGGTGCCCCGCAGCAGTCCGGGAGCGGGCTGTCCTGCGGCCAACGCTCGTAGTCCGGCGCGGAGTTCGTCCCGGTCCGCACCCACCACCACCGCACGATGCTCGAAGAGCGTGCGGCCGGCCACCAGTGAGTACCCGGTGTCCACGGGATCGGGCGCACCGGCGTCCCCCGCGAACGTGGCGAGGCGCTCGCCCTGGGCCCGCAGCGCCGGTTCCGAGTGGCCGGTGACCACCCACGGCAGGGCGGCGAGCGGCGTCTTTTTGAGCTCGGCGGCCTCCGGCTGCTGGGCGGCGGGCGCCTCGGCCACCACGACGTGGGCGTTGGTGCCGCCCATGCCGAACGAGCTGACGCCCGCCACCAGCGGGCGGTCCGGATGCGGCCAGGCGGAGTGCTCACGCTGGACGGCCAGCCCCAGCTCTTCGAGCGGAATGGCGGGGTTCGGGGTCTCGAAGTGGAGACTGGCGGGCAGCTCGCGGTGGGTGATGCTGAGGAGCGTCTTGATCAGGCCCGCGATGCCGGCGGCGCCCTCCAGGTGCCCGATGTTGGTCTTGACGGAGCCGACGCGCAGCGCGGACCTGCCGGCGGCCGCCTGCTGGGTACCGAGTGCGGCGCCGAGGGCGGCGGCCTCGATGGGGTCGCCCACCGGAGTGCCGGTGCCGTGCAGCTCGACGTACTGGACCCGCTCGTCCGGGCCGAGCGCGGCACGCTCGTGGGCGAGGCGGATCACCCGCTCCTGGGCGCTTCGGCCCGGCACGGTGAGCCCGTCGGTGGCCCCGTCGTTGTTGACGGCGCTGCTGCGGATGACGCCGTGGACGCGGTCGCCGTCGGCGAGCGCGGCCAAGAGCGGCTTGAGGACGACGACCCCGGCTCCCTCGCCGGGCACGAAGCCGTTGGCCCGGGCATCGAAGGTGTACGAGACGCCGTCGGGAGACAGCGCGCCGAAACGTTCCTCTGTCGTGGCGTTCTCGGCCAGCAGGTTGAGGTTCACACCAGCGGCGATGGCGGCCGTCGACTCGCCGCCGCGCAGGCTCTCGCAGGCCAGGTGGACCGCGACGAGTGATGAGGACTGGGCCGAGTCCACGGTCAGGCTGGGTCCGTGCAGGCCCAGGTGGTACGAGACGCGGTTGGCGATGACACCGCGGTTGACGCCGGTCATCGTGTGCTGGGTGACGGCGTCGGTGCCGTACTGGTACAGCATGCTCGTGTAGTCGTCGCGCAGGGCACCGACGAACACGGCCGTCCGGCTGCCGCGCAGCGCGGAGGGCACGATCCCGGCGTCTTCCAGCGCCTCCCAGGCAAGCTCCAGAACGATCCGCTGCTGCGGGTCCATCGCGGCGGCCTCACGCGGCGAGATGCCGAAGAACCCGGCGTCGAACTGGTCGACCCCGTCCACGAACGCGCCACGCCGTGCCCCGGACGACTCGTCCCAGCGGCCCGGCGGCACGTCCGTCACCGCACTGGCGCCGCCGCGCAGCAACTCCCAGAATGCCGAAGGACTCCCGGCTCCGGGGAGCCGGCAGGACAGCCCCACGACAGCGATCGGCTCCGTCTTCTCGGCGCGCGTACCGGCTGCTACAGGATTGTTCTCACTCGTCACCACGCTCGGCTGCCCTTTCAGGATTTACTCGGCGGTTGTTGCCTCGGCTATTCGCTGAGGTCTTTTCAAGACCCGGGAAGCTATTTCCACCGAGGTTAGTGAAATCGGGTTCACCGACAGTCATGGCGCGGTAACTGCCCTGCTGAGAGCGGCCGATGACCGCCGCGTTGCCGCGCGATGGACGGCCGATGGAACGCGTGCGGATAACTTCGTGGCTCCGCCGGTGCGAATTGCGAATTCAAGGAGAGTTGATCGCTATGAGTAAGCAACGCGAAGGCCGTGCGGTGGTGCTCGGGGGCAGCATGGCGGGACTCTTCTCCGCCCGTGCGCTCTCCGAGACCTTCGCGGAGGTCGTCGTCGTGGACCGCGACGAACTGACCGGCCCGAACGAGCTGCGGCGCGGCCTGCCGCAGGGACATCACCTGCACGGCCTGCTCGCCCGTGGCCAGCAGATCACCGAGGAGTACTTCCCGGGCATCACCGAGGCGTTGACGCGGGGCGGGGCGGGCAGCGGCGACGTCGCCGACGACGTCCGGTGGATCATCAACGGCAAGCGGCTGCGGAAGGTTCACTCCGAGCTGCTCGTCCTCACGCTCAGCCGCCCGTTCCTGGAGCGCCACGTGCGCGACCGCGTGCTCGCGCTGCCCGGGGTCAGCTTCCTGGAAGAGGCCGACATCCTGCGCCTGGAGACCACCGGGGACCGCCGCACGGTCACCGGTGTCGTGGTCCGCCGGGCCGGCGGCGCCGAGGAGACCCTCCACGCCGATCTGGTCGTCGACGCCACCGGCCGCGGCTCGCGCACCTCCGTCTGGCTCCAGGAGTTCGGCTACGAAGCCGTCCAGGAGGAGAAGCACAAGATCGGCCTCGGGTACACCACCCGCTACTACCGTGTCCCGGACGCGGCGTTCGAGGGCGACATCTCCATCAACACCGTCGCCTCCGCCGGCGTCCCGCGCGGCGCCATCTGCCAGCGGATCGAGGGCGACCGCGCCATCGTCACGGCGTACGGCATTCTCGGCGACCACCCGCCCACCGAGCCGGAGGGCTTCCTGGGCTTCGTCAAGTCCCTCGCCGCGCCCGACATCCACGAGGTGCTGGAGGTCTCCGAGCCGATCGACGACCCCGTCGCGTACAAGTTCCCGACCAACCTGCGCCGCCACTACCAGCGCATGACCGACTTCCCGGCCGGGCTGCTGGTCATCGGTGACGCGGTGTGCAGCTTCAACCCGAGCTACGCCCAGGGCATGACCGTCGCGGCCCTCGGCTCCCTCGTGCTGCGCCGCCACCTGGCCGCGACCCACCGGCCGGACCCGATCCGGTACTTCGAGGACCTCGCCCGCGACGCCATCGACGGCTGCTGGGAGATGGCGGTCGGCGCCGACCTCAGCTTCCCGGAGGTCGAGGGCGAGCGCACCGAGGAGGTCCGGCAGGCGCACGCGTTCATCGCGCAGGTGCAGGAGGCGGCGACCCGGGACGCGTCCGTGGCCCGCGCGTACGCCCGGGTCATCGGCCTCGTCGACTCGCCCGCCGTCCTGCACACCCCACAGATCGAGGCCGCCCTCGCCGTTACGGGGCAGAGGTGACCACCATGCGGATCACCTCCGACGACCTGGTCTTCGACGTGGACGTGGCCGGCCCCGCCGACGGCGAACCGGTCCTCCTGCTCCACGGCTTCCCGCACAACAAGGAGTCCTGGACCGAGACCGCGCCGCTGCTGCACGAGGCGGGTCTGCGCACCATCGCCCCCGACCAGCGCGGCTACTCGCCCGGCGCCCGGCCCGCCGACGTGGCCGCCTACCGGCTGCCGCACCTCGCCGCCGACGCGCTGGGCATCCTCGATGCCCTGGGGATCAGCACGGCCCATGTCGTCGGCCACGACTGGGGTGCGGCCGTGGCGTGGTGGCTGGCGGCCAAGCACCCCGCCCGGGTGCGCACCCTCACCGCGCTGGCCATCCCGCACCTCGACGCCTACCAGCACGCCTACCGCGTCGACGAGGAGCAGCAACACAGCTCCGAATACGTCAAGTTCCTCATCTCGCAGGGCGCCGCCGACCACTTCCTGGCCGACGACGCCGCCCAGTTGCACGCCTGGTTCACCCAGGCCGGCGAGGGCGTCCTCACCGACGCGCAGATCGCCCGGTACGTCGCCACCCACACCCGTCCGGGCACCCTCGACGCGGCCCTGAACTGGTATCGCGCCAACGACCTGCTCGGCGACGACCTCGGCTTCGGTCCGGTCGGCGTCCCCACGACCTTCCTCTACAGCCGTACGGATACGGCGGTCAGCGAACTGGCCGTCAAGCGGACCCAGGAGTACGTCACGGGCCCCTACCGTCTCGTGACGCTCGAGGAGACCTCGCACTGGCAGCCGCAGCAGGCCCCGCAGACGGTGGCCACCGAGATCCTCCGGCGCGTCCGCGCCCACACCGCCTGACGGACTCCCGACTCCCGGTCGCAGAAGCCGGAAGAAGAGACACACCAAGAAAGGGATCCCCCATGTCTTCCCACACCGCTTCCGCGGCGGAGTTGCGTGCCGGACCACGTGAATGGTTCGGACTGCTGGTGCTGCTGCTCCCCGTGACGTTGATGACGGCCGACCTGGGCGTGCTGTGGCTGGCGACGCCCTACCTGGCCGCCGACCTACAGCCCACCAGCTCCCAGGTGCTGTGGACCACCGACATGTACGGCTTCATGACCTGCGGCTTCCTGGTGGTCATGGGCACGCTCGGAGACCGGCTCGGCCGACGCAGAATGCTGATGTACGGCTCGGTCGGCGTCATCGTCTCCTCGCTGCTCGCCGCCTACGCCGTCAGCCCCGAGATGCTTATCGCGGCCCGTGCGCTGCTCGGCGTCGCCGGCGCGGCCGTGCTGCCGTCGACCCTCTCCCTGATCATTCACATGTTCACCGACGCCAAGCAGCGGGCGACGGCCATCGCCATGTGGGTCACCTCGCTGTCCGTGGGCATCGCGATCGGCCCCGTCGTCGGTGGTGTCCTGCTGGACTTCTGGTGGTGGGGCTCGGTCTTCCTGATGGCCGTACCGGTGATGCTGGTGCCGCTCCTCGCCGCGCCGGTGCTGCTGCCGGAGTACCGCGACCCGAACCCGGGGCGGCTCGACCTCGCCAGCGTGGCGCTGTTCCTCGCCGCGATCCTGCCCATCGTGTACGGGATCAAGAAGTCCGCCGAGACGGGATGGTCCGCGGGCAACCTGGGGGCGATCGTGGCCGGTGTGGTGCTCGCGGTGGTGTTCGTACGCAGGCAGAACATCTTGGAGACACCCCTCCTCGACATGGGGCTCTTCCGCACCAAGGTCTTCACGGGCGCCCTGTTGACACTCCTGTTCGGCATGATGGCGCTCAACGGCGTCGAGTACCTGGTCCCGCAGTACCTGCTGATCGCCGGCGAGCTCAGTCCGCTCGCGGCCGGCATGTGGCTGCTGCCGGGCGCGGCGGGCCTGATCGTGGGCTCCCAGCTGACGCCGGTGCTGGCCAAGCGGATCCGCCCGGCCTACGTGATCGCGGGCGGCCTGCTGGTCACCCTGGCCGGCTTCTGGCTGTCCGCGTCGGCCGGCGCCGACAAGGACGGAGTCGTGCCGGCGGCGATGGGCCTGACGGTCATCATGTTCGGCGTCGCCCCGATCAGCGTGCTCGGCACCTCGCTCGCGGCGGGCGCCGCCCCGCCGGAGAAGGCCGGTTCGGCCTCCGCGACCGGCCAGACCGCGTACGACCTGGGCCTGGCGCTGGGCATCGCGGTGACCGGAAGCGTCGCCGTGGCCGTCTACCGCGGCGAGGTCGCGGACACGGCGCCCGCGGGCATCCCGGCCGAGGCCGCCGAGGCGGCGCAGGACAGCGTCGGCGGTGCCACCGCCGCCGCCGAGTCCCTCTCCCCGGACGTCGGCGCGCAGTTGCTGGCCGCCGCGCGGGAGGCGTTCACGTCCGGGTACCAGACGACGGCGTGGGTCAGCGCGGGCTTCGCGGTCCTCACCGCCGTCGTGGTGCTCTCCCTGCTGCGCGGCATCCCGGCGATCGGCGCGGCAGCGCCCGCCGAGGCCGAAGGGGAGGTGCCCGCCGAGGCCGTGCCGGACCCCGGGGCTGCCGCGTCCCACGAGTCCACCGTCACCAACGCCTGAGGGGACCGCCATGAGTGACGAACGGACAGCGCCCGAGGGGGACCTCGCGGAGCCGTTCCTGCTCGCCGTGCTGGCCTCCGGCGGCCTGGACGCCGAGTACGTGCGCGCTGAGGGCAACACCCTGTACCGGCGCGGCGAGGACGGCGAGGAGATTCCTGTCCTCGACTACGTCGGCGGCTACGGCTCGCTGATGCTCGGGCACAGCAATCCCGAGATCATCGCGTACGCCAAGACGCTCCTCGACCAGCGGACCCCCGTCCACGCGCAGTTCTCCCGCCACCCGTACGCGGGCGACGTGGCGGCGGCGCTCAACCGCATCATCCAGCGGGAGCGGGGGGACGACGAGCAGTACTACGCGATCTTCGCCAACAGCGGCGCGGAGGCCGTCGAGGCGGCCATGAAGCACGCCGAACTCGACCGTGGCCTGCGCGTCACGGAGCTGACCGAGGAGATCGCCGGGCACATCGACGACGTACGGGAGCAGGTCGCCGCGGGTGCCGCCACGGTGCCCGCACACGTCGCGGACTCGATCGACGACCTCGTCGCCGAGGTACGCACCAGGAACGAGGCGCAGTCGGCGCGCCCGCCACTGTTCCTCACCCCCGAGGGCGCCTTCCACGGCAAGCTGGCCGGCAGCGTTCAGCTGACCCACAACGAGGGCTACCGGCTGCCGTTCAAGGCCCTCGCCGCGCAGGCTCGGTTCGTGCCGCGCGACCAGCCCGGTGCGCTGCGGAAGATCATCGACGAGGAGCGGGGCCACCTGCTCGACCTGGTCGTAGAGGGCGGCCGGGTGCGCGTCGTCGAGCGCGACGCCCCGCTCTTCACGGCGTTCGTCCTGGAACCCGTCCAGGGCGAGGGCGGCATCCACGAACTGAGCCGGGAGTTCACGCAGGAGGTGCAACAGGTCTGCGCGGAGCACGGCATCCCGGTCGTGGTCGACGAGATCCAGAGCGGCATGGGGCGCACCGGCACCTTCCTCGCGGCCACCCACCTGGGACTGCGCGGCGACTACTACACGCTGGCCAAGAGCCTGGGCGGCGGCATCGCCAAGGCGGCGGTCACGCTCGTCCGCAAGCCGCTCTACCGCGGGCAGTTCGAGCTGGCCCACAGCTCGACCTTCGCCAAGGACAGCTTCTCCTGTCTCATCGCGCTGAAGGTGCTGGAGATCATGGAGGCCGACGACGGCGAGGTGTACCGGCGGGCGGCCGAGCGCGGTGAGCGGCTGCTCGCGATGCTCCGCGCGGTCCGGGCCGACTTCCCCGGTGTGGTCAGCGACGTGCGGGGACGGGGCCTGATGCTGGGCCTCGAGTTCCACGACCAGTCGGCCGCCGACGCTCAGCCGCTGCGCCAGGTGGCCGGGAGCGGGTTCTTCGGCTACTTCGTCGCCGGGCACATCCTGCGGACGCACCGTATCCGCGTCTTCCCCACGTCGAGCGCGGTCAACACCCTGCGCTTCGAGCCGTCCGTGTACCTGACGGACGGTGAGATCGACCGGCTGGAGGCGGCGCTGCGGGACGTCTGCGCCATCATCCGGGACACGGACGGCCAGGCGCTCGCACCCGTCGCCTGAGGAGCCCTCAGGCGGCAGACACCTCGAAGGGCCCGAGACATCTGTCTCGGGC
>NZ_JBFAIR010000017.1:194573-229840 GCF_040654815.1 Streptomyces sp. NPDC050619 | reverse complement strand
CCGGCATCAGCGTGTTCCACCGCGTCCTCCCGGCCCGGATCTTCGACCGCATCGTCCGCAAGTTCAACCGGATGCCGAACTGACGCCCACCCGCAGGTAGGCGAAGGAACACAAACAGGAAACACGGCAGCGGATCATCACGACGGCCGCCGCCCGCTCAAGCAGGACGGCATCGACGGCTCCGGCGTCTCGACCCTCATGAAGGACGCCGCCCTCCTCGACGAGATCGCATGCTCCACAGACCCCACGACCGGCAACTCGCCGACCAACTCCTCGAACAGGGCATCCGCAACGCCCTGCCACAGATGGATGCCGACCAGCACAACTGATCGCTTCAACCGGCCGTACCACCCACTCCGGAGTTCTCCGTGTTCATCGCCTATGTCGTCCTCGCTGCCGTGCTGTCCCTGGTACTGGTCTTCTCCGCCGTTCCCGACATCACCCGCGACCCGAAGATCACAGAGGGGCTCAAGGCGCTCGGGGTCCCCGACAACTGGTTCCTGCCCCTCGGCCTGGTCAAGATCGCGGGCGCTCTGGGGCTGCTCGTCGGCATCGCCTACCGGCCGTTGGGCATCGCGGCGGCGATCGGTGTCGTCCTGTACTTCCTGGGCGCCGTGATCACGCACGTCCGTGGAGGCGACCAGAAGGGAGTCGGCATCCCGGCCGCCATCATGATCCTTGCCGTGGCGCCGCTGGTGCTGGGGTTCGCGACGGTCTGATCGTGCTTCGTGATCGCGATCAGATCCGCTCACGATCACACGGCAGGGCATCGGCTTCTCCTCCACCACCCCAACCTGATCGTTTCTGCGGTGAAGTCGCTCCGCCTCCTGGGTGAGTGGGAGCGGACTGACGGCGCGTCGGGGCGGTCTTGCCGCTATCTCACTCGGGAGCGGGCGGAAAGCCCGGACAAGCCAAGGAGTGACGATGTCGACCATCACCGACCGGTCCGTGTCCCGACAGGGCCTGCGCACGCTGTTCGGTCTCGACGGGACTCGGTTCGCGGAGAGTTACGACCCGGACAACCGCCGGACGGACGCCTTCGCGGACGCGTTCCTGCTGCTGCCGGACGGTTCGGACGTCCGTCGGACGGCGCTGCCGGTGGAGAACGCGCGGGCGGAGCGCTTCCGTCTGTACGGCGAGATGGACCTGGCGGCGCTGCGGCGGGAGGTGGACGGGCCGTACCGCGAGGTGTGCGACGAACTGGCCGCGATTCCCCTGTTCGGCTACGACGACTCCGACCTGGCCCTCAGGCACAACCAGGCGTGGGCCGAACATCTGGGGCGTGAGGTGTGGTCGTCGTCGTGGCAGCATCACTACGCGGCGGCGCTGCTGATCCACGTCTACCGGCGGATCACGCCGCCGGAGTACCAGACGCCGGCTCACATGCGGCTGGTCTACGCGGTGGCGACGGCGGTGGACTGGCTGACCACGCTCACGATCCTCTCGGACGACTGGATGGACGGAGCACTCGTGCGCAACGGGGGCCCGGCCTGGCACGTCGGCCATCCTCGCTCGTTCGCCAACGACACCCTCATCCTGGCGGCCCAGGCACTGAACGTGCTCTCGTCGGCGGTGCCGGAGCATCACCCCTTCAAACAGGAGCTGCACGACCGCGCGGTGCGACAGCTCAAACACTGCGCGCACTACTTCGCGTACCACGCGGAACAGGATCTGAGGCGTACGCGGGTTCCGGCCGACGGAGCCGCCCCCTCCCGCGTGCCGGTGGACCACATCACGCTGGACTCCTACCGCGGCATCGTGTTCAGCCGCGGGACGGACTGGATCCACTTCATCGTCGACATGAGCCGCATGCTGGCCTGCTACGGGGCTGAAGTCACCGACGGGGAAGCTCTCATGGACTACCTCGCGGGTGCGACCACCGCGGCCTGTGTGATCGACGACGTCCTCGACGACTCCACAGGTGAGGACATCCGCAACGGTGAGCCGACGATTCAGCTCTGCCTTGCCGTGCACAAGGCGAAGGGGCTGCTGGGGCCGTTGGCCGACGAGGACGCGGCCGACATGCTGCTCACGCTCAGGAACCGCGTCGGGGTGGACACCGATGCGGACGCCGGCGCGGTGCGGGACATGTACGCGCGGCACGGGATCGATGAACTGGCTCTGGACTACCTGGAGGCGGTTCTGGACCGTCTTTTGCAGGTGCGGCGGGCGGCGCTGGAAGAGTGCGGCGCCCCGGGGGACATTCCGGCGTTCATGCTCCAGTGGCTGGCCATCGACCGGGACGGCGTCACGGAACGTGCGGAGGAGAGCGTCGACCTCCTGAGCCAGGAACGCTTCCGGGATCTCGTCGCCCGCCTGGCCCGCGCCGACGAGGACCGGGCCGACGCCGTGCGCCGCAGCGCGACTTCGACGTGATCATTGCCGGTGCGGGCCGACTGGCGCGATGCTGATCCCCGCCCTTGAGCCATTCGCCAGTGGGTTCCCCCACGGATGCCTCCCCGGTAGCACCTCACCTACCAGTCGGCCCCGAGCAGACCTTCACGAGAACCGACCCTGTCATGCCGCGCGTCTTGATCTACGGTGCCATCAGTCGCCTGCGCCGGGGAGGGCCCGTGGAGCGGACAAGTACAGCGCTCGCCGAGCGAATTGCCGAGCGGAGAAAGGGAGTCGGGGACCCTCGGGCGCTGGTCGGTGAGATGCGGCGCTCGGTCCTTCTGGTCCCGACGGCCGACGGAGGCCTCTGGTCGGCGCGGTCGGGCGGGGTCCGGTGGATCTGCGGGTTCACCGACGAGGCCGCACTGGCCCGGTTCGCCCTGCTTCACGGATCCGGTGATCAGCCCATGGACTACGCGGCGCTGCTGGGCGCGCGCATCGTCGACGAGGTCGTGCCGTCCCTGGACGAGCCCGCCGGCCTCGCCGTCGACATCGCCACCGAGGACGGGTCGATGTTCTTCCCGCCGGTCGTCGGCGTCGTTCCGGACGGCGTCGCCGTCGACTCCGGCGAGGCGGAAGAGGAGCGCGGCCATGGGCGGTGACGGGGCTGACCTGCAATTCGACAAGGCGTCTGTCGCGAAGTTCACGCAGGGCGTGGGCGCGACCATCGACGAGCTCGGTGATCTCGGCGGCGCCACCGGTTCGGTGTTGGGCAAGGGCTTCTCGGAGCTGTCGATGACCGGGATGGAGGCCGGGCACCACGGCCTCTCAGTCGACTTCGAGGACTTCTGCGAGCGCTGGGAGTGGGGTGTGCGAGCCCTGGTGAGCGACGCCGGCGCGCTCGCGAACCGCCTCGGCCTGGCGGCGGGCACCCAGTGGGAGCACGACCAGTACGTCGAGGGCACGCTGAAGGTGGGCGTCAACTCCGTGCTGGGCGGCAACCCGCACGCCACCGAGGAAGAGATCACCCAGCAGGACTGGGGCGACGTGTTCACGCCGGACGCCCTGAACCCGGACTGGAGTGCCGAGTCGTGGGAGCAGGCCGGTCAGGAGATGGAGCAGACGTGGAAGGACACCGGCCGCACCGTCCTCACCGAGGGCCAGGGCGGCCAGCGGTCCGAGATGCTGGGCGACGCGCTCGGCATCTCCGACGACCAGTGGAACCAGGCGCTGGACGACACCTTCGGCCCGTCGCCGCAGGAGCGCGCCCAGCAGGCGCAGCAGCAGGGTGAGTCCGGGGGGAACTGACTGTGGGTATCGGCGACTTCGTCAGTGACATCACGCCCGACTCGGTCGAGAACGCGGTCGAGGACGGCGTCGAGTGGGCCGGCAACCGGGTCGAGGACGCGGGCAACTGGACCGCCGACCGGCTGGACGACGTCGGCTGGGAGTCCGGTGCGGACTGGGTGCGCGAGCAGTCCCGTTCGGTCGCCAACCGGATGGGCGCCGAGGTCGACGAGATGGACCTCGGGCAGACCGAGGACAAGACCAAGCTGATCTACGGCAGCGCGGGCAAGCTCGACGCCACCGCCAGGAAACTCCGGGCCTTCCAGACGGCCTTCGACACCACCGGCGACGGTCTCAGGGGCCTCGACTCCTCCCGGCTCAAGGGCGAGGCGGCCGACGCGCTGCGCACCGCGGTGAGCACCCAGCCGCCCAAGTGGTACGCCGCCGCCGACGCCTGCGCCAAGGCGCTCGGCGCGCTCGACGCCTTCGCCGGCACCGTCACCTGGGCGCAGGGACAGGCGCAGACGGCGATCGACAAGTGGAAGGAGGGTGTCAAGGCGTCCGAGGACGCCGCCGACGCCCACCGCAAGAAGGTCGACGACTACAACAGCGCCGTCGACCGCTACAACGCCCAGCCCGCCGACGAGCGCAACCCGTCCTCGCTCCCGCCCAGGCCCGCGGGGACGTTCGACGACCCCGGCAAGAAGCTGATGCAGGATGCCCAGGACATCCTCGCCGAGGCCCGCAAGCAGCGGAACTCGGCGGCGGAGACCGCGCGCACAGCGGTCCGCGCCGCCCGCGACATGGCCCCTCAGAAGCCGTCGTACGCCGACCAGTTGAGCGACGGGCTCCAGGAACTGCAGATCATGGGCGACCACGTCGGCGGCGGCATCATCAAGGGCACGGCGGGGATCCTCAACTTCGTCCGCAGCGTCAACCCGACGGACCCGTACAACCTGACGCACCCGGCCGAGTACGCCACCTCGCTCAACAGCCTGGCCGCGGGCCTGGTGGTCGCCGCCAACGACCCCGTCGGCACCGGCAAGCAGATGCTCGACACCTTCATGAAGGACCCGGCCGAGGGCATCGGCCGGCTGGTTCCCGACCTCGCGCTGACCCTCGCCACCGGTGGCGGCGGCGCCGCGGTGAAGGGCGTGCGGGTCGCCGAGGAGGCCGCCGACGCCGCCCGGCTGCGCAATCTGGTCGACGACGCACCCGACGGCACCCACAACACCCCGGACGGCGACCGCACCGCCGGCGGCGACCCGGTGGACCTCGCCACGGGCCGGATGTACCTGCCCCAGACCGACGTCGACCTCCCCGGCATCCTGCCGCTGGTCTTCACCCGGCGCACCGAGTCCGGCCTGGCGATCGGCCGCTTCCTGGGGCCTGCCTGGACGTCGACCGTCGACGAGCGTCTGACGGTCGACGCCATCGGGCTCGTACACGCCACCGCCGAGGGCCTCCTGGTCACGTACCCGCACCCGGTCCCCGGCGCGCCCACCACGCCGGACTCGGGCGGGGCCCGCACCCTGCTGGCCCGCGACGCCGACGGCGACTACACGGTCACCGACCCCGACAGCGGCCTCACCCTCCACTTCGCCGCCCCGTCCGGCAGCGAACCGGGGGGCGACGGCGACGCCTGGCTGACCGGCATCACCGACCGCAACGGCCACACCATCACCGTGGACCGCACCGAGAACGGCCTGCCGCTGGCCCTGGTCCACTCGGCGGGCCACCAGGTGAAGCTGTCCGTCGCCGACGGCCTGGTCACCGCCCTGTCCCTGGCCGGCGCGGGCGAGGGCGGTGCGGACCTGCCCCTGATGAACTACGGCTACGAGGAGGGCAACCTCACCGCCGTCACCAAGCCCTCCGGCGCCACCACCACCTTCGTCTACGACGACCGCCGCCGCGTCATCGCCTGGATCGACTCCAACTCAAGCCGCTACGACTACGTCTACGACGACCGCGACCGCGTCGTGGCGGAGGGCGGCGAGGCCGGCCACGTCCAGATCACCCTGGCCTACACCGAACCCGACCCCGAGACGGGCCACCGCACCACCACGCTCACCACCGCCGACGGGCACGCGACCCGCCACCTGTTCGGCCCCGGCTGCCGTCTCCTGGCCGTCACCGACCCGCTCGGCCACACCACCCGGTTCACCTACGACCCGCGCGGCAACCTCCTGACCCGTACCGACCCGCTGGGCCTCACCACCGCCTTCTCCTACGACGAGGACGGCCGGGCCGTCTCCGCCATCCGCCCCGACGGAAGCGAACTGCGTACCGTGCGCGGCCCGTTCGGCCTGCCGGTGGAGGTCGTCGGGCCGGACGGCACCCGCCTGGTCCACGAGTTCGACGAACACGGCAACCGCACCGCGGTCACCGACCAGGCCGGCTCCACCACCCGCTACAGCTACGACCAGGCCGGCCGGCTCACCTCGGTCACCGACGCCCTCGGGGCCACCACCCGCGTGGTGTGCGACGCGGCGGGCCTGACCGTGGCGGTGACCGACCCGGCCGGCGCCGTCACCCGCACCGAGCGGGACGCCCTCGGCAGGCCGGTCCGCGTCATCGATCCGGCCGGCGCCGTCACCCGCTACGAGTGGCACGCCGACGGGCAGCTCGCCCGGCGCACCGGGCCCGACGGCGCCATGGAATCGTGGACGTACGACGGCGAGGGCAATCTGCTCACCCGCACCGACGCCGCCGGTGGCGTCTTCCGCTTCGAGTACACCCACTTCGACCTGCCCCTGGCCCGCACCGGCCCCGACGGCACGCGGGTCGAGTTCGACCACGACGCCGAGCTCCGCCTCACCCGGGTCCGCAACGCGCTGGGTCAGACCTGGACCTACGCGTACGACGCGGCCGGCAACATCGTCTCCGAGACCGACTTCGCGGGCCGCACGCTCAGCTACGAGGTGGACGCCGCGGGCCGGCTCGCCGCCCGTCGCGACGCCCTCGGCGGGACGATCTCCTTCGAGCGCGACCCGCTCGGCCAGGTGATCCGCAAGGACGTCGACGGCCGCGTGACGACCTACGGCCACGACCGGGCCGGACGCCTGCTGGAGGCCGTCGGACCGGACAGCGAGCTGCGCTACCAGTACGACCGTCGCGGCCTCACCAAGACCGAACTGGTCGACGGCCGCCCGATCCTGTACGCCTACGACGTCCTGGGCCGCCGCACCCGCCGCACCACGCCCACCGGCCACGTCACCTCCTACGCCTACGGCGCCGACGGCCTGCCCCAACGCCTGACCAGCGGCGATCACCGGATCGACTTCACCCACGACGCGGCGGGCCGGGAGCTCAGCCGGGTCTTCGGCGACTCGATCACCATGTCGTCCGCCTGGGACGAGGCCGGACGACTGGCCACGCGGCACATCGCCGCCGCGGGGCGCGACATCAACAGCCGCGCCTACTCCTACCGCGCCGACGGTCACCTGACCTCCGTCGCGGACCGGCTGTCGGGCACCCGCACCTTCGACCTCGACCGGGCGGGCCGGGTCACCGCCGTCCACGCCCAGGGCTGGACGGAGCGGTACGCCTACGACGACGCCGGCAACCAGACCTCGGCGTCCTGGCCGTCCGGCCACCCCGGCCACGAGGCCACCGGAGCCCGCACCTACACCGGCACCAGCCTCACCCGCGCCGGAGACGTCCGCTTCGAGTACGACGCCCTCGGCCGGGTCACCCTGCGGCAGAAGACCCGCCTCTCCCGCAAGCCGGACACCTGGCGCTACACGTGGGACACGGAGCACCGCCTCACCTCCGTGACCACCCCCGACGGGACCCGGTGGCGGTACCGCTACGACCCGCTCGGCCGCCGCACCGCGAAACAGCGCCTGTCGGCCGACGGCGAGAGCGTGGTGGAGGAGGTCCGGTTCACCTGGGACGGCCTGACCCTGTGCGAACAGACCAGCCACCGGGCGGACGCCCCGAGCACGGTCGCCCTCACCTGGGACCACCGGTCCGTCGTGCCCCTGGCCCAGACCGAGCGCATCCTCACGGCCGACGACCGCCAGGAGGAGATCGACCGCCGCTTCTTCGCCATCGCCACGGACCTCATCGGCACGCCGACCGAGCTCATCGACGAGAGTGGCGCCATCGCCTGGCGCACCCGGAGCACGCTCTGGGGCACCACGGCCTGGTCCCGCGACAGCAGCGCCTACATCCCCCTCCGCTTCCCCGGGCAGTACTACGACCCCGAGACCGGTCTCCACTACAACTACTTCCGGCACTACGACCCGGAGACCGGCCGCTACACCTCCCCCGACCCCCTCGGCCTCGTTCCCGCGCCGAACCCCGACACCTACGTGGACAACCCGCTCAGCGCGTGCGACCCGCTGGGCCTGATGCCCAAGTACACGAAGGAGGAGCGGGCCCAGAAGCGGATCGACAAGGTCGTGGACGACATCGTCGACAGGGCACAGGACGGCGGGTTCAGGAAGCGCCACGACTACCACGGGGACACCCGGCACGACTTCAGCGACGAACGGGTCGTCGAGATCCTCAAGAACCCGGACGCCGTGTACCACTCGACGGGCACGGCCGGGACGTTCACCTTCCGGCAGGGCGACGACATCGTGGTGATCGACGGCCCCGGCACCACCCAGGGCCAGGCCATCACGGCGTACGGTCCCTCGGGCATCAAGGGCGAGTCCGGGGCCACGGCGCTCGGCGGGAAACCCACGGACCCCGGCGCCCCGGTGACGCACGAGGACATCGTGAACGGCAGGATTCCCGCCAAGGACGGCCGCTTCCAGCCTCCGGCGGTACAGATCAGATGAGGCAGTGATGATGAGGCAGTGATGACGACGAAACTGAAGTTCGACGGCGGCTGGTCCGCGACGGTGACGGACGAGCCGCTCGACCTCGTCCCCCGTCTCCTCGGTACGTTCCTGATCGTCTCCCCCTACGCGGACCGGGTGGAACGGGAGAAGTTCCTCGCGGACACGTTCGGCAGCCAGGACCTGCTGTGGGACCTCCCCGACGTGTTCCGCTTCGCCCCGGACGACCGACGGCTGGTCGGGGCCGAATTCCGGATTCCGGAAGTGTCCGCCTCGGCCGAGGACTCGGCCCGCCTTCCCGTCACGCCCGACGTACGCCCGGGCGGGCTCCGCGCGGACGAGGTCAAGCACTTCCGGCACGAGATGTGCACGGTGCTGTGCCGCGCTCCCGGGGACGCCGTGCTCACCTGTCTGCGCGACCTCGACGTCCTCGACGAGCCGCTGGAGGCCCGCATCGGCATCGCACCCGACGTGGCGCTTCTCGTCCAGCACGGCACCGTCGTCGGGTGGAGCCTCACGGATCCCGCGCGGTACCTGACCACCGCGTTCGCCGCACCCGACCCCGACCCGCCGTCCACCGCCACCCGTCGGCTGCTCACCGAGTGCCTGGACCTGATCACCCAGCCGGGGATCTACGAGGTGGAGGATGGCGAGCCAGCCGCTCTGGCCCGGCTCCGGGCGCTCGACGAGGCCCTGCGCAGCCGGCGCGAGGACCGGCACCGAGCCGACGCCCTGCTTGCGCTCATCAGCAACCTGGTCGAGGACTACGCCGACCGGCCGACCGGGCAGAAGCCGTGAACCACCGGCCTTCCGCTCCCGGTGTCTTCGGACGAGTTGGGTCAGCGGGGTAGGTCGAGAGCGGGGAAAAGGTCGAGGAACGGCTGCGTGGTGACGCCGAGTCCCCGGGTGAAGGGATCGTCGAAGTCCCAGATCAGGAACAGCAGAAAGGCGATCAGCGCGCTGAACGCCCCGGCCAGCAGCAACTCCCGCGCGGACCGGCGGATCTGCAGTGTGAAGATCAGGCCCACGGTGACCACGGCACCCGCGATCAGGCCGAACCACACGAGGCCGGGCATCGTCGGCCCCGTGTTCTGCCCACGGATGTTACGGGCCTTGTCGGCCTCGGCGACAAGATCGACCATGGACTGGTAATTCTGGCTCTCGAGGTCGCTCCGCGGTACGCGGTTCGTCACGTCGCGGCGCACCTTTCCGAGCAGTTCCGCCCCACGCGGGGAAAGGGAGCCATGCTCCCGCATGTGCGGCCACTCGGTGTCGACGACGTAGGTGACATAGGCGTCGATGTCGGTCCGGACCTGGTCACGCACCGCCGCCGGGTAGACCTGCGCACGCGCGCTCACCTCGTGGAGCGTCTGGGCCTCGTTGAACGCGTTGTCCTGCGCGGTGTTCCTGGCCTCCCATACGCCCGAGATGGCGAGGCCGAGGACGATCGCGTAGATCACGCCGATCATCATCGCCATGTACTCGATGACGTCCGGCGTCTCGGACGGGTCGTCGTCTTCTCCGACCCGTCTCTGCCGCAGCACTACAACCGCGATGACCATGACGCACGCAGCCGCCATGGCGATGGCGAGCACCACCCACTCCGACATGCACAACTCCATTGAGGATTTTGATCGACGAGTACAGGGACCCGGCCGGGTCAGGAGCGTTCGGCGCGCCGGGACGAACGTGAACGTGGGCGCAGGGCAACGGCTACGAGCAGCGCGGGAATCGTGATCACCAGCATCGTGGTGACCATGGATGAGCTATGACTGTCGGGAGATGAGAACGCGCGGCGGCCCGGGACGAAGTACGTCTTCGCGGGCCGCGGGGAAGCGGCACTCTCGCTTGCCGGTGCCGACGGGGCGGTCGATGCGAACGTCTTCGGAGAGCCGACCGTCTTCGCTGAGGCGGAAGACAGCGATACAGGCGGAGTCGGCGTTGTGGACGGGCCGGGCCGCGGGCGGGCCGCGCTGCCGGCGGGAACCGGTGTCACGGGGGAGGACGGCGCCGGAGTGAAAGTGGGCGCCGGAGACGACGGGGGCACAGGAGTGGACGGCGACGGGGAAGGGGAAGGGGAGGGTGGCGCGGACGGTGTCGGTTGGGGACAGTCCGGGAGAAGCAGGGGCAGTTCAAGAGCCAGACATATTCGAACCCGGACACCGGGACGGTCATCTCTGGAGCCTTCGTCAACGGACCCGCCCGACGCACCGACAAGAAGCGAGCACAGCACAAGAGTTCCCACCGCCGCCCCGGCACGTCGAGTCGCCCACCAGGCTGTCCGGCGCCTGTTGGGGTGCAGGGAAACGTCGCATCCGCTCACGTCGAAGATCGTAAGTCCTTTCGAGCGACGGTATGATCACCCGAAACGCTCTTACACGGTGGAAGTGCCGGCCAACTGGACAGACTTCCCTGGGACGTTGGCCCCTTTCGGCTACAGCCCGTTTTCATGTCGGCCAGCAAATGAGGGGATTGCCGTGACGCAAGCCGATGGCGGTGCGCGAGCCGGGCGCGAGAGCGACGCCGTGCTGATTGCCGCCGGAGTGGCCGACCTGGCTCTGAGCGGTATCGGGGCGGCCTTGCGGGGAGTGCGGGGGCTGCTGGGCCGGTCGGACCTGGCCGAGCTGGCTCAGGACGGTCAGCAGGAGATGAAGGAACGGGGGCGGCTGGCGATCCAGCGGTATACCTCCGTGCCCGAGCCCCACATGGAGTTGCTCGCACGGCGGGTCGCCGCTCGTCGCGATCAGAGCGATGCTTCAGAAGATGCCTGAAGCAGAGGACCAGGTCGCACTCCGAGCGCGCGTCGACGCGGCATTGCAGGCGTTCGCGCGGCAGGAGACGGACCAGCTCATCGCCATCGATGCCGATCTGCTGCCGGTGGTGGAGCAGTTGACCGTGGCCGTGACCGGTGGCAAACGTCTGCGCGCGGCCTTCTGCTACTGGGGGTGGCGGGCAGCCGGGCAACCGGACAGTGACGCGCTGGTGCGAGCCGCTGCCGCGATGGAGCTGGTGCACGCCGCAGCCGTCGTCCACGACGACCTCATCGACGACAGCTCGATGCGGCACGGCGTGCCCAGCGCCCATATCGCCCTGCGGGCGGCGTTCACCGACCGTGCGCGCAGCAGTGCCGGTGGCAGGGCTCTGGCCATGATGACCGGTGACCTGCTGATGTCATGGGCCGGGCAGCTGTTCACCTCCTGCGGCCTGCCCGCGGCCTACCTGGCCCGCGCCCGCGGACTGTGGGCGGTCATGGCCAGGGAGCTGATCGCCGGCGAGTGCCTGGAGATCCTCCGCACGGGGGCCCGGCCCGACACGGGCAACTCCCTCCAGACGATCCGGTACAAGACAGCCAAGTACACGGTCGAACATCCTCTGCACATCGGTGGCGCACTGGCCGGTGCTCCGGATCGGCTGATGAAGGCCTTCACCGCCTACGGGTTGCCCCTCGGCGAGGCCTTCCAGCTGCGGGACGACCTGCTCGGACTCTTCGGTGACCCGGAACGCACCGGCAAGTCGAACCTGGACGACATCACGGGCAACCGGCCCACCGCCCTGCTCGCCGAGACCTGGTCGGCCGCTACCGCAGCCGAGCGCAAAGAACTGCGCGGCCTGCTCGGCCGACCGGGCCTGGACAGCGAGGGCCTGCTACAGGTGCGGGCGATCGTGCAGCGCACCGGAGCACCCCACCGCGTCGAGGAAATGATCAGTCAGCGCGTCAGCGCCGCGACCGCCACCCTCACCCGTGCGAATCTGCCGGCCGGCGCGACCCGCGCACTGTCCCAGCTGATGACCTCGGCCACAGCCCGTCAGTCCTGACCCGCCGAAAGGACCCCATGTCCTACACCGACCAGTCCATGAACGCCCTGCGGGACATGGGGGACGAACTCGCCGACGCGACGGTGAACACGCTGTTCGAGCGCGGTGAGATCGGCAAGTTCAACACCCTCATGCGCTACTTCTCCACCGTCGGCCAGGACCTGCCCGACGGCCTGCCCGACGTGGCCCGTGAATACCTGCACGCGACCAGCACACCACCGAGCTGGGTGGACTGGGGCGAGATGGAAAAGGCCCGGCTGTTCTTCATCGACAACAACGTGCACATCTCCACCGCCCTGTCCTTCGCGGCGATGCCCGCCTGCTACGTCATTCCGCACGTGGCCAAGCTGCTCAGCGCCACCCACTCCCTGGAATACCCCTCCCGGCGCATGGCCGAGACCGGACAGTTCACCGTCTACCTGATGCAGCCCGACGCGTTCGAAGCCGGCAGCCGGTTCATCCCCGCCGCGCAGAAGGTCCGCCTGCTGCACGCTTCCATCCGCTACCACCTGCGCCGCGAGGGCCGCTGGGACGTGGCCGCCCTCGGCACACCGATCTGTCAGGAAGACATGATCGGCGGCCAGATGATGTTCTCCATCCAGGTCCTGGACGCACTGCACCGCCTGGGCATCCACATGTCGATCGACGGCGCCGAGTCCTACTTCTACGCCTGGCGCGTCGTCGGCGACATGCTCGGCATCAGCCTCGACCACGCTCCGACCGACGTGGAAAGCGCCCGGCAGTTCTCCGACCTGTACATGACCCGGCACATGGGCCCCTCCGAAGAAGGAGCGCGGCTGACCCGCCAGCTCATCGACCTCTACGAAGAGGTCGTCCCCGGGACCCTCCTCGACCCTGTGGTCGCCGCTCTCATCCGCTACCTCATCGGCGACACATGCGCCGACTGGCTCCAAGTCCCCCGCACCGCCTGGGACACAGCCGTCAAAGCCGCCCCCGCCCTCCTCGGGATCCTGGAACGCATCGAAGACAACTCGCCCTTGGGGGCCTGGGTCCTGGATCACCTCGGCAACATCACCACCCACCTGGAACTCAGCTCCCTCACCCGCGGCCGGGTCATGCAGTACGCCATTCCCGAACAGCTCAAGAGCGAGTACGGCGTCACCTCCACCACCCCCCGCACCAACCGGTGGACCCCACCACCGGTGACAGCCCACCCATGACCGACTTTCGTTGTCCGGCATCGGAGGACCGAGTGATTCTGTTGTGGAGCACTGCCCCCTGTTTCAGCCGGAGAACTGCCCCGGCCCTGCATTGCCCCGGCTCACTCCGGGCCGGAACAATGGGCGCGTGACGGACGGAACAGACGGGAACTAGCGACTGCGTACGGGGCGGGCGCTCACCGGGGCGACGGTTGCGACGTCCTTCGGGCTGGCGTTCGTCGAGGCCAACAGCGGTGCGTCGCACGGGCCATGGACGGTGGTGGCAAGGATCTGCGGTGCGGTGATCGCCCTACCGCTCGGGATCGCTGTCGTCTCCGCCCGGCGGGCGGCCTCGTCGTGATCAACTCGACGGTGAGAAACGGGCCGTACGCTCTGCCCTGGGTGACCTTCGTGGTCGGCGTGCACTTCTTCGGCCTCGGCTCGCTATGGCGGTCCCGTGCGCTGGGCGCGGCGGACGCGGACCCGGCGTGGATCGCGGTCGTGTCCGGGATGCTGCCCGGAGCCGCGTTGTTCGCCGTCGCCGCATCCTCGCTCGCGGGGCCGGACAGCGTGCGGGTGCGGCCGTGGGTCAGCCGGTTCCGCGGCACGGTGGATCGTAGGGCAGATTCGGCAGGTGCTCCTGCCAGGTCCGTCCGGTCAGTATGCCCCGGGTCAGTGAGCACAGCCGCGGGATCGTGTGGTCGGCGTCCAGATCCCACAGCCGGATGGTATCGGTGCCGCTGGCGACTCCCAGGAAACGGCTGCCGGGCAGGTCGTCTTGGCCACGGGCCCCTCCTCGCCGTCGGCCCTGTCTGACGGTGCGGACGATACGTGGTCGGGTGGCGCCTACCGATCCCGGGTTCGACCGCCGGCCCCAACGCCGGCATGCGCGGCGACGCCACCAGCGCGGCGCCCTGACGGCGTCGAGCCCGGCCCGCTTGGACGAGGAGCAGGTTGAACGCGAGATTGTCGAGATGCCACCACAGTCGTCCCCCTGTGTACCTCCAGTTGCGCGGCTGATCGGGAGCCGGTCTGCACGCTTGGCCACCAAATGGCCACCAGGTTGACCCGTGCCACCCGATGCCGCACCGTCCAAAGGCGTCCGGCCACCGGCTGGCCACCGGTAAGGCCACCACGGGTGGCAAGAAGCATGGTGGCCACCCCTTGCCTGACTCGCCGCAAAGGCGCGGCGGCAGCGCTGGACCAGATCGGCGAACGTTTCGGCCCCGACGAGTACACGCTCGTCGAGCTGCTCACCCGTCCCCCGGTGGTGCCGACCGGCATGCCCGCAGGCTGACCTTGGCATTGCTTCTAGGGCTGCCGCGCGAACTGCTCCGGAAGCAGGACGTTCCCGTTGCCCGTGTCGCTCAGGGCGATACCCGCGGAGGAGCCAGCCTGCTCGGCACACGGCGTAACGAGCTGATTCATCGGTTCCTCGCCGGGGCCCTGTCGTCACAGGGTGGATGCAGGTTCGAATGTCGCTCCAAGGGCGTGTTGCGCAATCCCGAAGGGGCGGAAGTCGGCGTCCGTCAGGACACGGTACAAGAATTCTGAGGTTGACATGTCAAAAGTGTGCCACTGATCGATATCACCGACCCGTGCGAGGATCGGCCACTTTCCGGATTCCGCAGAGTCCATGAGCCAGAAGTATTGGTCGCCCCATTCCGTGGATCCCCACGAAATGAGACCCTCACCGCCCGGCTCGTAAATCTTGTACGGAGTGACGGCGGACACGTCGCCGAGATCCGGGTCCCGGTCGGTGGCGAGAGCGGCCCGCCATTGCGTCACCAGGTCGAACACCTGGCCCTCGTCGAACGCCAGGAAGGTGACTGTGTCACTGAAGAGGCCCCCACCGAAAGCCTCGTAGAGCTCTTTGTAGTCCGGCGGCAGTGGGGCGCCGATTTCCCTTTCGGTCGCCTCCCAGTCGACGGGGATGCCGGCAGACTCCCGTCCGACGAATTCCAGAAGTCGCTGCACCCACATATCAAGGCCTTTCGTGCGCAGGAGGAGAGCAGAAGCGGGAGGCACGGGCGGGCGGTGAGCGATGCGCCGCCCGCCCGTGACCCCCCTACGGTAGGCGACGGGTCAGGGCTTGAGGCCCGTCGGGGTGTTCCAGATGGTTATCGGCCCACCCGAGTTTGCTCCTGTGTCCAGGTTCGCCCAGGTGATGCTCAGATAGTCGGGAGCTCCGTTCCCTCCCGTGTAATGAGCACTGACCTCGTAGGCCACGGTCTGACCGGCGGCCACCATACGGGCCACATTGTTTTCCACCTTCTTCATCTGGGAGCTGTTCGGCGTGGCCCACAGGGAGACCAGGTTCCTTCTGTCCGTACCGGTTCCGCCCAGCTGGTTGGCCAGGAGGTGAGCACGGTTCATGCCCTTTCGGAAGCCGGGGGGGTCAAGTTCCGGGTAATCCCGCTGCGGCCGCGGTACCGGGCTGCCGACAATCGCCGAGTCATTGCTCAACTCCCCGGTTTTCTGGGTCAGCTCATCGACGTAGGTGAAATCGCCGTCATTGAGACAGGCCTGAACGCCTTGCGCCCTGCCCTTGTCGTCGAGTGGACTGTAGTAGACGAAGCTGTTGCCTTCTCCGCAGTCGTCCTTGGTCCGGGGGTAAAGATCGGCCCCCGGCTGCCACTCGTTCTCCTCCTTCGGCGTGATGAACAGGCCCTTGCTGTAGTCGGGCTTGGCGCCGGGCTTTGACAGGTAACCCCCGGGCGCGGTCGCCGTGGGCTTGGACGCATACGCGAAGACGGATGCCGCGATGCCCCAAGGAGTCAGCCGGCTCAGCAGGCTGCCCCCACTCGCCGCAGTACTCGCCGCAGCGTCAGCGGCGCCCGACAGGGCGCCTTCCAACGCTGCGGCACCGCCCTCCAGCGCGCTGCCGATCTCGCTGATCACGCCCGGGATGGAAAAGTGGCCGTCGAGCTCGACCATGCTGATCGGGTTGCCGCCGCCGAAGGCGTAGCGGTTGCCGGTGTAGGGGTCGGTGCCGAGGTTCATGTCGGCGAGGGCGCCGTTGTACATGTCCCGGCTGGTGAAGCGGTTCAGGCCCGGGCTGTAGTCACGGAAGCCCATGTCGTACGTGCCGGACTGGGCGTCCCAGCGCTTGGCGTTGAACCGGTACGGGTTGTACGCCTCCTTGGTGGGGTCTGCGGCGTCAGGCTTGTCGATGCCGGTGAAGTCGGAGGTGTCGTCGGCGCCGTAGGCGGTGTAGCCGTAGGTCGCCTTCGTGTCGCCGTTCTTGTCCGTGAGGGTCTCGACGTCACTGTGGCCGTTGTAGCCGTAGTAGCCGTCCTCGGTCGTCCCGTCGCTGTTGTGCTTGATCTGCGACAGGCGTTCGCCCCACGGGCTGTACTGGTACGACTTGGTCAGCGTGCCGGCGACCTTCTCGTCCAGGACCTCCGAGGAGAGGCCCAGGTACTCGAAGTCCGTTGTCTTGCCCGCCGCTGTCTTCGAGGCGGTGCGCTCCAGCGGGTCGAAGGTGTACGTGGTGGACTTCATCGCGCCCGTGTCGTCCGCCTTCTGGGACTCCACGACGTGGTCGAAGCCGTCGTACACGCTCCGCTCGATGACCTTTCCGTTCGAGGTGACCGACTCCTGGCGGCCGAACGGGTCGTAGGTGTAGTTGGCCGCCGACGAGCCGGTGGTGGCGCTCAGCAGACGGTTGCGGTCGTAGTTGTAGGTGGTCGTGACGTTCTTGACCGTCTGGTTGATGACGTTGGCGTTGTTGTCGTGGACGTACGTCTCGGTGCCCGCGCCGTTGCCGGTCTTGACCGACTGCTTGAGGCGGTCAGCCGGGTCGTAGGTGTAGTCCGTGGTGGAGTCGAGGTACGCCGCGTGGTTGTCGGCGTTCATCTTCTTCGCCACGTCCTGCGACTTGTTGCCGTTCGCGTCGTAGGCATAGGCGTGCGAGTCGACGAGGGTGCCGCCCGGCTTCTTCTCCGTCGTCGACTTGAGTGCCGCGTCCAGGTAGTACGTGTAGTCGACCGTGTTGCCGTTGGCCTTGGTCTCCTGGAGCTTCAGACCGCGGTCGGTGTACGTGTACGAGGACACCTTGGGCGACGCGTCCGTGGCGGACTTGCCGACCGAGACCGTCTTCACCAGTTCACGCAGGTCGTACGTGTACTTGGAGAACTGGTCCGGGTGCGTGACGGTGTCCGTTTGGCCGTTGGCGTCGTACGCGTACGACGTGGCCTTCTTCTCCACGCCGGCCAGGGACTCGCTCACCTTCTGGACCTGGTTGAGGCCCGTGTAGGTGATGGCGTACGCGTCGATCTTCGCGGTCGACGAGGTGTCGTCGATCTTGGTCAGGTTGCCGTTGAGGTCGTAGGAGTAGGCGAAGTCGTCCTTCTCCGTGTCGGCCGGGTCGCCGCTGGTGTCACGGACGAGCTTCACGCCATCGGCCACGACCGTGCCGCCGCTGTTCTGGAACAGCTGGAGCTTGGCCGCGTTGCCCTGCTTGAAGGCGAAGGAGCCGAGTGAGACCCAGGTGCCCTGGTTGGCGGTGGCGTTCTGGTCGATCGTCTTGTCGGCCGTGCCGCCGTCGTACGTCACCGTGTACTTCGCCGTCGTCGCGGCGCCCGTCACCTTCGGGAACTTCACGTACGCGGCGTACGTGCCGTCCTTGGGGATGTTGAGCGTCCACGTGTAGGCGTCCGTGCCGGTGCCGGCCGCGTGGGTCTCGTGGTTGTAGCCCTGCTGACCGGTGATGTCTCCCTTCGTCCAGGTGCCGGTCTTCGAGGTGTTCTGGGTGTCGGAGTTGTCGGCCAGGACGACCGACTTGCCCACCGGGACGCCGTCGTCCGAGCGGGACTTCAGCGAGCTGTCGGGGTAGTACGACCACGACATCGTGCGGTCCGAGGAGCCGCCCGCCGAGGTCAGGGTCCGCTTGATCTGCTGACCCAGCTCGTTGTAGTCGTAGGTCGTGGTGATGTCCCACGGATCCGTGGACGACCTCGCCCAGCCGTTGTCGAAGTAGCTGTAGGTGGTGTCGTTGCGGACCGTCTCACCGTCCGACGGGGGCAGGGAGGTCTTGGCGACCCGGCCCACCTTGTCGTACGTCGTCTCCGTGTAGACGTTCGGGTCGTTGTAGCGGGAGTCCGCCGGGTCGTAGGGCTGGTACTGCTTGACCGGGCGGTTCAGCGCGTCGTAATCGGTACGCGCCGTGAACGCCGTGGTCGTGCCCGCGGCGACCGCCCTCGGGGTGATCGCCTTGGTGGTGTTGCCGACCTGGTCGTACTCGTACTTCGTCGAGCGTGTCGTGGTGCCCTCGTGCGGGACCTTGACCTCGGTCTGCTTGCCGCGCTCGTCGTAGGTGACGAGCGTGGTGTTGTTCTCGGCGTCCGTGGCCGAGGTGACCAGGCCGTCCTTGTCGTAGCCCTTCTTGGTGGTCTTGCCGGCCGCGTCCGTGACGACCGTGGCCCGGTGGTCCAGGTCGTAGTCGGTCTTGGTCGTGTAGTCGGTCGTGTCGGTCGTCGCGTTCTTCTTCGGGTCGATGACCTTGGTGACGTTGCCGACGTTGTCGTACTCGTAGGAGACCTTGTCACTGTTCGCGTTGACCACGGACGTGAGCTGGTAGATCTCGTCGTAGGTGTTCGTCGTGACGTAGTCGGTCGCATCCGCCGTCGTCGCCGTGCCCTTGGGCTCGGTCGTCGTCTTGACGTTGCCGACCTTGTCGTAGGTGTACGTCGACGTCCGCGGGTCGGTCAGGTTGCTCGCCGGCGAGGTCGCCGATGTGATCTGGTCCGCGTTGTCGTACACCGCGGTCGACACCGCGCCGCTCGGCGCCGTCGACTTCGTGACGTTGTCGTTCTCGTCGTACACCGGCGCCGGCGCCGTGATCACCACGCCCGTGTCCTTGGGCACGGTGTTGACCAGCGGACGCCCGAACGTGTCGTACGTCTGCGTGGTCACCTTGTTGTTGGCGTCGGTGACCTGGGTGACCTGGCCCCGCTCGTCGTAGACGAACTTCGTCGCGTTCGACTTCGCGTCGGTGATCGTGTCCGGGTAACCGGTGTCCCCGAAGCCGCTGTACGTCGTCGGGTTGCCGTTGGCGTCCGTCGCCTTGGTCAGCTCACCGTAGGCGTCGTACTCGTACTTGGTGGTGTAGTCGTCCGGCACCGACGTGGTCGCGACACCCTTCGGGTCGGTGACCGTCTTCACGTTCCCGAAGCTGTCGTAGCCGAACTGCGAGGCCCGCCCCTGAGGGGAGGTCTTGCGGAACAGGTCCGCCGAGAAGCCGTCCGCACGCGTCTGGTACTCGTACTTCGAGGCGTTCGCCGGCCACTTGGTGGTGTCGGACACGCAGGTGGCCGTCTGGTCCGGTACGCCCGCCTTGTTGTTCTCCGCGTCGCGCTGCCACAGCGGGTAGCCCGTCTTCTGGTCGTAGCAGTACGCGGTCTTGGCTCCGTTGCCCTCCTCCAGGTACGTGACGTTGTTGTCCGCGTCCCAGCTCATCTTCGTGGTCTGGGACTTGGCGTTGGTCGTCTGGACCGGGCGGCCGAAGTCGTCCGTCACGTACTTCGCGGCGTGCGTCTCGGGATCCGTGACCGTGGTGTCGGTGAACTTGGTGTTCACGGTGTCCACCGCGTAGGCGAAGCCGGTGTCACCGTTCAGACGGTCGGTGATCGTCTTCGTCCACCAGTGGTACTTCGGGTCGTCACCGTTCTGCGGCGCGTAGTACGCCAGCTTGGTGTCGTGGCCACGCGGGTCGGTGGCCGTCACCAGCTTGACGTTCTTGTTGCCCTGCGTGGCGTCGTAGGTGAACTTGAAGACCTTCGGCTGGGACGAGCCGTCGCCGTCGGTGAACCGACCGAGCAGACCCTGCACCGTGTAGTTGAAGGAGACCTTACGGCCCGATATGTCCGTGATGGTCTTCATGTGGTCGTAGATGTCCGGGTCGGTCAGGCTGGTGCCGGTGACCTTGGCACCCGTGCCGTCGATGTAGTCGTAAGACGCGTCGCCCTTCTTGTAGTAGTCCAGCGTCAGGGACTGCCGGCCGGCCGGGTCGGTGACGTACGCGAGGAACTTCGCCGCCTTGCCCTGGGTCTTGTGCTGCTCGTAGGTGTACGTCTGCGTGTTGCCGTTCTTGTCGACAACAGACGTCAGATAGCCGTCACAGCCGAAGTAGAACCGCGTGCCGTCCGGACGCAGCAGCGTCCAGGCGTCCGGCACCGGGTCCTTGTCCGGGGTGCAGTCCAGGCCCGCCTTGGCCGTGATGCGGTAGTGGACGCCCGCGGGGGCCTTCCAGCTGCCGTCGCCCTGCTTGGTGAAGACGTGGGTGGTGCCGTCACCGTCGGGGAGGCGGATCTCGGTGGGGTTGGGATTGGGATGGAAGTCCAGCGCCGCACCGAGCCGGATGGGCCCGCCCAGCTGTGCCGACCAGCCCGCGCCCGCGCCACCTGTCGTGTTGTCGGTGTCCAGCGAGTTGTACGCGAACCGCGCGAACGTGGTCAGCCCACGGCCCGGGTTGCTGAACGCGTTGTACGACCACACGGTGTTGCCCGAGGACAGGTTGTTCATCACCGTGGCGCCCGCGCCCGTGTTCTTACCCGTGTAGCTGTAGAACTTCTCCATGCCCAGCGCGTTCGACGTCGGGTCCTCGACCGCCACGTTCTGCTTCAACGTGGGGATGCCACCCGTGCCCGCCGACAGCCAGCTGCCGTCGGAGACCTTCTTGACGTCCCAGCCCAGCACGTATTGGGTGCGCTTGCTGCCCGAGTCCGAGTTGATCGGCGTCTTGACCTGCGCCTGGATCGTCGTCGACTGGCCCGGGGACAGCGGCGGGATCGCGGTGGACAGCTGGTTGCCGCCCGTCGTCGCGTCCGTGCCGTCGGGGAGCTGCCAGGTGTACGACAGGACCCGCTCACCGCTCGCCCACGCGCTCGACGTGGTGTTGGTGACCGTGAAGTCCACCGTGTACGTCGAGTTCGGGGTCATTCGGGCCGGAGTCTGCGGCGCGTAGTACGTGTCGTCCGTCGTGGAGTCGACGTAGATGACGCGCAGCAGCGGGCCGATCTGCGGATCGGCGGCCTCCGAGGCCAGGAACATCGTCTGCTCCTGCGGGCCCGTGGAGGTCTCGTCCTTCAGCTTGATCAGGGCGCCGTGGTTGGAGGACGGGGTGCGGGTCCAGCCCTGGGTGAGGGAGGTCGCGTCCCACCAGTGGCGGCCGACGTCGGAGACCGAAGCCACCGTGTCGGAGACGGTGCCCGAGTAGTCACCGCCTGCCGTCGTCCACGCCGTGCCGGTCGCGGCGCTGTTCCAAGTGGCCTGGGTCTCGGTGAAGTCCTTGTTCAGACCGTGGAGTTCGTAGATCGCGCCGTTGGTCTTGGTGGTGGTCTCCGCGCCCCACATGAAGAGGCGGGACTCCAGCACCGTGGCCGTCGTCGGGATCGCGCCGGTCGGGAACTTCATGACCGCGCGGGTCTTCTCGGTGGTGTTCGTGGGCGTGTTGTTGCCCACGCTCAGCCACTTCTGGCCGACGCCGTCCCGGCTGACGGTGTCCAGGTTGGTGGTCGGCGTCGCGGAGGACAGCGTGGTGTCCGTGACGCTCGCTGCGGTGCCCTGGACCAGGCGCATCGTGCGGCCCGCCTTGGGCACGCCGACGATACGGGTGGGCGAGCCGAGGAGCTGGCCGCCCTTCGTCTTCACCGCGAGCTGGTAGTAGTACGACCTCCCGATCTCCACCGAGGAGGAGTCCGGCGTCGGGGTCGCGGTGGTGTCCGTGTACGCCGTCGCCGACTTGTCGACCGGTGCGACGAGCGTGGCCGCGGACGGGGTGAACGCCTGCTGCGTGGAGCGGTGCAGCTGGTACTCGACGATGTCGTTGCTCGAGTCACCGGTGGTGTTCGAGTAAGCCTTCCAGGACAGCTCCGGGCCGGTGCCGTGGACCACGGCGGGCGAGTTCAGCGTGGTGCCGACCTTGCCGTACGTCACCGTCAGCCGCGGGATCGTGGACGTCTCGCCGCCGTAGTCGCCGTCACCGGCCTCGTAGCGGGGGCCGCCGATCGGGCCGGCCGTCGACTCGTCCGCGGCCTTGAGGATGAACCCGTTGTTGACCGAGGAGCCGTCCAGCCACTGCTGCACGGTGTCCGTCACCGGGAACTTGTGCCACTGGCTGTACTCGCCGATGTCCTTGTTGATCACCGCCGGGTTGGTGAAACGGACCGCGTCCGCGATCACCGACGTGCTCGCGGAGGCCGGGCCGTCGCCCAGGACGACCTTGCCGGCCGTACCCGCCGCGAAGTCGATCTGCGCACCGCTCGCCAGCGGGGCCCAGACACCGTTGGTGCCGGACTGCTGGTTCACCGTGTAGGTGGTGGAGCCGGCCTTGGACGTCACCGTGTACGGGGCGTTGGTGGCGCGGTCGGTGGCGGCGACGTAGTGCGCGTCGACCTGGTAGGTGCCCGCGTCCTTGATGTTCGGCTGCCAGGTGTAGGTGTCGCCGGCGACCGTGTCCTTGTTGTAGTGGTAGTCGCCGCCGATGCCGTACTGCGCGAGCGAGGACGTCGTCGCCGGCCAGGAGCCGGTGGCCGCCGTGGTGCCCGGGTCGCCGTCGTCCACCGTGTAGCTGGTGCCGGACAGCTCACCGACGTACGAGCTGGTGCCGTTCCAGGTCGCCGACGTCTCGTCCCAGGTGCCGGTCGCCCGGTGCACCTCCACCGGCACCTTCGTGCCGCCGCCGTCGTGCGCGTTGTCGAAGTACATCTCCAGGCGCGCCGAGTCGATCTTCGTGCCCGAGGGGATCTCGCTCAGCGGGAACTTGATCAGGGAGCGGGCCGTGCCGGTGGCCGTACGGCCCACCGACAGCTTCCAGGAGGTGTTGAAGTTCGTCGTCGGCTGGTCCGACAGGACCATCGTGTCCTGCGAGTCCGACGGCGACGGCGTGATCGTGATCGTCGGGTCGATCACCACCGGGTACTGACGGTCCTTGGACGCCAGCCACTTCGCGTCGGGCGCGATGGTCAGCTTCCAGTGCTTGCCGTCCCGGGTCAGCTTCTGCCATACGGCCGTGCTGTAGGTCTTGCCGAAGACGGACTTGTCCGCCTTCTTCGCGTCCGTCATGAACGGCGCCGGGATCACCATCACCGGGGTGTTCGGCAGCGCGCCGTACAGGGCGATCGAGCCGTCCTTGCGGGCCCGCGGCACCAGACCGTCGGTGTCGAGGGTGAAGGTGAACTTCAAGGGACCGGTGGGCCGTTCGGCCAGGGTGATGTTCTCCTTCACCTGGCCGGGGCCGACGCCGTACTGCAGGTCCGCGCCGTGCGCCGCGTCCTTGTAGGTGACCGTCGAGCCCTTCACGGCCGGCTTCAGCGCGCCATGCGTGCCCTCCAGACCGAGGGTGACCGTACGGCCGTCCGGGGACTGGAAGCGGATCAGGTGATCCGCGTCCGAGCCGAACCAACTCCGCCCCTCATTGGTGGTGTTGGCGAAGTCGAAGCCCTTGGCGTCCGTCGGGTGGACGGCCGTGTCGATCAGTTTCCAGGTCGCCTTCTTGCCGGAGCCCGAGCGGTACGACGTCGGGACCGCCGACAGTTCCGCCTGCACCTGGCCGTCGGACAGCTGCCAGAACCGCGCGGTCGAGGTGCGCCGGCTCTTCAGCTCCTTGACCCTGCTGGCCTTCGGGGCGTTCTTGCCCGTCGGCAGCTTCTGCCGGTCGGCCACGTCCAGCTCGTCGTGGGACGGCGGCTTGGCGAGCTGGTGATCGTCGTCGCCGCCGAACCAGCCCTCGACGGTATCGACAATCCCCTTTCCGCCACCGTCATCGTCCGTGGCCGAGGCAGCGTAGGCGAATTGTGGCAGCGCGGTACTCACGACCGCGGACACCACAAGGCAGGAGATCGCTCTCCCGTATCGGACTTTCACGTCCAATTCCCCTTCTCATACGGCGCCCCCGATTTCCGCCCCTAGCGCGCGTGACGCGCGTGACCGAATGCGGGCACGCCGAACCACCAGCCGGGGATCCCGACTGGTCATGATGGAACGGCCCTTCCTGTGAATCTCCTATGCGGAAGCCCGAGTTCTAATCAGCTGGATGAAGGCATGTCAACAGACGCCGCAAGCTGGACAGTCGAGCCCAAGAGGACAGAACTCGCTTCATCTGCGGCGAAACGGGCAGTCGATTCGCCGGATATTTCCCGTCGTTGGATCGGGCCGCTCCCCATGAGGTATAACCGCCCGATTCTTCAGCCGCCCGCATTCGTTCCCGGAATGCGCACCGATCCGAAAGCGGGAGCGCCATGCCATCGACACGGAAGCCGGACGATGCCGGCACCGCGGAAGTCACCGATACCGAGGAAGTCACCGATACCGAGGAAAACTCACCGGAAGCACCAGGGGAAAAGCCCTCGAGGGGCGCGGACCGCCGCGGAATCGCGGTGAGCGGCGTCCTCCTCGCCGCCTGTGCCTCAGTCGTCGTCTACGGCGTGTTCAACACCGCCGAGAAGCCGAAGCAGCACCACGTGCCCACGGCCTCGGTGACGTATGAGATCGACGGCGAGGGCACGGCCGACATCACGTACCAGGCGCGCAGTGAGTTCGGGGACGCCGTGGTGGCGGACGGGGTCGCGCTGCCCTGGAAGAAGACCGTGCGCGTGCCGCTCGGCAAGGCGCCGCTGGTGACCATCACCCTCGGCGAGAAGGGCGGGCGGGCCAGCTGCCAACTCGTCGTGCGCGGCAGGCATGTGCAGACCGCCACCGCCTTCGGGAAGTTCGGACGGGCCACCTGTCAGGGCGAGTTGCCCTCACCGGAGCCGTCGGACGCCTCCACGGCCGGCCAGGAGGGCAGCTGATGGAGTCTGCCCGCCGCGGTCCGGGTCGCGCTCGCCTCCGCCGTCGTCCTCAGCACGATCGCCCTGTCCGCGAACGCCGAGACGACCGGCGTACGCACGGAGACTCCCCCGGGGCACCCTGCGCACCGTGGCCGTGCCCGCCGGGTCCGACCCGGTGCGCCGCGTGCTGCCGCCCGGACCACCGAGACCTTCCGCATGATCAGCGTCACCTGGTCCGACGCGCAGGCCACGCTCGGCGGGACCGCACAGATCCGCACCCGGAGCGCCACGACCGGCCGCTGGTCACCGTGGCGCGGCTTCGAACTCGACTTCCAGCCACCAGAGTTGGGGACCGAGCGCGCCGCCGACGATCTGCGGGGCGGAACCGAGCCCTTGTGGGTCGGCCCCTCCGACGGCGTGCAGGCCCGGATCACCGGAGCGAAGCTACCCGCCGGGCTCCGGGTCGACCTGATCGATCCCGACTCGGGGGAGAAGGAGTCGGCACCCGCCCCAGCCGGGGCCGCGACCGCCGCCGGTCAGCCGGACATCGTGCCCCGTTCCGGATGGGGCGCCGACGAGTCGATCGTCGCGGACCCGCCGACGTACACGACCGACACGAAGGCCGTGTTCGTGCACCACACCGCGGGCACCAACGACTACACCTGCGCCGAGTCGGCGTCGATCATCCGCGGCATCTTCGTCTACCACGTGCGGAGCAGCGGCTGGAACGAGATCGGCTACAACTTCCTGGTCGACAAGTGCGGCACGGTCTTCGAAGGCCGCGCGGGCGCGCGCTGAGCCTGCTGCGCGGGACCGCGAACGGTCTCGTGGGACAGGCAGGGATGGTCAACGAGCCCAGCGGGGTGCGGGCGAGCGGCGCCCGCTTCGGAGCGGCCCTCGTCACCGGCGACTTCGACGGAGACGGCGGCGACGACATCCTCGCCGTCGCACCGGGCGCGGCGCGGGCCTGGGCGATCGACGGCGCGGACCGCACCTTCTCCGCACCCGTCCAACTGGCCTCCGACGGTGGCGCGTTGAGCGCAACGGACGTCGCAACCGGGGACTTCGAGCGGGATGGCTACGACGACGACGCCCTCACCTTCCGCACCACCAACGGCGCGACGCCCCTCGCTGCGCGGCTCGGCGACCGGGCTGCGCACCGACGCGCCCGCGGTTCTCGACGGCGCCGGCGGACGGGCACTCGCCTCCGCGGATCGGAACGGGGACGGGTACGCCGACCTGGCCGTGGGCCGCCCCGACGTGGGCGACGGCGGGGAGATCTCCACGTTCCACGGCTCCGCGGACGGGCTCACCACCACCGGGGCTCCGTTCGTCGGCCGGGGCGCGATCCCCGGCGAGTCCGGCGACCGGCTGGGCGCCTCGCTCGCGGCGGGCGACACGGACGGCGACGGCTACGCGGACGTCCTCGCGGGTGCGCCCGGCGAGGACGTGGGCACGGCGACCGACGCGGGCGCGGCCCTGCTGCTGCACGGCGGCCCCGACGGCCTCACGGCCGGCCGCTCGACGAGGAACGACCCATGTCAATCTTGGGTGTCGCAGCCGTCAGCTCTTCGACGCCTGCGGGCCCCGGAACGTCGATGTGGAGCAGCTTGAGCAAGTCGGCGGTGACGACCCGGTAGGCGTTGCCCAGACGCAGGACCGTGCATGGGTACCGGCCGCGCTTGGCAAGGTCGTACCCCGTGGTGCGACTGAGGGACAGCGCGCGGTTCGCCGTCTCCAGGTCCACGGCCGCAGGCAGCGCGAGCAGCTCCTCGCGCGTCAGCCCACGGGTCGCATCGTCGCGCTTGGTGATCACAGAGGATCTGTGCCCAGCGAGGCGATCCACCACCTGCCTCCGGTCAAGCCGCGACGCCGCAGAATCATCCCACCCAATAACAAGAGTTTTGTTAATATGGCTCCATGGCCACCACCCCCGACCCCGCTCCCGGCGAAGGTCCCGTACGCCCGGTCTCCGTCTCCCTCCACGAAGGCACCATCGCCGCCCTCAAGGCACGAACCGGCAAACGCGGCATGTCCGCCTACGTCGAAGGCCTCATCCAGCGCCAACTGGAACGCGACCGGCTGCGTGAACTCATCGAGGACGCCGAAGCCGAGCACGGCCCGATCGATCAGGCTGCGGTCGATGCCAAGCGAGCACTCCTGCGCGGCGACGCGGCCGGCTCGGCGGACGCCGCGTGAGCGGCACCCTTGTCCTGGACTGCGAAGGCCTGTCCAAGCTCGTACGACGCACACCCGAACTCACCGAATGGCTCGCCGCCGCCGAGGCCGAGGACATCCGCGTCATCACCGGCTCCGTCACCCTCGTCGAAGCCCGCGACCCCAGAACCAACCAAGCCCGCTTCGACTACGCCGTCTCGCGCGTCAACATCGTCCCGCCCACCGAAGCCATCGCCCGCCACGCGAGCAAGCTGCTCGCCGCAGCTAGCCTGCATGGCCACAAGTACGCCCTCGACGCAATCGTGGCCGCCACCGCACTCGCCTCACCCGCCCCTGTGACCGTCCTGACATCGGATCCCGAGGATCTCTTCATGCTGTGCGGCCCAGGCGTCCGCATCGTCAAGGTCTGACTCGGCGAGGCCGCGTCTCAACGGAACGCGGGTATCCATGGTCGATGGCGAACGGGCCGGAAGCGAAGGTCTGTTCCGCCGTCGCCCGGACCCGCCGACGCACCCCACATCACCGTCCTCCTCTGTCCTCCCCCGGCTTCTGTCCCAGGCTCCAGCTCCAACACCGGCTACGAAGGCGAGCCCTCTCCCGCAGCCTCGACGAACTGCACGACCAGTGGCCGCAACGGCCACGACGGCACCCTGATGGATCAGTTCTCCATGGCCGACACCGGCCTGAAGGCCAGAGCCCTGGCGGTCCGCCGTCACCAGTCGAGCTCAACGTCGTAGCAGGAGAAGCGGGCGGAGTGGCAGGCATCGCAGTGTGTGTACCAGGGGGCGCACGGTTCATCGCAGGAGGCGCAGCTGCCATGCGTGGCCAGTGGCCGGGAAACGGCCACCAATTGGTTGATTCGTTCGGCGGCCGTCTGCTCGCAGGCCGCCACCTCCTCCGCGCTCAGGCCGCAGCATTCACGGCCGAAGGCCAGGACGGCAGTTCCCAGGTCTCGCATGGTCGCGGCGTACTCCTCGGCTTGGGGCAAGGTCATTCGTTCGATACTTACGCGCGGGCGGATCAGGTGGTGCAGGGCGGCGCCGTGCAGGACTGCCCGGCAAACGGCCGGGTAGGCCGGGCGGTCCGCGTCGACGGGCATGGTGATCAGGCGCCAGACAGTGTGGCCGTCGCGCGGCCAGCGCGCGTCGACGTCCAGGGATGCCCCGACGGCCTGGCGTGCCACTTGTAGCTTGGCTTGGATCTCGGCCACGGGCATCGGCCGCAGCCATGAGCGCTGTTGGGCGGCCTGACGGGCGGCAGCGGTCCAGCCGGTCAGCGCATGCGGAATCTCTCCGGGCTCCGGTCGTCCGAGGTCGGTCCAGGTGGGGCGCAGCCGAGCCGTCGTGACGCGCAGGCCACCGGACCGCGCTCCGTTGGCTGCCTCGACGGCCTGGTTCAGAAGCCGGGCGCCGACGGTGAAGCCGGGCAGGCGGCTGCGGTAGGCACCCACGAGCCCCTCACCCGCGTCATGGCCCCGCCGGCCGGCCCGGCCGGCGATCTGGGCCGCCTCCCAGATGAGCAACTCCCTACGGGATCTGCCGTCGTACTTGCCCGTTTCCGCGAACGCCACAGCACTCAGCGGAAGGTTGACACCGTGACCGATCACATCCGTGGTGACGATCACGTCGACCTCGCCCTCGGACAGACGCCGGATCTGCTCCCGGCGGGCCGCGGGCGGCATCGCGCCGTAGAGGACCGTCGCCGACCGGCCCGCCTCGAGCAGTTCACGGTGCAGAGCGAGAACGGCTTTGCGGGAGAAGGCCACCACCGCGCTTGCCGACGGGAGAGTCGCAGCCTGGAACTCCGTACGGCTCAGTGCGCCGTGCCGGGTGTGGCGGATCACCGTGATGTCCGTGCCAGGGGCGAAGAGCTTGCGCAGCAGGTCTTCGGCTTCCGGTGCGGCACAGACGTGCACATCGGTGTGAGCTCCGCTCAGCAGCAGTCGGGTCCAGGCATGGCCACGGCCTTCGTCGGCCAGCCAGTGCGCTTCGTCGACAACCAGGAAATCGCCGACGGTGGGCGCCGCCTCGGCCGTGCAGCACAGCACCGGAGCATCCGGGTTGAGGCGTTCCTCACCCGTGAGCAGACCAACCCGCTCCACACCGAGCCGGGTGCGCAGCCGTTCGTAGACCTCGAAGGCGAGCATGCGCAGCGGCGCTGCGTAGACGCCGGTCCGTCCGGCCTCGGCGCAGGCGGCCAGCAGGGCGATGGCGTCATGTGTCTTGCCGGAGTTGGTGGGGCCCAGATGGAAGGTGACCCTGGGGTCGGCCGTACGTTCCGGGACATGAGCGCGGGCACGCGCGGCGATCGCGTGTTCGCGCCGCTCTCGCAGCCGCTTCGCGGCCTGTTCTGCTTCCCGGGCCGCTTGCCGCTCCTCCTTCCGGCGCTGCGCGGCCCGCTGTTCACGCACCACCGCGGCCCGCGCCGGGACGGGTACCGTGGCCAGGTCATCAGCCACGCTCTGCTCGAGCAGATCCGCGGGGACGCCGCAGTCGCGGTACTCGTCCGGGATCTGCTCCACAGCACAACCGAGTCGCGCCGCCGCGTCGGATGCGACGACAAGCTCCGGCGCCGGGCGGCCGCGCCGGGCCCTGCGCAGGGCGGCCGTGAACTCCCGGACGGCCTCAGCCTGCTCCTCCAGGGTGACAGGATTCGTGTGCGATCCCAGCACCTCCGTCAGCCTCTCCTCCGCGGCACACCTTGCGAGATGGGCGGCCTCGGGCTGGCTGAGCTGCCCACGGTCGGTGGGCGACTGCGCGGAACTCAACCAGTGCGACCACGCTGCAGCTTTCGTCCAAGGGTCACGCAGCATCAGCAGCGCCTGGGCACGGAGCCGCATGCGGTAGCCCTCGGCCCTGCGGTCGGCGCCGGAGGCCAGTTCGGCCAGGTCAGGGCCGGGCAGCCGGACACCGAGCAGTTCGGGACGGCGCTCGGGCAACTGGCGGGCGTCCGCGGCCGAGTACTGCCAGACCTCGGCGTGATAGCGGTTGGTGTACGACCGGACCGGGCGGATGACCCCGGCGCGCGCCAACTGGTCGAAACGGTGCCTGCTGATCCCCGCGAGCCCGGCAGCCTCCGTAGCGTGCACCAGGCGGATGAGCTCGGCGAGTTCACCGGGATGCGCACGCCATCGGGCCACCTCGCCCGCTCTGACACACAGCTCGTCCCCGCTCCAGCCCGTACGGATCACGCCGTGTTCGATCCCCAGAGTGAACTCGTCTCGTCGCAAGCCCAGTTCCCGGCGGGCCGCTTCGAGCGTGAGGTGCTTTGCTGTCCTACCGGCCATGATGTCCTCCCCCGTGTTCACCGTGCTTCACACTGTGACACCCGGGTCTGACAATCGGTGATTGCACTGTCACTGGAAGTGACATGGAACTGGGACTCCGGGAGGCGCGGGAGGCGCCGACGATGGTCGGCTGCCACCAACGCGACGCCACGCTCTCGGCCTCGCACGTCTATGGGCTCGGCGGGGCTTCCCTCTGCGTCGGAGTGGTACACGGGCTGCTTTCTCCCGCCCCATTGCCCGGGTCAGAGCCGCTGTACGGGGAGCCTCGGACAATAGCCCTCCTCGGCCAGCCAGGCGCGAGCTCGACCACGCTGTCGCTCATCGCAGAACCGGTGGTACCGACGCCAGGAGCGCTCGTCACGGCCGAGGACGTCCTTGAAGCGCCGGAAGGCGCCCCGCCCGCCGATAGCCATCCGTAGCCGGTCGGCGAGTGCGGCGTCGGCGAGCCCGTCGATGAACAGCTCCATGTCCCGGTAACCGGCCCGGGAGCCCAGAGCCGGCACGTACAGCCATCGCTCGGGATCGTCCGTCTCCTCGGCCGGGGCCCCAGGCTCCAGCTCGTCGGTGAACGCCGGCCAGCACTCCCCAGTAGACAGATCCAACTGGCCCCCGCACTCAGCCGGGTCACCCTCCAGCAGCACGGCGAGCATCTCCATATCAACCGGAATCGGGCGCAGGAGGGGGATCGCCGCGTCTCCCGTGACCGTGCGCAGCCGGTGCGCCAGCTCCTCATCGCCCCGGAAGCCCCGTTCCTGGAGTGCGTCGAGAAACGCGGCCGCCATCTCCGCAGCCCCCGGCAGGCCCCGTGGCGCGGCCGCGGCCTCGGCCACCCCATCGCCGGCCAGCTGCAGCACCTCACGCACGGGTCCACGGCGCAGCGCGGCAAGCAGCGCCGCCCCGTCCTGCGTGTGGAGCGCGCCGCGCACGGCACGCAGCGCGTCTTCGTCCCATCCCTCGGCCACGGCCCCGACGGTAGCGCGCCGCCGAGGGCGTACGACGCCGGGACGCATTGACTTCCCGTCTCCGTACAGGTGCCGATCTCACCCCGGTGCCTGCGGGCGGACGATGCTGTTCCGGTCAGCGGCGCCGCTTGCGGCCGTTCTTGCCTGAGGGGCGCCGGGGCTTCCGGGCGTGGCCGGGGCGGATGCCGGGGGCATCCAGCGCGCAGGCCGCCAGGCGCATGAGCTCGTCGAGTCCGGACCGGTCCGGGTGCGTGGAGTCCAGTGCGGCGGTGATCGCGTCCCTGGCCTCGATGCCCTGGGCTCGCAGCGCCTCCTCGGCGCCGTCTCGACCGCCCGCCAGTTCAACGAGCTGGAGCAGGCTCTCGGCGAGCACCAGCAGATGCTCGGCATCGGTCATGTCCTCGGAAGACAGCAGCTCATGATGCGCCAGCGCGCTCAGGGCGAGCGGCTCGAGCCAGGCATCACCACGCAGCCCGCGCAACAGCCGTTCGCCCTCGCCGTCCGGCAATGCCGCCAGAAGCACAGCGAGCATCGCCTGCGCACGCACGCGGAAGGGCATGGACCGTACCGCCTCGACGAGTTGCCGCAGTGCGGCATCCCGCTCGCCGCGGGCCGAAATCCAGCCGGCCAGTTCCACCCGGACGGTATCCGGGTCGTAGTCGTCGGCCAGAACGCCCAGCAGGCCGGCCGCCGAGGCATGGGCCAGCTCGCCGACGAGCGGTGCGTCCCGGCCGACCGCCAACAGCCGCTGCCGTACCGCCCGGGTACCCAGGTCAGTGAGCCGGAGAAGCTCGACCGGCCCGGCGGTCAGCTCCTCACGCTGGGCGCGGGCACGCTCCTGAGCCGCCGGGTCCGCGGCCGCCGCGACGCCCAGGAACTCCGCGAGTTCCGGCGGCATGTCCGCGGGCAGCTCAGGACCGGCGTCGGAGAGATCGACATCGAGAAACACCGGATCGGCCATCCCCCGATCACGCTCGATCGCGCCGAGATCCACCAGCACGTCGAGCACCGTGCAGGTCCCGGTCCGCCTGCTCGAACCACATCCGGTGCACGGCGTCCGACTCGCCGTCCAGCTGGAACTGGGCCCGGTAGCCCAGGTGCACGGAGTCACGCAGCCGCGGCCAGGGCATCGGGTACGGCAGGCTGTAGAGCGTGTTCAGCACATCCTCCAGCACGTCCTCGTACGCATCGAAGAGCATCGACTCGACATGCCAGCCGCTGCGCGCCCCGATCAGGTCCTGCCGCAGCTCAAAGCACGCGTCGAAGGCGCGTAGCCACAGCTGAAGCGGGTCGGCCAGCACCGGCCGGGCCTTGGCCACCGCGTACAACCGCCCCTTGAGCACCCGGACCAGCCGCGCCTTCTTCGCCCACTCCACGAGCAACCCCAGCCGCGGCAGGTCGGCCGAGGAGTGTACTCCCTCGGCGTTGTCACGGGTGCCCAACACGTCCACCAGTTCGCGGGCATCAGGCATCCGCAACCGCCCTGTCGCCGTCACCGCTCGACCGTCGCGCCCCGCCCACTCGGCGAGCCCACGCAACTGCGCCACGATCGTCGCCGCCTCAGCCCTTCGGCGGAGTTCGTCATCCGGAGGGAGCGCCACGGGCAGCTGCGGCTCGGCACGGGCCGCGTCGGACAGCAGGCGGCCGGTCAGCCGCCGTTCCATGATCGCGTCGAGGGTCTGCTCGTCGTAGACGACCTCCCCTCGCTGCGCTTGCTCTGCAAATCGCTGCAACGCCGCCCCGTTCAGGACGTCCACGCCCTGCTCGGTAGCCGTCATCGCCCAGAACTTCGCCAGGCCCCAGCGGGTGCGGTCCGCCATCGCCGCCGGGTACTGCTCCGCGGCTGCGTCGACCGCTGCGAGGGAGTCCTGAAGTGCGGGGCCGCGCGGGTCCGCCAACTGCGCGGCGTGCAGATAGCGCAGCAGTGCACGCAGCGTGCCCGGGGCGTCGCCGCGTTCAACCCCGGGGAGTTCGGTGATCGTCTGCGGCAGCCAAAAGAGCAGTAGCTCCTCCACATGCCGCGGCTCCCACAACCCCAGCCGACCGTCGACGGTGGCTCTGTGACGGTAGTCCAGCGCCGCCTCGACCAGGAACCCGTCAACCGGCAGCCCCTGCTTCCCTGCCCACCGAACCAACCGGTCGACCAGCAGCTCGCACGCCGCCCCGAACTCCTCCTCGGCCCCGGCATCGAACCTCATCCGCATTGAACCCGCCCCACCTGTCCGCAGCACTCCTTGCACGGCACGCTAGCGCCGAACGACCACGCACAACGCGGCAACCGCGATGATCACTCCTCATCCGCTTCAGGCCGACGACGTCACAGAGGTCAAACCTGCCTCTCGTTGTCCGACATCGACAACCTCAGCACGCTCAGCGATCATCGCCGGCCCAACCGCCGTGGACGCCATCTGCCGCACCACGGCGCACCACGGCGCACCGATGCGCTCCCCTTGTGCACCCTGATCGACAACCGAGACTGACCAGGCATCAACCGTCCGCGAAAACAGCACCTCAGGACATGTCTACACGCCCATTCCCATGGACGGCCTCCACCCTCGAACCCCAGACCTACGCATTGTCTGCGTAGGTCTGCACCCGCACTCCTGCCCGGACGAGGCATCACGAACATCAAGAAACCCCAGGTCAGAAGTCTGACCTGGGGTTCAAAAAGAGCCGCCTTCGGGATTCGAACCCGAGACCTACGCATTACGAGACCGTGAGGGTTCATGCTGCCTGGTGCCTGGTCGTGCTGCTGAGTGACGTTTTTCCTGATCAGAGCATGTGCGGCTGGCTGGTCTGTGCTATCTCGTATTACGTCGTCCAAAGGCGTCCGGCCACCGACTGGCCACCGAGACGGGCACCGCAGGTAAAAGGAAATCAGATCACCGGGGTTGTCGGCCTCCCACAGACACTCCTGCGTGCGGGCGCACACTCTACTCCCAGCCAATCTCTCTCCAGAGGAAGCGTCTTCAGCGTACTGATGCCAGCCACCCCCGGCTGGCTGCCCACTCGACCGTTCAGTCAGCCGACGGGAAACATCGTGCACCCCACGGTGTACGAGGTAACCAGCCTCCACTACGCGCTCACCCTCGCCACCATCATCGTGGAGGTACTCGTCGGCTAAGGATGGTGCCCCACGTGCGGTTCACGGGCTTGGTTATCGTGGCTGCTCATACGGGTGGTGGCGCCGCAATGCGGATTACAAGGAGGCAGGGTGAGCGAGGGAGGGACCGGATGGCTCCGCGTGCCGGTAGGACGTGGATCGACCGGCTGGGCAACTCGCGGGCACTGCCGGAAGGTACTGCTGATCGTCCACAACGTCACCTCGGCCACCCGCTTGCTGGATGTGCTGCCGTTGTTCCGTGACGACCTGCGGGTGCAACTCCTCACGACCTGCACTGGCTCATCGCCGTTCCGTGCAGGGGTGAGCGAGTTGCTGGCGCGTGTGGGTGTGCCAGTACTGCCCTGGGATCAGGCATTGGACACCCCGGTGGATCTGGCCCTGGCAGCCAGTTTCGGCGGCGAAATCCACGCCATACAAGGTGATTTGATCATAATTTCCCATGGCGTGGGCTACAATAAGAGACTCCGGAGACCGGAGACCGGAGACCGGAGACCGGAGACCGGAGACCGGAGACCGGAGACCGGAGACCGGAGACCGGAGACCGGAGACCGGAGACCGG
>NZ_JBFAIR010000017.1:75198-194475 GCF_040654815.1 Streptomyces sp. NPDC050619 | reverse complement strand
CTCCGGAGACCGGAGACCGGAGACCGGAGACCGGAGACCGGAGACCGGAGACCGGAGACCGGAGACCGGAGACCGGAGACCGGAGACCGGAGACCGGTCTTCGGGCTTTCCTCGGAGTGGCTGTTGGCGGATGGCACCCCGGTCGCGGACGTGCTGGTGCTGTCACACCCCGAACAGGTCGAGCGGTTGCACAACGCCTGCCCGGAAGCGGCCCCGACAGCGGTACTCGCGGGAGATCCCTGCTTCGACCGGATGCTGGCAGCGCGCCCGTATCGGGAGCGCTTCCGTAGAGCGTTGGGCGTGAAACGCGGGCAACGGCTCGTGTTGCTGAATTCAACGTGGAACCCGGAGTCACTGTTCGGGGACAGCGGCGACGAGGACGTACTGCCGCTTCTGCTGCCGAAGCTGACCGCCGAACTCGCTGCGGATGAGCACCGGATCATAGCCGTACTGCATCCCAATATTTGGCATGGCCATGGCCCTGGACAAATCCGATCATGGATGGACAGAGCGCAACGCAGCGGCCTTACGCTGGTGGATCCGCTGGAAGGGTGGCAGCAGGCATTGCTGGCGGCTGACGCCGTTTTGGGAGACTTTGGATCAGTCTCGTACTATGCCGCCGCTCTCGGCACCCCCGTCCTGCTCGGAGCCGCAGCGCTCGCAGGTCTGGCCGCCGATTCGCCGGTAGCCGACTTCGTACGGAAGGCACCACGATTGGACCCGTACGCGCCGTTGCGACCACAGGTGGATGCTCTGCTGGCCACGCACCGACCCATGAGCGGCCCTGCCGAGTTCACGACCTCCGCCCCGGGTGAGGCAGCCGCCCGTCTGCGCCGCATCTTCTACGACGTCATGGGGATACCCGAGCCCACGGCGCCGGCGCTGCTCGACCCACTCCCGCTGCCCTCGTACGACCCGCCGGTGCGCACTTCTCCGCTGCGGGTGCTGACGAGTGTGCTGGGTGCGACCGAGGTATCGGTCACCCGCTACGCCGATCCGCGCTATGAACCGCAGGGCCCGGGCGAAGCTCACACGGCGGTGCACGAGGACACCCTGGACCCCGGTCTCCTTGCCATCGCCGATGTGATCTTCAGGTACGGCTCACCCGACGACCCGAGGCTCGGCCCGCCCGAGTACTGGACCGCCGAAGTGCTGGAACGCCACCCGGGCTGCGCACTCGCCGCGTACGTCACGGCCGGCGGTTGCGTGGTGCGGACCAGGGACGGAGCGCTCCTGCGTCTCGCTGCCGACCCGCAGGCAGCCGACCCGGCTGCATACGCCTCGGCGTTGCATGCCTGGCTGGCCCTCGGCAAGGACCCCGCAGACCTGACAGACGGTCTGACCGTGTGGACCGGGCAGACCGCACATCAGGTGTCGGTCACTCAGGCAGGCCCCGGGCCGCTGGCACACAGCGATCACGCAGGGCCCGAAGGTGATTGACGTGGTAGTGGGCGTTCTCGCCCGCGAGCGCGTCGATCGCCTCGTCGATCAGCGGCAGCGCCTCTGACTGCCGCCCGGCGCGCCTGTATGTGTCCGCCAGATCGGTGAGCGTACGTGCGGTGTTGTAGGGCTCCTTCTCGCGGAAGAATCCGAGAGCCTCCACCAGCAACTCCTCGGCCTCACCCAGGAGATGGAGACCGTTCAGCGCGCGCCCTCGGTGACGCTTCAGAAGGGCACGGGCACGGGGCTTGTCGCTGTAGCCGTCGTCTCCGGGACCGATACGCCGCCAGATGCCGTCCGCCTCGACGAACAGGTCGTGGGCATCCGGGAATCCCCACTGCCCCAGCCGTACAAGGCCCAGCGTCTCGATGGCTGTGGCCAGACCGCGCTGGTGCCCCGCCTGCCGCTCGGCCGCCGCAGCCGCCTCCGCCTGGATCTTGGCCTCGTCGAACTGTCGCGACTCGATCAGGGCCATTGCCTGGAGGGTGTGCATGCGTCCCGCCATCCGGGTGCCGGGACAGATGTCGTCAGCGACCTTCGTACCCACCCGAAGCGCCGGGAGGATCTCTTCGTGGCGACCGTCCTTGAGCTGCAAGGCCCACAGAGCCTCGCACAGCTGACACGCGGTGTCGCCGAGACGGTACTCCTCAGCAGCGAATACCGCCTGAACGAGATTGCCCAGCTCGTTGCCGAGGGCGTCGATCGCCTCGCCCTTTGACGCGTAGGGGCCAGGAGGCAGCACGGTGAACAGGGGGCCCACGTGCCAGCGTTCCGGCAGGGCGGCGCGGTCGGCCTGCACCGCGAACGGCAACAGCAACTCCACTGCGCGCGCCACGGCCCTGGAGCAGGCGGGGATGCCGTCCTCCCGTGCAGCGGCCTGCTCGGCGTGCCGACGTACTGCAGGACGGAAGCGGTAGCGGCCGGTGCCGGTCTCCTCAACCAGCCCCTTTTCCGCAAGTTCGGCGAGCAGACGGGCGGCCTCGGCTTCCTCGACCTCGGCCATGGTCCCTGCCACGGCCGGGCTGAGCGCCGGCCACGGCCACAGTGCCGAAAGCCGGTACAGCCGGGCGGCGGTCGGCCCGAGCGTGCGGTACTGCTCCTGCGCGGCGGCGTAGGCGGGCTCGTTCCCGGGCATGGTGGGGATCCCTTCCTCTCCCAGGCGCGTCGCCTCCAGCAGCGACGCGAACGTCCTCAACGCGTACGGAGATCCGCCGCATTGGGCGAGCACCTGCGGCAATATGGCGCGGGCGCGGGCTTCGTGGACGGTCCGCTTGCCCGCGACTTCGGTGAGCAACTCGACGGCGTACCTCTCGGGCAGTGGCACCACCTCGATCGGTTCGGCGTCCGCCTGGGGAAGACGGCGGTGGGCGACGATGATGGTGAAGACTTCTGGCGCCGAGGTGAACAGAGGCGTCACCTGCGCGGCTGTCTGGACGTGGTCGAGAACGATGAGCAGCCGCCGGTCCCCGACAAGCTGGCGGAAGAGATCCATCCGCTCCTCCAGACCCGGCGGGATGTCCTCCGAATCCAGTCCAAGGCTGCGAAGGGCTTGTCGGAGAGCCATGGCAGGGTCCGGCACCCGGGCCAGGTCTACGTACAGTTGCCCGTCCGGATACCGCTGCAGCTCGCGCCATCCCCATCGCAGAGCGAGGGATGTGCCGCCCATCCCCTCAGGCCCGTACAGATGAACCCTTCGAGCACGTCCGTCGAACTTGCGGGACGCCTCGCGCGTAAGCTGCCGCATCTGCTTGTCGCGATCAACGAAGCCCCGGAGGCCGTCAGGCAGTTGCGGAGAAGTACGGATGCGCACCTGGACCAACGCCCTGCTGACCACCGCTTCCACCTCGGCCAGCGCCCGGGCGTGCTCCGGATTGCGCAACGCTCCTTCGTACAACAGCCGGGCCAGTCCCTCCCATTCGGCGGGCCGCTCGGGGGCCGGAACCTCCCGCCCCACGATCCGACGTGCCAACCCGCCGATCATCAGGTACGCGTTCTTTCCCGCCTCGTTACCCATCCCCGCACCCACGGTCCCCAGCATTGCCGTAACCGTCGCCAGCGATATGAGCTCCAGCATCCTGCGCTTCCCCGTTCCCACGCGCCGCCCACCGGGCGATCACACGCCCCGGCCTGGAAACCAACCGTAGCCGGGGGACCATGTATGGCGCGCGCATCGCCTCGATTAAGGCCGCGTCCTACGAGGCGAGTTGGGCAGAAGAACAAATGTGAAGGAACGCACAGGACCCCGTCTCAGCGAGGGCCGCCCCTGTGTGCGGGGCGGCCTTGCTCGTACTACCCACCGATTGGTACGGATCGTGTCATCCAGCCCCCAGACGACGCGGCAGCCTCCGGGCTTGGGCTCCTCCGCAACCGCAGCTGACTGACGGCCTCGGCGTCGGACCGGTCAGGATGCGTCCTCGTTGCTCTCCTCTGTTGCCTCGGTCTCGAAGCTGACACCGCGGTACTCCGGGTGGTTGCGGTCGACCGCACCCGCGACGTGGAGGGGGACCGGATGGCGGGTGCGGGCGTCCCAGGCGAGGGACTGGTGGCAGAGTGCGGCGGCTAGCGCAGCCAGGTCCTGTGGTTGGTGGCCGTCCGGCCGAGGCATGGTGATCTGGGTCGCGGTGAAGCTGTGTCAGTCCTTACGGAGCAGAGCCTTCTGAAGCTCTTCGGGGATGGTGAAGCGGGTGCATATGGTGCCGTTGATGCCGGTCTGGCCGAAACCGTCGTAGGTGCGTGACTTCTGGGCGAGATACCAACTGGTGACCTTGGTATCAGCCGTGGTGCGCTGGTGAAGCCAGTCATCGGGAGCTGCGGGCCGCTCTGGGTCGCGGCGTCGCGCGTCGGAGCGATCGACTGGGGTGGGGACCTCGCCGTACGAGTCGAGGATGATCTCGGTCACGGTGTAGCCCTCCATGCCCAGGCGCACGCGGGTGAGCATGGAGGTGGCGTCGAGGGGTGCCACGTCGGCGTCGTAGGCGACGGCGAAGTGGTCGCCATTTCGGGCGAGCGCCATGGGACTGTCCTGCGCGGTGGTGCCGCGGCGGATCCGGACGGTGACGCCGCTGAGGTGGGCGCGGGTGATGGTCGTCACGCCGTCACCTGGGCGTTCTCGGCCCAGTCAGCGCGTCGGCCAGGTCGGCGGCGACCTGGCCGAGGCGGTCGGCCTGCGCCCGCAGCTTGGCTGCGACGTCCGTGACGCCCTGGGGGTCCAAGTCCTCCATGACGCAGTCCTCGACGACCGCGATGGTCGCGGTCGGGACACGGTGGTCGGGGACGGAGGAATGCGGGGAGCACGTGATCGTCGCGCAGAACACGTTCTCTTCGTAGATTTCGCGCCCCCCATCGATGCCGAACGGAGTGTTGATCACCATCGGCTGGCCGGGGAAGGCCTGGTAGTGCGTCACATCGGAGAGGTGGCAGTGCAGCTTGCCGTCGGGCAGATCGGTCTTGCTCGGGTCGTCCTCGGCCCACGCCGGGAGGTGGCCGCTCACGGTCGTCCCGCTCTCCGTGCTGATGGACCAGGTGCGTGCCCTTGGCGCGGCCGACTCCTGGGCCGTGAACGCGCCGCGCATGTACTCCAGCGTTTCGGCCCGGGCCGCGCCGACCGGCGTCACCAGGAAGCGGCGGCCGTCGCGCTCGCGGAAGTAGAGCGGCTCGGTCAGCAAGTCACCGTTCGGGCCGTCGGCCGGAATCTGGGTCATGTCGTGCTCGACGAGGAACTCGGTGAGGGCTTGGCGGGCCTCGGCGGCCTTGCCGGCCCGGTGGTGGGCGGTGGCGAAGGCGATGTCCTCCACCCTTGCGGCGGGGCCGTCGGACTCGCCGATCTGTTCCTTGACGTAGCCGACGAAGGCGGTGGCCTTCGGCTCGCCGTGGGTGGTGAGGAATCGGTCCGGGTTGTCGAGCACCTGGGCGGCCGACAGCTTTGGCTGGGTGCCGTCCACTATGTCCGCCAGCGCCTCCAGACGGGGCAGGGTGGCGCGGATGTTGGCGACCTCGGTGCGCAGCCCATCGGCGGTGAGGTCGGTCTCGCAATACCCGATGAACGGGGCCAGACCGGGGTCGCCGTCGCGGCCGTCCTCGGCCATGACACGGGCGTCCAGAACGGTCCTGCCGCCGGGCTGGTCGATGGTGACGTCGCGGGAAGTGTGCATCTCATGGTTGCCGGTGACGGTGCACCACGACCAGACGACGCACGCTGGCGCGGACGGGACGAGGGTGAGGGCGGCACGTTCGTGGACGGTGGGCTCGGTGGGGCGGGCGTCGGTGTTGAGCTGTGACGGGGTAGCGAGGGCGGCAGCGGACTGTGCGGTGTGGTTCACGATCACTCCTGGTTGGTTCAGGTTCTCGTCACGCCTCGGACCCTGTCCCTGTGAACATCGGAACCGAGGCCGCTTGCCTCTTGTCTTAGTGGCCTTGGCGGATCGGGTGTGGGTGTCCCTTCTCCGTTCAGGTGGGCGCCATCCCAAGGTCGGTTACCGTCTGGTAGGGCACGCGTAGAATGCGCACTTTCGAAGATCTTGAGCGTCGTGGGCGGTAGCTCCCCCAGAGGCGCTGTTGTGCCGCCTACGCCGCCGTGACGGCGCGAGGCAGGCGGTCGCCGCATCGTGGTCGGCCTTGCGCGGCTTGTACGCGGCGGCGATCCGGGCGACCTGCGGGCGGGTGTAGTGGCGTGCGCGGCGGGTGTCGGTGGCTCGGCCGCCGCGTACGGTGCGGCGGGTGCGGGCCACGGCGGCGCGCTCGACGCCGGGACGCAAACGTGGCAGGGAGCTGGCGGCGCAGCACCGACTCTGACGCAGGATCTCCGCAGAGCAGATCGCGGCCGCGACGCGCCTTGGCAGGGCCGCTATTGCCTACTCGCTGCCATGGCCAGCGGACGGCTCGCCCTGGCCGAGATGCCAGGCAGTGGCGCATGTGGAGACAGGTACGTCAGCCTCGACACCCAGGCCACAGAGCAGGTCCGCCAGGACCAGTGCCTGATGGCCGAGGTGCTGCACACGGGCTCGAGGGCCCATCCATCCGGTCCAAGTCGACCACCCTCGACTCCGGCCTGCTGCTCGGGCACCACTCATGCAACAAGGTCTGTGAAGAATCGGCAGGCAGACGCCCGTAGGGAGGGGGTGGCCCTGAAGGTGACCCGGCCCGCGAGGCACACGACGCGCTGCGGGACACAGCTCTGGCCCTTCTGGAGCACCGGCACGGGCCTCCCGAGACCGGGGACGGCCGGCCCGACCGGGACTTCTTCGAGACGCTCAGCCTCACCGTGCACCGGGAGGGCCGCGCTCCAGACCGAGGCCGCCCCCCGGTGTCCACAACCTCGGCAGCTACGGCGTGCGCGGCCAGCCCGCGGCGTCACCGAAGACGATCTCGTGCGAGCCGGCTTGGATCAGCCATACGGCGGCCCGGTCAAACGCTTCACCTTCTCGGACACCAGGCGAGGCAGACCAACCCCTACAAAAATACCCCAAACCATCTAATCCGGAGAGACAACGGGCCCACTGCCGCCAAGGTCAGACAAGACAGTCCTCAACGCGGAGTTCGGCCGCTATCTGCACCGCCACTGCACGGCTGTCCACCGCTCTGTCCACCGGAAACCGTTCACGTGAATCCAGCAGTCGCAACACGTAAAAGCCAGGTTCAGGCTCATCCCCTGGGAGTGTCCAAAGAGCACGCCCCTACTGTCGGGATGCCACAACCACCGTTCCCCTGTGAACCACCAATTTCGCGGTTACCCGGGAGCCGGTCTGCACGCTCGGCCACCACATGGCCACCACGCCAATCCGAACAGCCCGAAAAAGAGTGACCCCAAGATGCAAAAGACCAGTTCACAGCCCTACAGAGCAAAACCGCCGCCGACCGCAAACTGCAGACCTACGCATTGCGATGCACAGACCACACGTGCCCGATTAGCCCGAATTCCAAGGTCAACCAAAACAACAAACCCCAGGTCAGAGGCCTGACCTGGGGTTCACCATGGAGCCGCCTTCGGGATTCGAACCCGAGACCTACGCATTACGAGTGCGTTGCTCTGGCCATCTGAGCTAAGGCGGCGCGCCGTCTGCACCATGGTGCGATCAGCAACGCCGGTAAGTCTACACAGTTTCCGAGGGTGCTCCGAACCGGCCCCGGGGGCCTGGTCCCGGGGCCGGCCGCAGGGCTATGAACAGCGTTTCCCGTCCGTCGGAGGGGTGCCGCGGAGCAGGTAGGCGTTGATCGTGGAGTCGATGCAGGTGCTGCCGCGGCCGTAGGCGGTGTGGCCGTCGCCCTCGTAGGTGAGGAGGCGGGCGGAGGAGAGCTGGGCGGCCAGGGAGCGGGCCCAGCGGTATGGCGTCGCCGGGTCGCGGGTGGTGCCGACCACGATGATCGGGGCCGCGCCCTTCGCCTCGATGCGATGCGGCTCGCCCGTGGCCTGTACCGGCCAGTACGCGCAGTTCAGGGAGGCCCAGGCGAGGCCCTCGCCGAAGACGGGGGACGCCTCCTCGAAGGCGGGGAGCGCCCGCTCGACCTCGTCGGGAGTGTCGAAGGCGGGCGGGAGGTCCAGGCAGTTCACGGCGGCGTTGGCGGACATCAGGTTCGCGTAGCGGCCGCCGGCGTCACGCTCGTAGTAGCCGTCGGAGAGGACGAGCAGGCCCGCGCCGTCGTTCTCCTTCATCGCCGAGTTCAGTGCCTCGCGCAGTTGCGCCCAGGCGCCCTCGTCGTACATCGCCGCGATCACGCCGGTGGTGGCGAGGGACTCGCCGAGCTCGCGGCCGTCCGCGTCGCCGGTGGGGATCGGGTGCGCGTCGAGCTTCTCGAAGAACGTGTTGAGGTTCTGGCCGACCTGACCGGGCGTCGTGCCCTTGCCGCCCAGCGGGCAGTCCGGCTGCCGCACGCAGTCCTTCGCGAACGACTGGAACGCCGTCTCGAAGCCCGCCGTCTGGTCAAGGTTCAGCCGGCGGGCGGGCAGCGTGGGGTCCATCGCGCCGTCCAGGACCAGCCGGCCCGCCCGGTCCGGGAAGAGGCCGGCGTACGTCGCCCCGAGGAACGTCCCGTACGACGCCCCCACGTAGTTCAGCTTGGCGTCGCCCAGCGCCGCGCGCACGATGTCCATGTCCCGGGCCGTCTCGACGGTGGAGACATGACGGAGCAGCTTCGGCGAGTGGGCGCCGCAGCCCTCGGCGAACTTCTTGTACGCGTCGACGAGTTCGGCCGTCTCCCGCTCGTCGTCGGGCGTGAAGTCCGTCTGCGTGTACGTGTCCATGTCCCGCCCGTCGAGGCATTCGACGGGCTCGCTGCGGGCGACGCCGCGCGGATCGACCGCGACCATGTCGTAGCGGGCGCGGACCTGTGCCGGGTAGCCGATCCCGGCGTACGCCTGGAGGTAGCCGACAGCCGAGCCGCCCGGCCCGCCCGGGTTGACGAGCAGCGAGCCCAGCGGCTTGCCCGGGCCCGTGGCCTTCCTGCGCGTGACGGCGAGGCGGATGTCACCGGCGGCCGGGTTCGCGTAGTCGAGCGGCGCCTTCAGCGTGCCGCACTGGAAGCCGGGGACTCCGCACTCGCGCCAGCTCACCTTCTGGCCGTAGTACGACTCGAGGGCGGCGGGCATGGCACGCGGCAGCGCGGCGAGCGCGGCCTCGGCCGCCGAGCCGGAACTCGCCGAGCTTCCCGCGGAGCAGGCGGAGGCGAGCAGCGTGGCGGCGGCGAGGAGGACACCGCCGGTGCGGGCTCTGCGCGTGCCGCGCCTTCGGCGGCTCGGGCCGGGCCGGTCGGTCCGGTCTGCTGTCGTGCTCGGGCGGGAGCTGCGCCTGGTGTACATCAACAGAGCGTAACTCTGCGCACCGACACGGATGCTCTCCGTGCGCGCCATGCCTCGGACGAGTGAACGCGGTCAACCTGACGTGGTCGACCCGATCTGAGCCCGACGTGGTCAACCCGATCTGAGCGCCATCGTCATCGCCTCCACCGCCAGCAGCGGGGCCACATTGCGGTCGAGTGCCTCGCGGCAGGCGGCGATCGCCTCGATGCGGCGGAGTGTGGACTCCGGGGTGCCGCCGCCGGCGAGCCGCTCGAGGGTGTCCTGGGCGTCGGCGTTGGCGATCGCGACCCGGGAGCCGAGCTGGAGGGCGAGGACATCGCGGTAGAAGGCGGTGAGGTCGGTGAGCGCGACGTCGAGGCTGTCGCGCTGCGTTCGTGTCCTGCGGCGCTTCTGCTTGTCCTCCAGGTCCTTCATCACGCCGGCCGTGCCGCGCGGCATCCGGCCGCCCTGGGACGCGCCCATCGCCGCCTTGAGCTCCTCGGTCTCCTTGCCGTCCGTCTCCTCGGCGAGTTGCTTGGCGTCCTCGGCCGCCGCGTCGACCAGCTCCTGGGCGGCCTTGAGACAGCCGCCGATGTCCGCGACCCGCAGCGGCAGCTTCAGCACGGCCGCCCGGCGCTCGCGCGCGGCCGGGTCGGTGGCCAGACGGCGCGCCCGGTCGACGTGGCCCTGGGTGGCGCGGGCGGCGGCCATGGCGGCGGCCGGCTCGACGCCCTCACGGCGTACGAGCATGTCGGCCACGGCGTCGACCGACGGCGTCGAGAGGTTCAGGTGGCGGCAGCGGGAGCGGATGGTCGGCAGCACGTCCTCGATGGAGGGCGCGCACAGCAGCCACACCGTGCGGGGGGCGGGCTCCTCCACGGCCTTGAGGACGGCGTTGGCCGACTTCTCGTTCAGCCGCTCGGCGTCCTCCACGAGGATGACCTGCCAGCGGCCGGTCGCCGGTGACGTGAACGACTTGCGGACGGTGTCCCGCATGTCGTCGGCGAGGATCTGCGAGCCGACGGCGGCGACGGAGCTGACGTCGGCGTGGGTGCCGATCAGCGCCGTATGACAACCGTCACAGAATCCGCAGCCGGGGGCTCCGCCGAGGGCGCGGTCGGGGCTGACGCACTGAAGTGCGGCGGCGAAGGCCCGCGCCGCCTGGTTCCGGCCGGCCCCGGGCGGCCCCGTGAACAGCCAGGCGTGCGTCATCTTCGACGCCTCGGGCGGCGGCGTGTCCGCGGTGGCCGCGGTGACCAGGGCGTCGGCATCCCGGGCGGCGGCAGCGAGCTGCTCACTCACCCTCTCCTGGCCGACCAGGTCGTCCCAGACGGTCATCCCTCACCCCGCCCTTTCGTCACGTTTCACCTTGCGGGATCCATTGTGGGGGCGACCACTGACAACGGGTCCGGCACACAGCGGGCCCGCACACAGCGGGCCCGCACGCAGCGGCCATCGGCCGGCACACGCGATCCCGGCCGACGGGACGACGGGGAACGACCGGGAACGACGAGGAACGACGGGAAACGACGAGGCTCAGCCCCGACGCCCCCGCCCGCGCCGCCCACGCCCCTCGTCGGCCTCCTCGTCCGCGTCGCGCGGCCCGAGCAGTTCGTCCGCCAGCGTCGGCAGATCGTCCAGCGGGGTCTCCTCGGCCCAGTCAGAGCGCGCACGCCGCCGAGGCGCCCCCTCCTCGTCGACCTGCGGCAGCTCACGCGTGCGGTCCTCGGTCCCGTCCGGCCGCGGCCCCGGCCGCTCGTCCCGGAAGAACCCGGGCGGAACCCGGTCCGCGGGAGTCTCACCCGGCACGGGAGGCAGTACGGCCGTCTCGTCCGCGGCACCCGGGGGAACCTGCGGCAGCACCGCCGTCTCGTCCGCGGCACCCGGCACGGGGCGCAGTACGGCCGTTTCATCGGCCGCCCCCGGCGGAACCGGCGGCTGCGGCAGCTCGGTCGTCACCTCGGAATCGGGCTCCCGGGACGACCGGTCGTCATCGGCCGACGACCGGCCAGCGGACGTAGACCGCTCACCGGACGAAAACCGGTCATCGGCCTGTTCACGATGCTCGCCCTCGGCCCGTTCGTCCCGGACCCGCGGCAACACCGCCGTCTCGTCCACCGGCCCGCCCGACGCGTTCGTCGGCGTCACCACCGGCGTCGGTACGGTCGCCGCGTCCGGCGGCGTGGCACCGGCGGCCGGCGGCCTGCGCGAGGCGTCCGCAGCCGGAGCCGTCGGCTGCGCGGGCCCGGCCTCCGCAGCGGCCGTCGCCTGCTCGGCCAGTCGTCGTGCCTCCTCGGCCCGCAGCAGTGCCTCCTCGGCCTTCCGCTGCTTCTCCAGGCGCCGCGCCTCGGCCTCGGCACGCAGCCGCGCCTCCTCCTCGGCCTGCTTGCGCCGCCGGTCCTCCTCGGCCTTCCTGCGCGCTTCTTCCTCGGCCCGCACCTTCTCCTCCGCGAGGAGCCGCACCCGCTCCTCCTCGGCCCGCCGACGGGCTTCCTCGGCCCGCAGCCGGGCCTCCTCCGCCTGCCGTTCGGCCTCGCGCCGCTGCGCCTCCTCCAGCTCGCGCCGCTTGCGCTCCTCCTCCTCGGCACGCAGGCGCTCCAGCTGCTCCAGGCGCTCGCGCTCCAGGCGCTCCTCCTCGGCCTTGCGGGCGGCCTCTTCCTCGGCCTTGCGGCGGGCCTCCTCCTCGGCCTTCTTCCGCGCCTCCTCCTGGGCCTTCACCTCGGCCTCGGACAGCGGCAGCATCTGGTCGAGGCGGTGCCGTACGACGGTCGTGACGGATTCGGGCTCCTGACCGGCGTCCACCACCAGGTAGCGCCCGGGGTCGGCCGCGGCCAGCGTCAGGAAACCGGACCGCACGCGCGCGTGGAACTCGGCCGGCTCCGACTCCAGCCGGTCCGGGGCCTCGGTGAACCGCTCGCGCGCGATCTCCGGGGAGACATCGAGGAGCACGGTCAGGTGCGGCACGAGCCCGTTCGTCGCCCACCGGTTGATCCGGGCGATCTCCGTCGGGGACAGGTCGCGTCCCGCTCCCTGATAGGCCACCGACGAGTCGATGTACCGGTCCGAGATGACCACCGCGCCCCGCTCCAGGGCGGGCCGCACCACGGTGTCGACGTGCTCCGCGCGGTCCGCCGCGTACAGCAGCGCCTCCGCGCGGTGCGAGAGGCCGGCGCTCGACACGTCCAGCAGGATCGACCGCAGCCGCTTGCCCACCGGAGTCGCCCCCGGCTCGCGCGTCACGACGACCTCGTGCCCCTTGGCCCGGATCCACTCGGCGAGCGCCTCGGCCTGCGTGGACTTCCCGGCCCCGTCGCCGCCCTCCAGGGCGATGAAGAAGCCGTTGCCCGCGGGAGCCGTCACGGGGTCGTCGCCGCCGAGCAGCGCGTCCCGCAGGTCGTGCCGCAGCGGCACGCCGGACCGGTCGTCGACCTTGGCCAGCACCAGCGCGGCCACCGGCAGCAGCAGCGCGCCGATCAGCATCAGCGTGAACGCCGCGCCGCCGTGCGCGAACACGAACTTGCCGTTCTCCAGGCGGTGCGGGCCGATCGCCGCCGCCACCAGGGGCGCGATCACCGCGCCGAGCGCCACGCACACGCGTACGACCGCGTGCAGGTGCTCGGTCGTGCGGGCCCGCCGGTGGTCCTCGGCCTCCTGGTCGAGCAGCGTGTGCCCGGTGTTGGCGGCCACGCCCGCGCCGACACCGGCCAGCGCCACGATCAGCACCACGCTGGTGACGTCCGGGTCGAGCCCGGCGGCCAGCAGCGCGACGCCGGTGAAGGCGAGCGCCAGCGCCAGCAGACGGCGCCGCGACAACGTGGGCAGGACGGAGGGTGCCGTACGGATGCCGACGACCACTCCGCCGGTCAGCGCGCCCACCAGCAGGCCGTACATCACCGGGCCGCCGCCCAGGTCCTTGGCGTGCAGCACGGACACGGCGACCGCGGCCGCCACCGCCGCGGCCACGGCAGCGCAGGCGAGCACCAGCAGCGGGATCGCGCCGGTGCGGCCCTTGTCGACGCCCGTGCCCGTCTTGGGGCGGCGCAGCCCCTCCAGCGGCGAACGCGCGCGCGGGGTGCGCGTGTCGGGCAGTTCCAGGAAGCTCAGCACGGACAGGGACGCGGCGAACAGCCCGGCCGCGACGTACGCGGCGAGGGCCGCCTGGTGCTGGGCGAACCAGGCGATTCCGGAGCCCAGCAGGTTGTTGAGCAGCCCCGCGACGACGAGCGCGGCGGCGGCGAGCGGGATCGCCACGAAGCTCGTACGCAGCGACAGGCGGCGCAGGGCGTCCATGTGGTCCGGCAGCGGGCGCACCGTCGCGCCCTCCGGCGGCGGGGCCGGAAGAAGGGCGGGCGCCGCGCTCTCGCGGCACACCGTCCAGAAGCGCTCGGCGACACCGGTCACGAAGGCGGTGACCAGGAGGACGGCCAGGGCGTCGTCGGGCATCCAGTCGATCCACAGGGGGGCCACGATGAGCACCGCGGCCCGCAGCCCGTCCGCGCCGACCATGGTCCAGCGGCGGTCGAGCGGGCCCTCCTGGGAGGTGAGCGAGGTCAGCGGGCCGAGGAGAACGGCCCCGAAGAGCAGCGTCGCCAGGATGCGCACCCCGAAAACGGTCGCCACTGCGAACGCCACGCCCCGGTATCCGCCCCCGAAGGAGCCCTGGTCGATCGCCGCCTGGAGGGCGAGGGCGACCAGCACCAAAAGGGCGAGGATATCGCCGACACCGCCCACGAGTTGCGCGCTCCACAGCCGTTTCAGCTGCGGGCGGCGCAGCAGGGCGCGGACGGCGCGCTCGCGGGAGTCCGCGACCAGGGCGTCGTCGGGGGCCGGGTGAAGGGCCGTTGGCTGCTCGGCTCGGGTCATGCTTTCAGCCTATCGGGCGCCACCGACAGCCTGCCTCGCCCGTCCGAACGTGCGCACGCCCCGACACCAAACTGATGCCGGAGCGTTCGCTTTGCGAACCGAACCTGAAGGAACGGGCCTGGAACGGGCCTTCACGCGAGCCGTTCCACACAGCCCGGCACAGCCCGGCACAGTCCGGCACAGTCCGGCACAGTCCGACGCAGCCGCAGTCCTCAGAACCTCAGTCCTCAGAACCTCAGTCCTCGGACGCCGTCTTCGAAGCCGTCGCCTTCTTCGCGGTGGTCTTCTTGGCGGTGGTCTTCGCCGTCGTCTTCTTGGCGGCCGTCGTCGTCTTCTTCGCCGCGGTCTTGGCGGCCGTCGCCTTCTTGGCCGGAGCCTTCTTCGCGGGGGCCTTCTTCGCCGTCTTCTTGGCGGGCGCCTTCGCCCGCTTCTCGGCGAGCAGTTCGAAGCCGCGCTCCGGGGTGATCTCCTCGACGCTGTCGCCGGAGCGCAGGGTCGCGTTGGTCTCCCCGTCGGTGACGTACGGCCCGAAGCGACCGTCCTTGACGACGACCGGCTTCTTGCTGACCGGGTCCTCGCCCAGCTCCTTCAGCGGCGGCTTGGCGGCCGCGCGGCCACGCTGCTTGGGCTGGGCGTAGATCGCCTGTGCCTCTTCCAGCGTGATCGTGAAGAGCTGGTCCTCGGTCTGGAGGGACCGCGAGTCCGTGCCCTTCTTCAGGTACGGGCCGTAGCGGCCGTTCTGCGCGGTGATCTCCACGCCGTCCGCGTCGGTGCCGACGACACGCGGCAGCGACATCAGCTTGAGGGCGTCCTCGAGCGTCACCGTGTCCAGCGACATCGACTTGAACAGCGAGGCGGTGCGCGGCTTCACGGCGTTCTTGCCGGTCTTCGGGGTGCCCTCGGGGAGCACCTCGGTGACGTACGGGCCGTAGCGGCCGTCCCTGGCGATGATCTGATGACCCGTGGCCGGGTCGGCGCCGAGCTCGAAGTCGCCGCTCGGCTTGGCGAGCAGCTCCTCCGCGTACTCGACGCTCAGCTCGTCCGGCGCCAGGTCCTCGGGCACGTCCGCGCGCTGGTGGTTCTCGGAGTCCTTCTCGCCACGCTCGACGTACGGGCCGTAGCGGCCGACCCGGAGCATGATGTCGCCGCCCACGGGGAACGACGACACCTCGCGGGCGTCGATCGCGCCCAGGTCGGTCACCAGCTCCTTGAGGCCACCGAGGTGGTCCCCGTCGCCGTTGCCGGCCTCCGCCGCACCGCCGTTTCCGGTGCCCTTGCCGAAGTAGAACCGCTTCAGCCACGGCACGGCCCGCGCCTCACCGCGGGCGATGCGGTCGAGGTCGTCCTCCATCTTGGCGGTGAAGTCGTAGTCGACGAGCCGCCCGAAGTGCTTCTCCAGGAGGTTGACCACGGCGAAGGACAGGAAGGACGGCACGAGAGCCGTGCCCTTCTTGAAGACGTAGCCGCGGTCGAGGATCGTGCCGATGATCGACGCGTACGTCGACGGGCGGCCGATCTCGCGCTCTTCGAGCTCCTTGACCAGGCTGGCCTCGGTGTAGCGGGCCGGGGGCTTGGTGGCGTGCCCGTCGACCGTGATCTCCTCGGCACCCAGCGCGTCGCCCTCGCTCACCTGGGGCAGGCGGCGCTCGCGGTCGTCCAGCTCGGCGTTCGGGTCGTCGGCGCCCTCGACGTACGCCTTCAGGAAGCCGTGGAAGGTGATCGTCTTGCCGGAGGCGCTGAACTCGACGTCCCGGCCGTCGGCGGCGGCGCCACCGATCTTCACCGTGACCGAGTTACCGGTCGCGTCCTTCATCTGGGAAGCGACCGTCCGCTTCCAGATCAGGTCGTAGAGCCTGAACTGGTCGCCGGTCAGCCCGGTCTCGCCAGGCGTGCGGAAGCGGTCGCCCGAGGGGCGGATCGCCTCGTGCGCCTCCTGCGCGTTCTTGACCTTTCCGGCGTACGTCCGCGGCTGCGCCGGCAGGTAGTCGCCGCCGTACAGCTGCGTGACCTGGGCACGAGCGGCCGCGACGGCGGTGTCGCTCAGCGTCGTGGAGTCCGTACGCATGTACGTGATGTAGCCGTTCTCGTACAGCTTCTGGGCGACCTGCATGGTCGCCTTCGCGCCGAAGCCGAGCTTCCTCGAAGCTTCCTGCTGGAGCGTCGTCGTACGGAACGGGGCGTACGGCGAGCGGCGGTACGGCTTGGACTCGACGGACCGCACCGAGAACTGGGTGTTCTCCAGGGCTGCGGCCAGCGCGCGGGCGCCCGCCTCGTCGAGGTGGAGGGTGTTCGCGCTCTTGATCTGTCCCAGGGAGTCGAAGTCGCGGCCCTGCGCGACCCGCCTGCCGTCGACGGTCTGGAGGCGGGCGACCAGCGACGACGGGTCCGAGGCATCCCCCGCGCGGCCGGTCGAGAAGGTGCCCGTCAGGTCCCAGTACTCAGCAGAACGAAACGCGATGCGCTCGCGTTCCCGCTCCACGACGAGTCGGGTGGCGACGGACTGGACACGGCCGGCGGACAGCCGCGGCATGACCTTCTTCCACAGGACCGGCGAGACCTCGTAGCCGTAGAGGCGGTCGAGGATGCGGCGGGTCTCCTGGGCGTCGACCAGCTTCTGGTTCAGCTCGCGCGGGTTGGCGACGGCGGCCTGGATCGCGGCCTTGGTGATCTCGTGGAAGACCATCCGCTTGACCGGGACCTTGGGCTTCAGCACCTCCTGGAGGTGCCAGGCGATCGCCTCGCCCTCGCGGTCCTCATCGGTGGCGAGGAAGAGCTCGTCGGAATCCTTCAGCAGGTCCTTGAGCTTCTTGACCTGGGCCCTCTTGTCGGCGTTGACCACGTAGATGGGCTGGAAGTCGTGTTCGACGTCCACGCCGAGGCGGCGGACCTCGCCGGTGTACTTCTCGGGCACCTCCGCGGCGCCGTTGGGGAGGTCGCGGATGTGCCCGACGCTCGCTTCGACGACGTAGCCTGGGCCGAGATAGCCCTTGATCGTCTTCGCCTTGGCAGGCGACTCGACGATGACGAGTCGGCGGCCGCCGTGTGCGGTCTCGCTGGTCGGGGACAACTTCGCTCTTCTCTCCGGTCGACGCTGGGGCCTCCCCAGGTCTTCGTCCCGGGGTCGGGTCATGGTGACGCTGCGGAGTGTGACGGTACATCCCGCCCCCGTGTCAAACGGGAAAAGCCCGCAACGGCCACTCGAACGGTAACCCGACTACCGCCATTCCTGCCGCCCGGAGTGCCCACCGGCCTTTTCGAGCTTATCCGGAGGGTTACCTCCCAATTATCGGAGCCGCAGCTCTCGCGCGGTACTCACACCCGCGCGAAGCACCAGGTTCCGAGGGCCAGCGCGCTCACCGCGGCGAGGCTCGCGACGGTCGCCGATGCGACAGGGCTCACACCGTGGGCGATCGGTTCACGGTGCCGCACGCGGGCCGCGGTCCACAGCAGGAGCCCTCCTCCGAACAGCGCGAACACCACTCCCGCGAAGATCGCCGGTCCCCTCTCCATGACTCTGTGTGCCCCTTTTCTCAGTCTGCGAGTGTCCAGTCTGTGGAGGCTGACACGCACGGGAGGCGGACAGACGAACCCCGGGTGAACGCGGGGACGACGCGGCCGCGCAACGCCTGGGGCGAAGGAACACAAGAAAGTCCCCAGCCAAGATTCCTCGTGATGACCACCCATGGCCCGCGAAGAGAGCCATGACCGTCCACCGGCATCACGCCGGCTCGATGAACCCCTGCTCCACCAGCAGCCGGATCTGCGCGGGCGTCCGGTCGCGCAGCAACACCGGGTCCTCGCCCACCAGTTGGGCGATGGCGTCCAGGATGCGGCCCGCGCTCAGCGTGCCGTCGCACACGCCCGCGAAGCCCGCGCCGACCGTGTCCACCTTGGTGGCCCGGCGCATGCCGCGGTTCTGACGCAGCACCACGTGCTCCGGGTCCTCGGCGCCGGGCAGTCCGACCTGCTCCTGGACGATCTCGGCGGCGAGCTTGAAATGCGCCGCGAGCAGGGCCGCGTCGTCGTGCTCCCGTAGGTAGTCGAGGCGGTCGAAGTGTGCCCGGACCGTATCGCCGAGCGGCTGTTCGACCGGATGCGGCCACTCCTCCACGGTGACGGAGGGCACCGCGGTACCCGTCTTCCGCAGCGTGATCCAGCCGAAGCCGACGGCCCGCACCTTGCGCGCCTCGAACTCGTCCAGCCACGCGTCGTACCGCGCCTGGTACTCGGCCGGGTCACCCTGGTGGTCACCGGCGTCCCTGAGCCACAACTCGGCGTACTGCGTGACGTCCTGCACCTCGCGCTGCACGATCCACGCGTCGCACCCGCGCGGCACCCACGACCTGAGCCTGTCCTGCCAGTCCTCCCCTTCCAGGTGCTGCCAGTTGGCGAGGAACTGCGCGAACCCGCCCTCACGCAGCCGCTCCCCCGCCTGCTGAACGAGCGTGCGGCACAGATCGTCCCCGCCCATTCCGCCGTCGCGGTACGTCAGCCGGGCGCCCGGAGAGATCACGAAGGGCGGGTTGGACACGATCAGGTCGAACGTCTCGTCGTCCCGGACCGGCTCGAACAGCGAGCCCTCCCGCAGATCGGCGGCCGGGGCACCGGACAGGGCGAGCGTGAGCGCGGTGATGTGCAGCGCGCGCGGGTTGACGTCGGTCGCCGTCACGCGCGTGGCGTGCTGGACCGCGTGCAGCGCCTGGATCCCGGAGCCGGTGCCAAGGTCGAGGGCGGCGGAGACGGGCATGCGGACGGCGATACCGGCCAGGGTCGTGGAGGCACCACCGACCCCGAGGACGACGCCCTCGTCCCGGCTGCCGATGCCGCCCGCCCCGCCGACCGCGCACCCCAGGTCGGACACGATGAACCAGTCCTCGCCGCCGGGCCCGCCGTACGGCCGTACGTCCACGGTCGCGGCGACCTCGTCGCCAACGGAGCCGGAGTCCGAGCCGACCGGGACCAGCCACCCGCTCTCCAGGCACGCGGCGACGGGCAGAACGCCCTCCACGCGCGCGTGCGGCACGGGCTGCTGCAACAGGAACAGCCGTACGAGCATCTCCAGCGGCGTGTCGCCGCGTGTCGCCCGGAGTGCCGGCACGGTCTCGCTGCGGGCGAGCGCCGCGTACGCGGGGGCGCCCAGCAGTTCGAGCAGTCCGTCGGCGGTGAAGGAGGCCCCGAGCAGGGCGTCCCGCAGTCGGGCGGTGACGTCGGGGCGGTCGGAGGCGGGCAGGGGGGACGGGCTGGAGTTACTCACGCCCCCATTGTGGCCCGCGGCCCGCCGCGAGGTGACTCAGCTGTCGGTGGCCGGGGCCGAGGCGGACGCCTTCTGGCAACCCGTCTGCTTGGTCAGCGCCTGCTTGGCATCGCCCTTCTCGAGCTGCTTCAGGGAGTCGAACGCGGTCTTGCGCTGCTGCTCCACCTTTTCCATCTCGGTCGAGATGTCGTCCAGCCCGGACGCGAACTTCCCCTGGTCCTTCGTGCTGAGCGCGTCGATCTGCTTCTTCAGGTCGGCGTACGACGCGGACAGGGCGGTGAGCTTCTTGACGGCGTCCTGCTGCTTCTTCGCGCCGTCCTCGATGTCCGGGGGTGCGCCGGCCTCGGTGAGGACGGTCGCGCGCGCCTTGTAGCCGTCAGCCAGGTCCTGGAAGGCCTGGGAGTCGGTCTTCTGCAGGTTCTCCGGCGTGCTGGTGGTGTCCTTGGCCGCCTTCGTGATCGCGGCGTAGGCAGCCGTGATCTTCGTGTTCTGCGCCGGCACCGCGTCGCAGACCTGCTTCGCCCAGGCATCCAGCTTCTCGTTGCCGTCGTCGCTGCTGCATGCCGACAGCGCCATTACCAGTACCGCACCGCCGGACAGTGCGGCCGCGAGCTTCTTGTTCACCGGATTGGTCCCTTCCATGGCTCCCGGCCCCGGAACATACACGCCAAGTGGGTGACACTCGCAGGCCGGACGTCCATGAAGACCCTCATTATGGCGATTTGCACCGGAGAGAGAAGGCTCACGGCGAGGGCGTGAACATGCGGGGAGCGGGCGGGCGGCACGTCAATTCGCGCCGCCCGCCCGCTCCTTGAGCTGGGCCCCGTGAAGCCGCCTACGAGACCACCGCCGGATCCACGGGCTTGGACGACTGCTCCGCGTTGTCTTCGTCACCCACGGCGATCCCGCGCCGCTTGGAGACGTAGACCGCGCCCGCGATCACCAGGAACGCCAGGATCGCGATCACGATCCGTACGCCGATGTTCTCGTCGTCGCCGTAACTGAACTTGATGACCGCGGGCGCGATGAGCAGCGCCACCAGGTTCATCACCTTCAGCAGGGGGTTGATCGCGGGACCGGCGGTGTCCTTGAAGGGGTCGCCGACCGTGTCGCCGATCACCGTGGCGGCGTGGGCTTCGCTGCCCTTGCCGCCGTGGTGGCCGTCCTCGACGAGTTTCTTCGCGTTGTCCCACGCACCACCGGAGTTGGCGAGGAACACGGCCATCAGCGTGCCGGCGCCGATCGCACCGGCCAGGAACGCGCCGAGGGCGCCGACACCGAGCGTGAACCCGATGAAGATGGGCGACAACACGGCGAGCAGCCCGGGCGTGGCGAGCTCGCGCAGGGCATCCCTGGTGCAGATGTCCACGACCTTGCCGTACTCCGGCTCCTCGCTGTAGTCCATGATCCCGGGATGCTCACGGAACTGCCGCCGCACCTCGTACACCACGGAACCCGCCGACCGCGACACGGCGTTGATCGCGAGCCCCGAGAACAGGAACACGACCGCCGCGCCCGCGATGAGACCGACGAGGTTGTTGGGCTGCGAGATGTCCATGATCAGGGTCAACGGCGCATCAGGCCCGGTGAGTTTCTCGCCGACGTCCTGCGCTCCGGTCGTGATCGCGTCCCGGTACGACCCGAAGAGCGCTGAAGCCGCGAGGACGGCGGTGGCGATGGCGATGCCCTTGGTGATGGCCTTGGTGGTGTTGCCGACCGCGTCCAGGTTGGTGAGCACCTGGGCGCCCGCGCCTGTGACGTCGCCGGACATCTCGGCGATGCCCTGCGCGTTGTCGGAGACCGGCCCGAAGGTGTCCATGGCGACGATCACACCGACCGTGGTGAGCAGGCCCGTGCCGGCCAGCGCCACCGCGAACAGCGCCAGCATGATCGACGTACCGCCGAGCAGGAACGCCCCGTACACGCCGAGGCCGATCAACAAAGCGGTGTAGACGGCCGATTCGAGCCCGATCGAGATGCCGGCGAGGACGACGGTGGCCGGGCCGGTCAGCGAGGTCTTGCCGATGTCCCGTACCGGTCGGCGGGTCGTCTCGGTGAAGTAGCCGGTCAACTGCTGGATCAGGGCGGCTAGCACGATACCGATGGCCACCGCGACGACCGCGAGGATCCGCGGGTCGCCGCCCTTGTCCAGGATCGAGGCGTCGGTGACGCCCTCGAGGTTGGAGTACTTTCCGGGCAGGTAGACGAAGACCGCCACCGCCACCAGTACGAGCGAGATCACCGCGGAGATGAAGAACCCGCGGTTGATCGCGGACATGCCGCTGCGGTCGGCGCGGCGCGGGGCCACGGCGAAGATGCCGATCATCGCCGTGATCACGCCGATCGCGGGGACGAGCAGCGGGAACGCGAGTCCGGCGTCGCCGAAGGCCGCCTTGCCGAGGATCAGCGCGGCGACCAGCGTCACGGCGTACGACTCGAAGAGGTCGGCCGCCATGCCCGCGCAGTCGCCGACGTTGTCGCCCACGTTGTCGGCGATGGTCGCGGCATTGCGCGGATCGTCCTCCGGAATGCCCTTCTCGACCTTGCCGACCAGGTCGGCGCCGACGTCGGCGGCCTTGGTGAAGATGCCGCCGCCGACCCGCATGAACATCGCGATGAGCGCCGCGCCGAGACCGAAGCCCTCCAGGACCTTCGGCGCGTCGGCCGCGTACACCAGCACCACGCAGGAGGCGCCCAGCAGACCGAGCCCCACCGTGAACATGCCGACGACGCCGCCCGTGCGGAAAGCGATCTTCATGGCTTTGTGCGAGACGGCGGTGAGATCCTTTTCCGGCTCGCCCGCCGCCGGAGTCGCCTCGCGCGCGGCGGCGGCGACGCGCACATTGCTCCGTACGGCGAGCCACATACCGATATAACCGGTGGCTGCCGAGAACGCCGCGCCGATCAAGAAGAACACTGATCGGCCCGCGCGCTGATTCCAGTCGTCCGCGGGCAGCAGCATGAGCAGGAAGAACACCACGACGGCGAATACGCCCAGCGTGCGCAACTGCCGGGCCAGGTAGGCGTTCGCGCCCTCCTGGATCGCCTTCGCGATCTTCTTCATGCTGTCGGTGCCCTCGCCCGCCGCGAGTACCTGGCGCACCAGGACGCCTGCCACCACAAGGGCGGCCAGGGCCACGACGCCGATGACCGACACCAGGACTCGGTTGCCGTCCGTCAGTACCGCGGCCGCGAGGGCTGTGGAGTGATCCATCTGGTCTGGGGAAGAAAGCCCCGCCATTCGTCCTCCTTGACGCTTGGGCTGAGCTCAAGATTGTGGACGGATTCTAGAGATCTGTTCCTGATCAAAACAGTACGCGGTAAACGGAATCTGCCAACACCCCGGTAACGCCTCGAAAGCATTTTCAGCCGATCGGATGATCCGAATTGATCGTGAATTCCTTCACGAATTCGAGAGGCGCGCGGAAAACCGCCGGGAAAAAACCCGGAGGGCCCTGCTCAGCAGGGCCCTCCAGGTGATGCGGGTGTAGCGGTGACGTCAGGGAAGCACCGCGATCGGGGACGCGGTCGGCCAGGTCATACGGATCAGCCCACCGCGTTCGCCGGCGGTGACCTCCACGTCGTCGACGAGCCCGCTGATGACCGCGAGGCCCATCTCGTCCTCCTCCATCTCGGCGTCGGGGTCTTCGCCCGCGGCACCGGGAGCCCGGTCGCCGGGCGCCGCACGCGGTGCCTCGTCGCCGACCTCGATGGAGAACTGTTTCTCCTCCTCGATGAGCGACACCTTCACCGGCGCCGTGATGCCGCCGTTCTGGTGCAGTCCGACGGCACGGGTGCAGGCCTCGCCGACAGCGAGCCTGACCTCGTCGAGAACGGCCTCGTCCACTCCGGCCCTGCGCGCCACCGCTGCCGCCACCAGTCGGGCGGTCCTGACGTGCTCGGGCAGCGCGCTGAAGCGGAGTTCAACGGTGGCCATGCATCCCCCTCGGAACTACGGGCGTGCGGTGAGGGGACCGGGCCGCCGAGCCCGGACCCCGCGTTGACTTCTGCCGTCCCGGGCGGACCCGCGTCCGCCCGGGATCGGTGATCAGTCGGTTGCCGCCACCGCTTCCTCGACCGAGGTGTGGATCGGGAACACCTTGGTGAGGCCGGTGATACGGAAAATCTTGAGAATGCGCTCCTGGTTGCAGACCAGGCGCAGCGAGCCCTCATGGGCACGCACCCGCTTCAGTCCGCCGACCAGCACGCCGAGACCGGTGGAGTCGAGGAAGTCCACGCCCTCCATGTCGACGACAAGGTGGAAACTGCCGTCATTCACCAGCTCGACCAGCTGCTCGCGCAGCTTGGGCGCGGTATATACGTCGATTTCGCCACCGACCCTGACGATCGTGCGATCGCCGATGGTCTCGGTCGACAGGGACAGGTCCACGGATCCTCCAGCACCTTGCTATCGAGCGGTCGCCCCTCGGGAAACCTCGGCTTGAAGCTCCCAGGACGGTTCGCCAGCCGCGATGGCATTCAATCACTTACGGCAGGCGTGCACGACGCCTTGGTCCCATTGTCCGTCACGCCAGTGACACACTCGGTCCCGATGGCCAAGAATCACCGATCCGATCGAACCTCGGCGGACCCCGTCTTCCGGCTCTCGCCCGGCGCGGTCCTGGACCGGCTCGCCTCCGGGCCGAGCCGGGCTTCGCGCATCACTCATACGGAGCACTTGCCCCCGCGTGAGGGTCGCCATGCCGTCTGGCCGGACCGGATCCGCTCCGAGGTCATCGCGGCGGTGCAGACCGCCGGAATCGAGCATCCCTGGGCCCATCAGGCACGCGCGGCCGAGCACGCCCTGGACGGCGACTCGGTCGTCGTGGCCACCGGAACGGCGTCCGGCAAGTCACTGGCGTACCTCGTCCCGGTGCTGTCGACGCTGCTGGACGGCTCGGAGGCCCCGAACGGCCGCGGCGCCACCGCCCTTTACCTCGCCCCCACGAAGGCTCTCGCGGCGGATCAGTGCCGTTCTGTGAAGGAACTTTCACAACCCCTGGGCAATTCGCTACGCCCCGCGGTCTACGACGGCGATACGCCGTTCGAGGAACGCGAGTGGGTCCGCCAGTACGCCAACTACGTCCTGACCAACCCCGACATGCTCCACCGGGGCATACTCCCGTCACACCCCCGCTGGTCCTCCTTCCTGCGGTCTTTGAAGTACGTCGTGATCGACGAGTGCCACACCTACCGGGGCGTCTTCGGCTCCCACGTCGCCCAGGTGCTGCGCCGCCTGCGCCGCCTCTGCGCCCGCTACGGCGCCTCTCCCGTGTTCCTGCTGGCCTCCGCGACCGCCGCGGAGCCCTCGGTGGCCGCCCGGCGCCTCACCGGCCTGCCGGTGGTGGAGGTCGCCGACGACGCCTCTCCTCGCGGCGAACTGGTGTTCGCCCTCTGGGAGCCCCCGCTCACCGAGATGCAGGGCGAGAAGGGCGCCCCGGTCCGCCGCACCGCCACCGCCGAGACGGCCGACCTGCTGACCGACCTCGCCGTCCAGGGCGTGCGAACGGTCGCCTTCGTACGCTCCCGGCGCGGCGCCGAGCTGATCTCGGTGATCGCCCAGGAGCGCCTCACCGAGGTCGACCGGTCACTCGCCCGGCGCGTCGCGGCCTACCGCGGCGGCTACCTCCCCGAGGAGCGCCGCGCCCTCGAACAGGCCCTCCACTCCGGCGAACTCCTCGGCCTCGCCGCGACGACCGCGCTCGAACTCGGCATCGACGTCTCCGGCCTGGACGCCGTACTGATCGCCGGCTACCCCGGCACGCGCGCGTCCCTGTGGCAGCAGGCGGGCCGCGCCGGACGGTCCGGGCAGGGCGCCCTCGCCATCCTCGTCGCCCGTGACGACCCGCTGGACACCTTCCTCGTCCACCACCCCGAGGCCCTGTTCGACCAGCCCGTCGAGTCCACGGTCCTCGACCCCGACAACCCGTACGTGCTCGCCCCGCACCTGTGCGCGGCGGCCGCCGAACTGCCGTTGACGGACGAGGACCTGGACCTGTTCGGCCCGGCCTGCGAGGAGCTGCTCCCGCAGCTGGAGGCCGCGAAGCTGCTGCGCCGCCGTACGAAGGCCTGGCACTGGACCCGCCGGGAGCGGGCCGCCGACCTCACCGACATCCGCGGCGGGGGCGGCCGGCCGATCCAGGTCGTCGAGGCCGGAACGGGCCGCCTGCTGGGCACGGTCGACGAGGGCGCCGCCCACTCGACCGTGCACGAGGGCGCGGTGCACCTGCACCAGGGCCGTACGTACCTGGTGCGCTCGCTGGACCTTCAGGACTCGGCCGCCCTGGTCGAGCAGGCGAGTCCCTCGTATTCGACGGTCGCCCGGGACACGACCGCGATCTCCGTCCTGGAGACCGACATCGAGGTCCCCTGGGGCGACGGGCGCCTGTGCTACGGCTCCGTCGAGGTCACCAACCAAGTGGTCTCCTTCCTGCGTCGACGGCTCATCACCGGCGAAGTACTGGGCGAGACGAAACTCGACCTCCCTCCTCGTACGCTGCGCACGCGTGCCGTGTGGTGGACGGTCACCGAGGACCAGCTGGACGCCGCCCGGATCAACCCGGAGATCCTCGGCGGCGCCCTGCACGCCGCCGAGCACGCGTCGATCGGCATGCTGCCGCTCTTCGCCACCTGCGACCGCTGGGACATCGGCGGCGTCTCCATCCCGCTGCACCCCGACACGCTGTTGCCGACGGTCTTCGTGTACGACGGCCACCCCGGGGGCGCGGGCTTCGCGGAGCGCGCCTTCCACACCGCCCGCGCCTGGCTGACCGCCACCCGCCAGGCCATCGCCTCCTGCGAGTGCGAGGCCGGCTGCCCGTCCTGCATCCAGTCCCCCAAGTGCGGCAACGGCAACGATCCGCTGCACAAGAGGGGGGCGGTACGGCTGCTTACGGTGCTGTTGCGGGGGGCGCCGGAGGAGCCGCCTGCGGCGCCTTCCGCAGCGACTCCCGGTGCGCCTCCCGGTGCGCCTCCCGGGGAGGAGCCGTCGAGGGAACCGGTCCGTCAGGAGTCGGCCCGTCACGAGCCAGCCCGCCAGCAACCGGCCCGCCACGAGCCGGCCCGCCAGGAACCTGCCCGTCAGGAGTCGGCCCCTCAGGAGTCGGCCCGTCACGAGCCAGCCCGTCAGGAGTCGGCCCGTCACGAGCCAGCCCGTCAGGAGTCGGCCCGTCACGAGCCAGCCCGTCAGGAGTCGGCCCGTCAGGAACCTGTCCCCCAGGAGTCGGTCCCTCACGAGCCAACCCCTCAGCAACCGGCCCGCCACCAGCCACCCCGCCAAGAACCAGCCCCCCAGGAACCTGCCCCTCACGAGCCAACCCCTCAGCAACCGGCCCGCCACCAGCCACCCCGCCAAGAACCAGCCCCCCAGGAACCTGCCCCTCAGGAACCGGCTCTGCGGGAACCGGCCCCGCAGGACCCGCTCGCGCCCTGACCTCCGCCGCGAACGGCCCCCGTCCCGACGTCGCCGTCACGTCCGAGATCTCGCCCACGATCACGCACCGCACGAGCCGCGTGCCCTGGGCTCGCGCCACGCGGTCCGCCCGGGCGCAGGCCGCCGTACCGCCCTCCGCCCAGTGGTCCGCCGCCGCGAGGGCCGCCAGATCCGCGCCGCCGGCCGCGCGATGCCGGACCACGACGGCCTGCCCCAGCGCGAGCACGAGGCCGAACACCACGCAGAGAACGGCGATCGCACCGACACTCCAGACGGTGGCGGAGCCGCGGTCGGAGCGCCAGGCGGTCGCGGGCCACCGCCCCGGAGAACGCTCGCTCATCTCCCCACTCCCACCATCTCCTCCACCGACGCCACGGCCTCCTCCCGTACCTCGAAGGGCAGGCCGTGCAGTGCCGGAGGCTTCGCCACGACCGTCACCCGGACCTGGTCCCCCTCCCGGCTGACCGTGACGTCCGCCCCGCCCGGCGCCGTCTGCCGGGCCACCTCGATGACCGCGTCGACCGGGTCCTGGCGGGCAGCCGCGCGGGCGCCGGTCCGCGCCGCGTCCACGCACTGGATCTGCGCGGCCACGGCCAGCAGCCCCCACACCAACGCCATCGTGAACAGCACCAGCACGGGCAGCACCACGGCCGACTCCGCCGTGACGAAACCCCCGTCCCTCTCCCGCTCACATCCCCTCATCGAGCGCCCGTTTCACGATGGCCTGCAACTCCGCGCTGACCTGTCCGCTCGTCACCACCTTGTAGAGGACCACCGCGAAGGCCACCGCCGCGACGATCCCCATGGCGTACTCGGAGGTGACCATCCCCGCGTCCCTCCGCGCCGCACGCGCCGCGCACACCAGGGCACCCATCCGCGCCCGTACCTGCTTGAACACCTGATACATCTCAACCCCCGTAAGGATTCATGCCGTTGACTTCTAGCCGCTCGTTACCGGTGACTGCTAGCTGCTCGTCACCGGCCAATCGCCGTCGTGGTTACTCCCGTATCCATCCCGTCATCCGCCACCTCCTCCCCCTGCCCCTCCCCCTCCCAGCGCCCCGCCCGCCAGCCCGATCACGACGGGCAGGATGCCGACCGTGATGAACGCGGGCAGGAAGCACAGCCCGACCGGCGCGCTGACCAGCACGGCCGCTCGCCGTGCCCGTGCCGTCGCGGTGCGCATCCAGTCGGCGCGGGCGTCAGCGGCGAGCCGGGCGACCGGTCCGGCCGCGGGCAGTCCGGAGACGCCGGCCCGTTCCAGCAGCCGCGCCAGGGCGCCCGCGCCCGGTGTCGAGGCGAGCCTTCGCCAGGCCTCGCCCGGTTCGCCGCCCAGCCGAACCTCCGCCGCGCCACGCGCCAGCGCTTCCCCGACGGTGCCGCCGAGTGCCTCGCCCACGGCCTGCGCCGCGATCACCGGACCGGCGCCCGCCGCGATACAGGCCGCCAGCAGGTCGGCGGCGAGCGGTAGTTGCCGGGCCGCCTCACGGGCGTCGATGTCCGGCGCGGCCCCGGAGGCCGCCTGCCGAAGCCGCCACCGCCACAGCCCCGCCGCGACGGCCGGCCCGACCACGGCCCCGATGACACCGCCGACCAGAATCCACACGCCGCACGCCACGCTCACGACCGGCAGCCACCACCGCGCGATGTCCCGCACTTCGAAGCGCGGGCCGACGGAGGTCTTTCCCACGGCGGCCAGCAGCGTGGTCAGCCGCCGCCGCACCCTCCGCTCGCGCCGCACCGCCTCCACCCACCCGGCCAAGCAACCGAGGACGAGCACCGCCCCCACAACAACCCCCAGCCTGTGGACAACTTCCGCACTCACGCCGCCTCCGCTCCCCGCACGATCCGCAGCGCCCACCACATCCCGAGCCCCTCCAGCACGCCGCCGATCAGCAGGCAGCCGAGCCCGGCCCCCGTGTGCAGCAGTACGTGCAAGGGGTCCGCGCCGAGAGCGGTGCCGAGGAGGAGCCCGAGGACGGGCAGTCCGGCGAGCATCGCCGCGGTGGAGCGAGCACCGGACAACTGGGCGCGCAGGTCGGCCCGTTGGTCCCGCTCGGCGCGCAACGCCCCTTCGAGCCGGTCGAGTCCGGCCGCGAGGCCCGCGCCCTGGTCCACGGCCACCCGCCAGCACGCCGCGAGGCCCAGCAGCCCGTCGGCCCCCGGCTGCCGCGCCGCGGTCGCCAGCGCGCCCGGTACGTCCCCGCCGAACCGCGCCGCCGCCAGCACCGCGGCCTGCGCGTCACCGAGCCCGCCAAAGTCGTGCGCGGCGCGCAGCAGAGCCTCGCCCGGCTGCCGTCCGGCGCGCACCTCGCCGGCGAGTGCCCCGCACAGCGCGATCACCGCGTCCCCCAGACGCTCCCGCGCGCGCCTCGCCTCCCCGGCCAGCCGCACCCGCCGCAGCAACGGCACAGCGGCCAGTCCCGCGACGAACGGCAGCACCGAGGCGCCCAGCACCGCGAGCACCAGCCCGGCGACCGCCGACCACCACTCGGCCCGCAGCCGCCCCCGGATCCGCCGCAGGTCGCCGGCCAGTCGCCGCCACGAGGGCGGCCCGGCCCCCACCACTGCGCCGCTCGCGAGCAGCAGTTGGGCCCGTCGCGCCCCGGAGTGCCGCCCGCCGAGCAGCCAGACGGCGGCTCCCACGCACACCGCCGCCGCGCCCATGGACATCTCACCCATCCCCATCACCACCGCATCCCTGTTCGAAGAGTTCGTCCCGAAGCAGCCCCCGCAGCCGCTCCCACCCCCGCTCGTACGCGAACGCCTCCGTGCCCCACCGCAGCGCCGGCACCGTCCGCACCAGCCCCGACGGGTCCCGTTCCAGCACATGCACCTCGGCGATCCGCCGCCGCCCGCTCCGATCGCGGACGAGATGCAGGACGACCGCCAGCGCCGCCGCCAACTGGCTGTGCAGCGCGGCCCGGTCGAGCCCGGCCGCCGTACCCAGCGCCTCCAGCCGGGCCGGCACATCGGCCGCCGCGTTCGCGTGCACGGTCCCGCAGCCGCCTTCGTGGCCGGTGTTCAGCGCGGCCAGCAGATGGACCACTTCGGGCCCCCGCACCTCGCCCACGACCAGCCGGTCCGGCCGCATTCGCAGCGCCTGCCGCACCAGGTCCTGGAGTGTGACCAGTCCCGCGCCCTCCTGGTTGGCGGGCCTGCTCTCCAGCCGTACGACATGCGGATGCTCCGGCCGCAGCTCCGCCGAGTCCTCGGCGAGCACGATGCGCTCGTCCGGCCCGACGAGCCCCAGCAGGGCGCTCAGCAAGGTCGTCTTACCGCTGCCCGTCCCGCCGCTGATGAGGTAAGAGAGCCGCGCGCGCAGCAGCGCCCGCAGCACCCGGTCCCCGCCGGGCGGTACCGTGCCCGCCGCCACCAGTTCGTCGAGGGTGAACGCCCGTGGCCGTACGACCCGCAGGGACAGGCAGGTGCAGCCGACGGCGACCGGGGGCAGCACCGCGTGGAGCCGGGTTCCGTCGGGCAGCCTGGCGTCGGCCCAGGGCCGTGCGTCGTCGAGCCGGCGTCCGGCCACCGCGGCCAGGCGCTGCGCGAGCCGTCGTACGGCGGCGGCGTCCGGGAAGGAGACGGCGGTCAGCTCCAGGCCGCCACCGCGGTCCACCCAGACCCGGTCCGGGGCCGACACCAGTACGTCGGTCACCGAGGGGTCGGCGAGCAGCGGCTCCAGCGGCCCGCTGCCGACCAGCTCGGAGCGCAACTGCTCGGCGGCGCCCAGAACTTCCGCGTCCCCGAGCACCCGCCCCTGCTCACGCAGCGCCTGCGCCACGCGCGCGGGAGTCGGCTCACCCCCGCTCTCGGCGAGCCACTGCCGCACCCCGTCGAGCAGCCCCGGCGACATGTCCGCACCGGTCGCCGCCACGGCCGCCACGCCACCGGACAGCCTTCGCCGCTCGCCCACTCCGCCGGACAGCCTTCGCCGCTCGCTCTCCCCGCCGGACAGCCTTCGCCATTCACTCGCCCCGCCGGACACAGTTCGCCGCTCGCCCGCCCCGCCGACGCCCGTCTCGCCGGCCCCGGCAAGCCCGGAAAACGTACTCATGCGGCCCCCGCCTCCAGCACAGCCCGCTCCCAGAACTCCCGGCAGAAGCGCGCGAGCGGCCCACGTCCGGAGGCGCCGGGCGGCGTCCTGCTCCCCTGCGGCCGCAGCAGTGCGGACTCCACGGGCACCTCGCCGGCCAGCGGCAGTCCGAGCAGCCGGGCCACCTCGCGGTCGTCCAAGCCGGGCGCGTACGGGCCGCGTACCGCCACCCTGAGGTCGCTCAGGACCATGCCGACGGCTGCGGCCACCCGGCCGGCCGCCGCGACGGCGCGTAGTTCGGCGGGGACCACCAGGAGCCCCACGTCGAGCTGTGCGAGGACCTCGGCGACCCCGTCGTCGATACGGCGTGGCAGGTCGACCACGACCGTGCCGCCCCGGCGGCGGGCCGCGGCGAGCACCGCCCGGACGGCCTGGGGCGGGACGGCGACGCAGTCGCCGCGGTCCCAGCTCAGGACCCGCAGCGAGTGCAGCCTGGGCAGCGACTCCTCCAGGGCGCCGCCGCCGACCCGCCCACGCGAGGCGGCGAACGCGGGCCAGCGCAGTCCGTCGGCGCTCTCACCGCCGAGGAGTACGTCGAGTCCGCCGCCCAGCGGATCGGCGTCCACGAGGAGTGTGCGCAGTCCCTCACGCGCGGAGGTGACCGCCAGGGCGCACGCGAGCGTGGACGCTCCGGCCCCGCCCCGGCCGCCGATGACGCCGACGGTGAGGGCGGGCCGGCCGACGCCCTCGGCCACGTCGGCGATACGGTCGACCAGCCACTGCTCCCCGTCGGGAAGCATCAGGACGTGATCGGCGCCGATCTCGACGGCCCGCCTCCAGACCCCGGAGTCGTCCTGGTCGCGGCCGACCAGCACCACGCCGCTTCTGCGCGCGGCCCCGCGCACCCGCCGTGCGGCATCGTCGCCGACCAGGACGAGCGGCGCGGACTCCCAGCTGCCTCTGTGCTCCGGCACCCCGTGATGAACCTCGGGTGTCGCGCCGGCCGCCGCGCACAGGCGCAGCAGGTCGTCGAGCAGTCCGGCGTCCTCCGTGAGGATCAACGGCTTGCCCTGCCGCCCTCCGGCGGCGTGCGGCGGATCATGTGTGACGGCTGCGGCCACGGTCTCCATCCCCCTTCGCCGCACCGCGCACAGCCCCGAAGGACCCCGCGATGCGTCTCTCCACGGAGCCCCTGCGGCCCCGCGATTCCCATGCGTGTGGAGAACCGGCAAGCGGCCTCCATATGAACGGCCGATACGAACCGGCCAAACGCGAGCGCCGAAACGGAACCGGCCATGAACTCGGCCCGAGCGGGACGCGTTGGAATCACGGTGCAGCGATCCCGGAAATCGTGTGGATCTTGGTCGATAACTGTGGACAACTCAGTGGTTGTGAATATCGCCGTCACCCATACCGGTGACCCCTGTACCACTGGCTGTGCGACTTCCGGAGAGCAGCGCCACGACTACGCACAGTGACGGATCGGGGCATGCGAAAGAGGCGGCCGCAGCCGCCTCAGTCCGGCCTCACGGCCTCGCACGGGGAGCAAAAACCCATCTGGACATGCGACGACCCCCGCCGGGGGGGAGAGCGGGGGTCGTCTCCACGGCCGACTCGGGGGGGGAGGAGTCGGACCGGGTTAGCACGGTCGCGAACGATCCGTGACTTCCATGGTGTACCCGAGAGGCCTCTCAGGCAAACCAACGCGCCAACCTTACGCCGAATGGGCAGCGCCTATGCTCATGGTTGTGGAAAACCACTCCTTGCCCCGCACAGCGGCCTTCTTTGACCTGGACAAGACGGTCATTGCGAAGTCGAGCACGCTCACCTTCAGCAAGTCGTTCTACCAAGGCGGGCTGATCAACCGCAGGGCCGCCTTGCGTACCGCATATGCCCAGTTCGTCTTCCTCGTGGGCGGCATGGACCACGACCAGATGGAGCGGACCCGCGAGTACCTGTCCGCGCTCGTCCGCGGCTGGAACGTCCAGCAGGTCAAGGAGATCGTCGCCGAGACCCTCCACGACCTCATCGACCCGATCATCTACGACGAGGCCGCCTCCCTCATCGAGGAGCACCACACCGCCGGACGCGACGTCGTGATCGTGTCCACGTCGGGCACCGAGGTGGTCGAGCCGATCGGCGAACTGCTCGGCGCGGACCGGGTGGTGGCGACCCGCATGGTGGTGGGCGACGACGGCTGCTTCACCGGCGAGGTGGAGTACTACGCGTACGGCCCGACCAAGGCCGAGGCGGTCAAGGAGTTGGCCGTGTCCGAGGGATACGACCTCTCGCGCTGCTTCGCCTACAGCGACTCGGCGACCGACCTGCCGATGCTGGAGGCCGTGGGCCATCCCCATGCCGTGAATCCGGATCGCGCGCTGCGCAGGGAGGCACTCGCGCGCGGGTGGCCGATTCTCGATTTCCACCGGCCGGTCCGGCTCAAGCAGCGGTTCCCCGCGTTCTCCGTGCCGCCCCGTCCGGCGCTCGTGGCGATGGCGGCGATAGGTGCCGCGGCGGCCACCGCGGGCCTCGTCTGGTACGCGAACCGGCGCCGTTCAGCTCCGGCCTGACCCATATGCGCTGTTTGTTTGCCTCTTAAACTGTTTAAACCTAAAAGTAAAGAAGTGCGGCCAGGGCTTCCGCTTGCTCCGGCCCTGGAGTACAAAGAAGTTAACGGCCCGCGAGACCAAGGACATCCGAGAGGATCACCTTTTAACCGCATATGGCCCCACGGACCGCGCATGAACATCGAGCACCCACGCGACGTCGACCCGTCGATTACGGGCCAGCCGCACCAGGGACGGGCGAAGTTCCCGACCTGATGGGCACTATTCGAGGACGCTTGGTAACCCGGTGAACATGCCAGCGGCGGTACGAATCCTCGTACCGCCGCAACCCTTTTCCCCAGTTCTCTACGCCGCCCCGCGCTGAAGCGCCTCGCACACCGCCGTCGACTCGCGCGCCCCCAGCTCGACGGCCCGGCCGCAGTGGGTGATCCAGGCGGCCATGCCCTCCGGAGTGCCGGAGACGTAGCCGTCGAGCGCCGCCAGGTAAGCCGCGCGGCCCAGTTCGGCATGACCGACCTCCGCCGGGCAGACGGACTTCGGGTCGAGACCGCTGCCGACCAGGACGATGCGCTCGGCCGCGCGCGCGACCAGGCCGTTGTGCGAGGCGAAGGGGCGCAGCGCGAGGAGTTCGCCGTGCACGACGGCCGCCGTGACCAGCGCCGGGGCCGAACCTCCCGCCATGATCAGCCCGGAGAGCCCTTCGAGCCGGCCGGAGACCTCGGCCGCGCCCGGCAGCGGCAGTTCGATCAGCGGCTCGTCGACCGGCTCGCCCTCCTGGCGCGGACGCCCGACCTCGTCATCCTTGGTCGCGGCCGCGACGAGGTGCAACCGGGCCAGCACCCGTAGCGGCGATTGCCGCCAGATGGACAGCAGTTGGCCCGCCTCCGCCGTCAGCCGCAGGGCCGCGCCCACCACGCGCGCGTCGTCGTCGCCGCTGAAGTCGGTGCGCCGGCGCACTTCTTCCAGGGCCCAGTCCGCGCCGGACAGCGCCGCCGAACCGCGGGCGCCGCGCAGGGCCGCCTCGGAAGTGACCGCGTTGCTGCGGCGCCGCATGACCCGGTGCCCGTAGACCCGGTCCACGGCCTTGCGCACGGACTCCACGGACTCGGCCACGCCGGGCAGCGAGCCCAGGGTCGCAAGCGGATCGGCGGTCGCGCCTGTCGTACTCATAAGTACGACCCTACGCAGCCCGGGGCCGGACCCCACGAAGGAGTGGTCTTCTTCACGCACGCGTGCCACCCACAGCTATCGCGCCACTACCCTTGGTGAACATGAAAATTGCTTTCGTCGGGAAGGGCGGCAGCGGCAAGACCACCCTGTCCTCCCTGTTCATCCGCCACCTCACGACCGCCGGCGCACCGGTCCTGGCCGTCGACGCCGACATCAACCAGCACCTGGGCCCGGCCCTCGGCCTCGCCGAGGCGGAGGCGGCCGCGCTGCCCGCGATGGGCGATCGACTCCCCCTGATCAAGGACTACCTGCGCGGCTCCAACCCGCGCATCCCCTCCGCCGAGACGATGATCAAGACGACCCCGCCCGGCGAGGGCTCCCGGCTGCTGCGGGTACGCGACGACAATCCGGTGTACGACGCCTGCGTCCGGCCGGTGGAACTCGACGGCGACACCGTCCGTTTGATGGTCACGGGCCCCTTCACGGACGCCGACCTGGGGGTCGCCTGCTACCACTCCAAGACGGGAGCGGTGGAGCTGTTCCTGAACCACCTGGTGGACGGCCCCGACGAGTACGTCGTGGTCGACATGACGGCCGGTTCGGACTCCTTCGCCTCCGGCATGTTCACCCGCTTCGACATCACGTTCCTCGTCGCCGAGCCGACCCGGAGGGGGGTCTCCGTCTATCGCCAGTACAAGGAGTACGCCCGCGACTTCGGCGTCGCCCTGAAGGTCGTCGGCAACAAGGTGCAAGGTCAGGACGACCTCGACTTCCTCCGCGCCGAAGTCGGGGACGACCTGCTCGTGACGGTCGGGCACTCGGACTGGGTGCGCGCCCTGGAGAAGGGCCGGCCGCACCGGTTCGAGCTCCTGGAGGACATCAACCGCCGCGCCCTGTGCCAGTTGCGGACGGCCGCCGACGCGACGTACGAGCTGCGCGACTGGGAGCGCTACACGCGCCAGATGGTGCACTTCCACCTGAAGAACGCCCAGTCCTGGGGCAACGAGCGCACCGGGGCCGACCTGGCGGCGCAGGTCGACCCCGGGTTCGTGCTCGGCGAGGGCGTCGTCACCCCTGCCTGAGTCCACCCACGCCTGAGTTCACCTCCGTCTCAGTTCCCCCACGCCTGAGTTCACCTCCGTCCGACCTCCCCCACGCCTGAGTTGACCCACGCCTGAGTCACTCCCCCCCGACCACGCCTACCGCTTGGCCGCCGGCGCCCCGGGCACGCCCTTCGGGGCCGGGGCGGGGCGGCCCGACAGGAAGGTGGCCCAGCCCTGCTTCGGGGCCTCGCCGACCCCCAGGGAGCGCAGCTTCCGAAGGGTCTTCGGGTCCTGGGCGTCCAGCCAGTCGACGAGCTGGCGGAAGGAAACGCAGCGCACCTCCGGCTTGGTGCACACCCGCTCGATGACCTCCTCGACGGCCCGCATGTAGGTGCCGCCGTTCCAGGACTCGAAGTGGTTGCCGATGATCAGGGGCGCGCGGTTGCCGTCGTAGGCCCGGTGGAAGCCCTTGAGCAGGCCGTCGCGCATCTGGTCGCCCCAGTAGTCGTGCTTGCGGGGGTCGCCCTGGGTCCTGGTGCCCGACTGGTTGACCATGAAGTTGTAGTCCATGGTGAGCTGCTCGTAGGAGTGCCCGGGGAAGGGCACCAGCTGCATCGACAGGTCCCACAGGCGTTCCTTCTTCTGCGGCCAGACCTGGTTGTTGACACCGCTGGTGTCGTAACGGAAGCCCAGTTGCCGGGCGGCCTTCATGAAGTTCTCCTGGCCCTCCAGACAGGGCGTGCGGGCGCCGATGAGCTCCTTGTCGTAGTCGAAGGGCAGCGGGGACGCCTTCTTCATGCCGGTGTTGGTCTTCCAGGACCTCACGAAGTGCTTCGCCTGGGCGATCTCGTCCTTCCACTCCTTCACCGACCACTCGCCGACCCCGCCGCCGCTGCCGCAGAAGTGGCCGTTGAAGTGGGTGCCGATCTCGTTGCCCTCCAGCCATGCCAGGCGCAGCTGCTTCACGGTGTCGGCGATGCCCTGCTCGTCGTTGAAGCCGATGTCGGAGCGGCCCGGAGAGTGCTGCGGGGGCCGGTAGAGGTCGCGCTTGTCCTCCGGGAGCATGTACACGCCGCTCAGGAAGTACGTCATCGTCGCGTTGTTCGCCTTGGCGACCTTGCGGAAGTGGGAGAACAGCCGCTGACTGTCCTCGCCCGCGCCGTCCCAGGAGAACACCACGAACTGCGGGGGCTTGTGGCCGGGCCGCAGGCGTTCGGCTCTGGGCAGGTGGGGCTGCGCTCCGGTGTACGAGGTGGAGCCGTCGCCGATCAGCCGGACCGGGCTCCTGGGCGCCTGGGCGGGCTTCGCCTTCCGTGGGCCGGGGGCCCCTGTCTCGGAAGCGTCGGTACCCATCGCGCAACCGGCGAGCGACGCGGCACAGGCCGCGGCGGCCACGGCGCCCGCGGTGATCCTCTGGGTGGCGGCCATATTCCGCCCACCTTCTTCCTTCTCTCGGGCCAACGAAAGCGCCGCCAAGGTCGCACGGACCCAAGAAGGAATTAATACGACAAGCCGACTAAAAGCTCAGTTCACTCGCTGGAGTGATTTATTAACCCATTTGCCGGGAAAATCCATGCTGAGCCTTTACTCTCCATTACGATTCGTTTACCAAGAGTTGATCGATGAGTTGATCCATCCCGCCGCTGTACGCCGTGACCCACGGCCGCAATCCGCGACCGCGCTGCCCCGGAGGAGACGGGAACATGTCAGCCTGCGTCCCCCCACGCCCTCAAGCTCTCCGCAGCCACCACCAGCCCCACAGCCCGCCGCCGGGCCCGCCCCGCCGCTTCCGCATCGCGGGCGCCGACGTGTCGGCCTCGATCGCGGTCTTCCTGATCGCTCTCCCCCTGTCCCTCGGCATCGCCCTCGCCACCGGCGCGCCCCTTCAGGCAGGCCTCGTCGCCGCCGCCGTCGGAGGCCTCGTCGCCGGATGGCTCGGCGGCTCCCCGCTCCAGGTCAGCGGCCCCGCCGCCGGGCTCACGGTCGTCACCGCCGACCTCATCCACCGCTACGGCTGGCGCACGACCTGCGCCCTCACCGTCCTGGCCGGCCTCGCCCAACTCGGCCTGGGCTGCCTGCGCGTGGCCCGCAGCGCCCTCGCCGTCAGCCCCGCCATCGTGCACGGCATGCTCGCCGGCATCGGCGTCACCATCGCCGTCGCCCAGCTGCACATCGTCCTCGGTGGCACCCCGCAGAGCGCCGTCCTCGACAACCTCCGTGCGCTGCCCGCCCAGTTGGCGGACCTGCATCCGGCCGCCGTGGCGGTGAGCGCGCTGACCCTGGCCCTGCTGCTGCTCTGGCCGCGGATTCCCGGCCGGGCGGGGCGCCTGCTGCGCAAGGTCCCGGCCGCGCTCCTCGCCGTCACCGGGGCCACCGCGACCGCCTCGCTCGCCGGACTGACCCTGCCCAAGGTGGACCTGCCGTCCTGGAGCAGCCACGCCCTGGCCGGACTTCCCGAAGGCCCGGTGCTCGGACTCGTCGCCGCCGTACTCACCGTCACGCTGGTGTGCAGCGTGCAGTCGCTGCTCGGCGCGGTCGCCGTGGACAAGCTGGTGGCCGGCCAGCCCGGCCTGCCCGCCCGCGTCCCGCGCTCCGACCTGGACCGCGAACTGCTCGGGCAGGGCGCCGCCAACATCGTCTCCGGCACGCTCGGCGGACTGCCCGTCGCCGGGGTGGCCGTGCGCAGTTCGGCGAATGTCCAAGCCGGCGCCGTCAGCCGGAACTCCACGATGCTGCACGGCGTTCTCGTAGTAGTCGCCGCGCTGCTGATGGTCCCGATCCTGGAGCTCATCCCGCTCGCCTCACTCGCCGCCCTGGTGATGGCCGTCGGCATCCAGATGGTGTCCCTGCACCACATCCGCACGGTGACCCGCCACCGAGAAGTGCTGGTGTACGCCGTCACCACACTCGGCGTGGTCATCCTCGGCGTCCTGGAGGGCGTGACGCTGGGAGTCGCCGCCGCCGTCGCCGTCGCCCTCAACCGCCTCGCCCACACCCGCATCACGCATCACGAGAAGGAAGGAGTCCATCACGTACATGTCCAAGGACAGCTGACGTTCCTCGCCGTGCCACGGCTCAGCCGGGCCCTGCATCTCGTACCCCAAGGCGCCCATGCCGTCGTGGAGTTGGACGGATCGTTCATGGACCACGCGGCGTACGAGTCACTGCACGACTGGCAGAACACGCACACCGCACAGGGCGGCACCGTCGAGCTGACCGGCCGCCGTGCCGGGGTCCGGATCGGCGAGCCCGGGAGTACGGCCGACCCGAACACCGAGGGCGGAGGCACCGAGCCGACGGCCGACGCCGCCGACTGCCGCTGCCGCCCCTGGACGGCCTGGCGCAACCACCAGTGCGAGCGCCCGCAGTCCGCGCCGGCCCACGACGGACACCCCACCGCGCCCGGGGCGTCCGATGAGCCGAGCGGGCATGAACTGGCGCGTGGCATCAGCGCGTTCCAGCGCAACACCGCGCCCCTGGTGCGGGGTGAGCTGGCCCGGCTGGCGCGCGAGGGACAGCGGCCTTCCCAGCTCTTCCTCACCTGCGCCGACTCGCGACTGGTCACGTCGATGATCACCTCCAGTGGTCCGGGCGACCTCTTCGTGGTGCGCAACGTGGGCAACCTCGTGCCGCCGCCCGGCCGGGAGAGCCGGGACGACTCGGTGGCGGCGGCGATCGAGTACGCGGTGGACGTGCTGAACGTGCGGTCCATCACGGTGTGCGGGCACTCCGGGTGCGGAGCCATGCAGGCACTGCTCAACTCCGAGCCCGGGGGCGCCCAGACCCCGCTCAAGCGGTGGCTGCGGCACGGACTGCCGAGCCTGGAGCGCATGGCCGACGACAGCCGGCCGTGGGCCCGGCTGGCCGGGCGGGCACCCGCCGACGCGGTCGAGCAGCTCTGCCTGACCAACGTGGTCCAGCAGTTGGAGCACCTGAGCGCCCACGAGTCGGTCGCCCGGGCCCTGCGGAAGGGGGAACTGGAGCTGCACGGGATGTACTTCCACGTCGGCGAGGCCCAGGCGTACCTGCTCACCGAGACCGGAGACGACGAAGTGTTCGACCACGTGCGCGCGGCTGACCTGTCGGCGTGAACAGATGTGACCCGTCGTGACCCCTCGCGATCCGCTTGCCGAGGCGGAGCAGGAGTGTGAAAGGCGTTACAGGCGCTGAACTCTGCCTGGCCGGCGTCCGTGGGTACGGATGACCACGGCCGCCGAAACGCAGGCGCCACGAACGTGCGTATAGGTCTAAACCAATTTTCCGTCGACCCTTGTCATCGGGCCGCCCGGTCTGATGAGCTGTGGCCTGGGACACAGCGGACGACCCTGAGATCGGGAGATGTCGTGAGCAACGAAAGCCTGGCCAACCTGCTGCGCGAGGAACGCAGGTTCGCACCCCCCGCCGACCTGGCCGCGAACGCCAACGTCACCGCGGAGGCGTATGAACAGGCCAAGGCTGACAGGCTCGGCTTCTGGGCCGCGCAGGCCCGCCGACTGACCTGGGCCAAGGAGCCGACCGAGACGCTGGACTGGTCGAACCCGCCCTTCGCCAAATGGTTCAAGGACGGCACGCTGAACGTGGCGTACAACTGCGTGGACCGGCATGTCGAGGCCGGACATGGTGACCGGGTCGCCATCCACTTCGAGGGCGAGCCCGGCGACTCTCGCGCCATCACCTACGCCGAGCTCAAGGACGAGGTCTCCAAGGCCGCGAACGCGCTGCTGGAGCTGGGAGTCGAGAAGGGCGACCGGGTCGCCGTCTACATGCCGATGATCCCGGAGACGGCGATCGCGATGCTCGCCTGCGCCCGGATCGGCGCCGCGCACTCCGTCGTCTTCGGCGGCTTCTCGGCGGACGCGCTCGCGACCCGGATCGAGGACGCGGACGCCAAGGTCGTCATCACCGCCGACGGCGGCTGGCGGCGCGGCAAGCCGTCCGCGCTCAAGCCGGCCGTCGACGACGCGGTCGCGCGCGTGGAGAACGTCGAGCACGTCCTCGTCGTCCGCCGTACCGGCCAGGAGGTCGCCTGGAACGACAGCCACGACGTGTGGTGGCACGACATCGTCGAGCGGCAGTCCGCCGAGCACACGCCGGAGGCGTTCGACGCCGAGCACCCGCTGTTCATCCTGTACACGTCCGGTACGACGGGGAAGCCGAAGGGCATCCTGCACACCTCCGGCGGCTACCTCACGCAGACGGCGTACACGCATCACGCGGTCTTCGACCTCAAGCCGGAGACCGATGTGTACTGGTGCACGGCCGACGTCGGCTGGGTCACCGGGCACTCGTACATCGTCTACGGGCCGCTGGCCAACGGCGCGACCCAGGTCATGTACGAGGGCACGCCCGACACCCCGCACCAGGGCCGGTTCTGGGAGGTCGTGCAGAAGTACGGGGTGACCATCCTGTACGCGGCGCCGACCGCCATCCGTACGTTCATGAAGTGGGGCGACGACATCCCCGCGAAGTTCGATCTGTCCTCCCTCCGCGTCCTCGGCTCCGTCGGCGAGCCGATCAACCCCGAGGCGTGGATGTGGTACCGCAAGCACATCGGCGCCGACAAGACCCCGATCGTCGACACCTGGTGGCAGACCGAGACCGGCGCGATGATGGTCTCTCCGCTGCCCGGTGTGACGGCGACCAAGCCGGGATCGGCGCAGACGCCGCTGCCCGGTATCTCCGCGACGGTCGTCGACGACGAGGCGCGGGAGGTGCCCAACGGCGGTGGCGGCTACCTGGTCCTGACCGAGCCGTGGCCGTCGATGCTGCGCACCATCTGGGGCGACGACCAGCGGTTCCTCGACACCTACTGGTCGCGCTTCGAGGGCAAGTACTTCGCCGGTGACGGAGCGAAGAAGGACGACGACGGCGACATCTGGCTCCTCGGCCGCGTCGACGACGTGATGCTCGTGTCCGGGCACAACATCTCCACCACCGAGGTCGAGTCGGCCCTCGTGTCCCACCCGTCGGTCGCCGAGGCGGCCGTGGTCGGCGCGGCGGACGAGACCACCGGGCAGGCGATCGTCGCCTTCGTGATCCTGCGCGGTACGGCGTCGGAGACGGAGAGCCTCGTGGGCGACCTGCGCAACCACGTTGGCGCCACCCTCGGCCCGATCGCCAAGCCCAAGCGGATCCTGCCGGTGGCCGAGCTGCCGAAGACCCGCTCCGGCAAGATCATGCGGCGCCTGCTGCGGGACGTCGCCGAGAACCGCCAGCTCGGTGACGTGACGACCCTGACGGACTCGACGGTCATGGACCTCATCCAGACCAAGCTGCCCGCGGCTTCGAGCGAGGACTGAGCGTACGTACGGCCACGAAGGGGCACCCGGTGGCAGACCCGCCGGGTGCCCGCGCGCCTACCGTAGAGACCATCGGATGCGCCCCCGCGCACTTTAGGTAGACTAAACAATCAAGGTGCGCCGGGAAGTCTGGTCGGCATGTGTTCCGTCCTGCCCGCCAACCGGAGGTCTCCCCCCGTGACCGCGCCGCCCACAGCCCCCACCCGCAAAGCCTTCGGACGTCTGTCCCTGCCCGAGCGGAACTTCGTCGCGGACGCGTTGCGCACGGAGACCGTCGGCGGTGTCCTGCTCCTCATCGCCGCCGTCGCCGCGCTGATCTGGGCGAATATCCCCGCCCTGCACGACAGCTACGAGAGCGTCAGCCACTTCCACCTGGGCCCCGAGGCGCTCGGCCTGAACCTGTCGATCCAGCACTGGGCCGCCGACGGGCTCCTCGCGGTCTTCTTCTTCGTCGCCGGCATCGAGCTCAAGCGCGAGCTGGTCGCCGGTGATCTCAAGGACCCCAAGGCGGCCATGCTGCCAGTCGTGGCGGCCCTGTGCGGGATGGCCGTACCGGCGCTCGTCTACACGCTCACCAACCTCACCGGCGGCGGCTCGCTGAGCGGCTGGGCGGTGCCCACCGCCACCGACATCGCCTTCGCGCTCGCCGTACTCTCCGTCATCGGTACGTCCCTGCCGAGCGCCCTGCGCGCGTTCCTGCTGACGCTCGCCGTCGTCGACGACCTCTGCGCGATCCTGATCATCGCGGTCTTCTTCACCGACTCCATCGACTTCGCCGCGCTCGGCGGCGCCGTCGTCGGCCTGCTCGTCTTCTGGCTGCTGCTGCGCAAGGGCGTACGCGGCTGGTACGTGTACATCCCGCTCGCGCTCGTCATCTGGGCGCTGATGTACAACAGCGGCGTGCACGCCACCATCGCGGGCGTCGCCATGGGTCTGATGCTGCGCTGCCACCGCCACGAGGGCGAGGCGCACTCCCCCGGCGAGCACATCGAGCATCTCGTACGGCCGCTCTCGGCGGGCCTGGCCGTACCCCTGTTCGCCCTGTTCAGTGCGGGTGTCTCGATCTCCGGCGGCGCGGTCGGCGACGTGTTCACCAAGCCGGAGACGCTCGGCGTGGCCCTCGGGCTGATCGTCGGCAAGGCGCTCGGCATCTTCGGCGGGACCTGGCTGACGGCACGTTTTACCCGGGCCTCGCTCAGCGACGACCTGGAATGGGCCGACGTGTTCGCCGTGTCGACCCTCGCCGGCATCGGCTTCACCGTCTCGCTGCTCATCGGCGAACTCGCCTTCGAGGGCGACACGGTGCTCACCGACGAGGTCAAGGCCGCCGTCCTCATCGGCTCGCTGATCGCGGCCGTCCTGGCGAGCGTCCTGTTGAAGGTACGGAACGCCAAGTACCGCAGGCTCTGCGAGGTCGAGGAGCGCGACGACGACCTCGACGGCATCCCGGACATCTACGAGGAGGACGAGCCGGAGTACCACCTGCGGATGGCCGCCATCTACGACCGCAAGGCCGCGGAGCACCGCCGGCTCGCCGAAGTGAAGGCCGCCGAGCGCAACGCGCTTGCCGAAGTGGCGGGCGGGGCAGGCGATCAGGGCGACCGTCCGGCATGATCTGACGGGACGGTACAAATGGACCGTACAAATCGACCGCACAAATCGACCGTTCCCGGTCAGGCACACAGCAGAAAAGGGAGAACGCGATGAGCGCACCCGACGGCAGCCCGGTCGGCGCCGAACGCAGCATCGGCCAGCTGTTCGCCTCGGCGACGACCGAGATGTCCGCGCTGGTGCACGACGAGATCGCGCTGGCGAAGGCGCAGCTCAAGCGGGACGTCAAGCGCGGCGCGACGAGCGGCGGCGCGTTCACGGTGGCCGGCGCCATCCTGCTCTTCTCGCTGCCGATGCTGAACTTCGCGCTGGCGTACGGCATCCGGACCTGGAGCGACTGGAACCTCGCGATCTGCTTCGTGCTGTCCTTCGCGGCGAACGTGCTCGTGGCGGGCGTCCTCGCGCTGATCGGCATCGTCTTCGCGAAGAAGGCCAAGAAGAGCAAGGGTCCGCAGAAGGTCGCCGCCTCGGTGAAGGAGACGGCAGGCGTCCTTCAGAAGGCCAAGCCGCACCCGCGCCCGACGCCGGCCCTGGAGGGCCGCGCGCCCGAAGCCATCGAGGCTGTGGCACGCTCGTCGTCATGACGGACCCCGCCACACCCGCGCAACCTGTCTCGGTCGTACGACCGGACGGTCCCTGGACGCACCGGGAGGTCGCCGCCAACGGCGCGCGCTTCCACATCGCGGAGATGGGCGACGGGCCGCTGGTGCTGCTGCTGCACGGCTTCCCCCAGTTCTGGTGGACCTGGCGGCACCAGCTCACCGCGCTCGCCGACGCGGGCTTCAGGGCCGTCGCCATGGACCTCAGGGGAGTCGGCGGCAGCGACCGCACCCCGCGCGGTTACGACCCGGCCAACCTCGCCCTCGACATCACCGGCGTGATCCGCTCCCTCGGCGAGCCGGACGCGGCGCTGGTCGGGCACGACCTGGGCGGCTACCTGGCGTGGACGGCGGCGGCGATGCGCCCCAAGCTCGTACGACGCCTCGCGGTCGCGTCCATGCCACACCCCCGGCGCTGGCGCTCGGCGATGCTCTCGGACGTCAAGCAGACCCGGTCGGGTTCCTACATCTGGGGATTTCAGCGCCCCTGGGTCCCCGAGCGGCAGCTCACCGCCGACGACGGGGCTCTCGTGGCCCGGCTCATCCGGGACTGGTCCGGCCCGCGGCTGCCGGACGACGAGGCGGTGGAGACGTACCGGCGCGCGATCTGCATCCCGTCGACCGCGCACTGTTCGATCGAGCCGTACCGGTGGATGGTGCGGTCGATCGCGCGTCCCGACGGCATCCAGTTCAACCGGCGGATGAAGCGGCCGGTGCGGGTGCCGACGCTGCATCTGCACGGCTCGCTCGACCCCGTGATGCGCACGCGCAGCGCCGCCGGTTCCGGGGAGTACGTCGAAGCGCCGTACCGCTGGCGACTGTTCGACGGGCTGGGTCACTTCCCGCACGAGGAGGATCCGGTGGCGTTCTCCACGGAGCTCATCAACTGGCTGAAGGATCCCGAACCCGATCGGTGATCGGGCCAATGCGCCCGGTATCCGGAACTGAACACGTGTCCTACGAACAGCCAATTGCCTGACGCATAGGCCAATTGGAGGGCCTGGGGGCGGTTATCGACCTTGGGGCAGGGGCAGACGTCCGGGTATGGGCTGGACGCACGACTACAGTGACGCAGCACGCAATCGACGCTCGGGCAGTGGCCTGAGCTCCCACCAACGAGGGGGTGCCCCGCAGATGGCGGGGACGGACCTGAGGGTGGGCATCCCGCGCATCCTGCGGCGCCGGGCCCGCTGGGTCTCGGTACGGCTGCGCCACCCTCGCGGCTGACGCGCCTTTCACACGGCGACTCACAGCCAGCGGATCGCAGCGACTGACAGCCGGTGGCTGACAGCGACTCACAGCCAGCGGATCACAGCGCGCAGCTGTCGCTGTCCACCTGCTGGTTCGCGGTGCGGCCGTCGGCGATGTCCTCCTGGATCTCGTCCGCGGTGAGGGCGTAGCCGGTGTCCGCGTCGTCGAGGGACTTCGCGAAGACCACGCCGTACACCTCCCCTTGGGGGGTGAGCAGCGGGCCGCCGGAGTTGCCCTGGCGGACGGTCGCGTACAGCGAGTAGACGTCGCGGCGGACGGTGCCGCGGTGGTAGATGTCCGGTCCGTTGGCCGTGATGCGGCCACGCAGGCGGGCGGACCGCACGTCGTACCCGCCGTTCTCCGGGAAGCCCGCGACGATCGCGCTGTCGCCGCCGGCCGCGTCCTCGGTCGAGAACCGCAGTGCGGGCGCGCTCAGATCGGGTACGTCGAGTACGGCGATGTCGCGCTGCCAGTCGTAGAGGACGACCGTCGCGTCGTACTTCCTGCCCTCGCCGCCGATCTGGACGGTGGGCTCGTCGACGCCGCCGACGACATGCGCGTTGGTCATCACGCGGCGGTCGCCGAAGACGAAGCCCGTGCCCTCCAGGACCTTGCCGCAGCTCTGGGCGGTGCCCATGACCTTGACGATGGAGCGCTGGGCACGGGCTGCCACCGCGCTGTTGGCGAGGGCCGGGTCGGGGGGCCGGACCTCCTTGATCGGCTCGTTGGAGAACGGGCTGAAGACCTGCGGGAAGCCGTTCTGCGCGAGGACGGAGGTGAAGTCCTGGAACCAGGTGTCGGCCTGTTTGGGCAGCGCCTCCGACACACCCAGCAGCACCTTGGAGCTGCGGACCTCCTTGCCCAGCGTCGGCAGCGTGGTCTGCGCGAGGGCGGAACCGAGCAGCCAGGCCACCAGCAGCATCGCCACGACGTTGACCAGAGCCCCGCCGGTCGCGTCCAGGGCGCGGGCCGGGGACCAGGTGATGTACCGGCGCAGCTTGTTTCCGAGATGGGTGGTCAGGGCCTGGCCGACGGAGGCGCAGACGATGACGACGACGACCGCGACGACGGCGGCGGTCGTACCGACCTCGGCGCTGTCGGTCAGCGCGTCCCAGATGACGGGCAGCAGGTAGACCGCGACGAGACCGCCGCCCAGGAAGCCGATCACCGACAGGATGCCGACGACGAAGCCCTGGCGATAGCCGACGACGGCGAACCACACGGCGGCGAGCAGCAACAGGATGTCCAGCACGTTCACCGGTTCGAGCCTCGCCTCATCACTTTGCACAGCACGGCAGCAGACACCCTGTCATGCGCGCCAGTCGAGCGGGACCTGCTTCTCGCGGTCCCAGGGCCGCTCCCAGCCCGCGTAGTGCAGGAGCCGGTCGATGACTCCCGCTGTGAAACCCCACACCAGGGCTGATTCGACCAGAAATGCCGGACCTCTGTGGCCTGTGGGGTGGACGGTGGTGGCGCGGTTGGCGGGATCCGTGAGATCCGCCACGGGGACGGTGAAGACGCGCGCCGTCTCGTTCGGATCGACGACCCCGATCGGGCTCGGCTCGCGCCACCAGCCCAGCACGGGCGTGACGACGAAGCCGCTGACCGGGATGTACAGCTTGGGCAGCACGCCGAAGAGCTGGACGCCGGACGGGTCGAGGCCGGTCTCCTCCTCCGCCTCGCGCAGGGCGGCCCGCAGCGGGCCGTCGCCCTGCGGGTCGCCGTCCTCCGCGTCGAGCGCGCCGCCGGGGAAGGACGGCTGGCCGGCATGCGACCGCAGCGAGCTGGCCCGCTCCATGAGCAGCAGTTCGGGACCGCGCTCGCCCTCGCCGAAGAGGACGAGGACGGCGGACTGCCGCCCCGCGCCGTCCTTGGGCGGCAGGAAGCGGCTCAGCTGGAGCGGCTCGACCGTCTCCACGGCGTGCACCACCGGATCCATCCAGGACGGCAGGCCCTCTTTGCTCAGCGCCACCGGACCGCCCTGTGTGTTGCTCGCGCGCGTCATCGCCACCCCCGTCGTTCTGTTCGATCCAACGCCCGGCGGTCCCGAGATCGTTCCTGGGAAAGCGGGGAACGCTCGGAACGCGGGGAAACCGGGGAAAGCGGGGGACGTACCCAAGGGTGTGTCATCCGGCCCCCAGCGGAGGCGCGGGTTTCCCGCCCGCGTCCAGATATGCCTGCGGGGGCTTCAGTCGCTGGCCCGGGAAGCCGCCCTTCTCGTACTTGAGCAGCTTCTTCGCCTTCTCCGGGTCCGTCTCGCCCTCGCCGTACGCCGGGCAGAGCGGGGCGATGGGGCAGGCGCCGCAGGCGGGCTTGCGAGCGTGGCAGATGCGGCGGCCGTGGAAGATCACGTAGTGCGAGAGCATGGTCCAGTCGCTCTTGGGGAAGAGCGCGCCGACGGCCGCCTCGATCTTGTCGGGGTCGGTCTCGGTCGTCCACTGCCAGCGCCGCACCAGGCGCTGGAAGTGCGTGTCCACGGTGAGACCGGGGTGCCCGAAGGCGTTGCCCAGGACGACGAAGGCGGTCTTGCGGCCTACGCCGGGCAGCTTGACGAGGTCTGCGAGCCGACCCGGCACCTCGCCGCCGAACTCCTCGACGAGGGCCTTGGACAGCCCTATGACGGACCTGGTCTTGGCCCGGAAGAAGCCGGTGGGCCGCAGGATCTCCTCGACCTCCTCCGGGTTGGCCGCCGCCAGGTCCTCGGGGGTCGGGTACTTGGCGAAGAGGGCGGGTGTCGTCTGGTTGACCCTGAGGTCGGTGGTCTGGGCGGACAGGACCGTGGCGACGATCAGCTGGAAGGGATTCTCGAAGTCCAGCTCGGGGTGAGCGTACGGATAGACCTCGGCGAGCTCGCGGTTGATACGGCGGGCACGGCGGACGAGGGCGGTGCGCGACTCGCTCTTCGGCGTCTTCGGGGCGACGGTCTTCGCGGGTGCGGCCTTCTTCACGGAGGCCGTGGCCTTCTCGGGAGCGACGATCGGCTTCTTCACGGAAGCCGTCTTCTTCACGGAAGCAGCCTTCTTCACAGAAGCCGTCTTCTTCACCGGAGCCTTCGCTGCCGCTTTTGCCGGTTTCTTTCCGCCACCGGGGCTCTGTTCGCCCATAGCGGAATCACGACGTACAACCACCCGCGCAGCCCCCTTGGCCTGTGCTCTCACCGCGTTTTGGACACCCGGCCAGCCTAGAGCCCGGCACTGACATCTGCCCCGGACCCTGAAGATCGGCGCCCAATTGGACCCCTGCCGCGTACCCCGGGACACCTGTGCGGCATCCTTGTGACAGATCACACTGTTTGGACCGTCCGGCAAAATGGGGAGCACGGTCCCCTGGTACGTAGGGGAGCAAGATCCCCTGAGCAGGTCGACAAGGAGAGAACTCGTGGACGACGTTCTGCGGCGCAACCCGCTCTTCGCGGCTCTTGACGACGAGCAGGCCGCGGAGCTCCGCGCCTCCATGAGTGAGGTGACCCTGGCCCGTGGCGACTCCCTGTTCCACGAGGGCGACCCGGGTGACCGGCTCTACGTCGTCACTGAGGGCAAGGTGAAGCTCCACCGCACATCCCCCGACGGCCGCGAGAACATGCTGGCCGTGGTCGGCCCCGGCGAGCTCATCGGCGAGCTGTCGCTCTTCGACCCGGGCCCGCGCACGGCGACGGCGACCGCACTGACCGAGGTCAAGCTGCTGGGCTTGGGCCACGGCGACCTCCAGCCCTGGCTGAACGCCCGCCCCGAGGTGGCCGGCGCCCTGCTGCGCGCCGTGGCCCGGCGGCTGCGCCGCACCAACGACGCGATGTCCGACCTCGTCTTCTCGGATGTCCCCGGCCGGGTGGCGCGCGCGCTCCTCGACCTCTCCCGCCGCTTCGGCGTGCAGTCCGAGGAGGGCATCCACGTCGTCCACGATCTGACGCAGGAGGAGCTGGCCCAGCTGGTCGGCGCGTCCCGCGAGACCGTGAACAAGGCGCTGGCGGACTTCGCGCAGCGAGGGTGGCTCCGCCTCGAGGCGCGGGCAGTGATCCTTCTGGACGTCGAACGGCTCGCGAAGCGTTCGCGCTGAGGTCCGTGGGGGCTGCCTGACGTCCCCGGCAATGGTCTCGACGCCCAGGGGTACATCGCACGCGAGGGCTCCCTCGGACGCATCCCCCACGCCTTCCGTCCCGTCGTGGCAGCCGCCCGGGACCGGCTGATCGCTCTGTTCGGGGCGCGGCTGCACAGCGCGTACCTCTACGGGTCGATTCCGCGCGGTCGGGTGGTTCCGCGCCTGCCCGTGCACCCCATTGCTCGGCGAGGACCTCGCGGAGTACTGGCCCAGCTAGATCAGGCCGTGCTCCGCCAGGTACTCCAGCTGCGCCCGTACCGACAGCTCCGCCGCCGGCCACAGGGAACGGTCCACGTCCGCGTACACATGCGCGACGACCTCGGCCGGCGACCGGTAGCCGTTCTCCACGGCCGTCTCGACCTGGGCGAGCCGGTGGGCGCGGTGGGCGAGGTAGAACTCGACGGCGCCCTGGGCGTCCTCCAGGACGGGGCCGTGGCCGGGAAGCACCGTGTGGACGCCGTCGTCGACCGTGAGCGATCTGAGCCGCCGCAGCGAGTCCAGGTAGTCGCCGAGACGGCCGTCAGGGTGGGCCACGACCGTCGTACCGCGGCCCAGGATGGTGTCACCCGTCAGGACCGCCCGGTCGGCCGGGAGATGGAAGCACAGGGAGTCCGCGGTGTGGCCGGGGGTCGGTACGACCCTCAGCTCCAGGCCGCCCACCTCGATCGCGTCCCCCGCGGCCAGCCCCTCGTCGCCCAGCCGCAGCGCCGGGTCCAGTGCCCGCACCTTCGTGCCGGTCAGCTCGGCGAAGCGGGCGGCGCCGTCGGCGTGGTCCGGGTGGCCGTGCGTGAGGAGGGTGAGCGCGACGCGTTTGCCGGCCTCCTCCGCCGCGCCGATGACATGGCGCAGATGCCCGTCGTCCAGCGGGCCCGGGTCGACCACGACGGCCAGTGCGGAGTCGGGCTCCGCGAGGATCCAGGTGTTCGTCCCGTCCAGGGTCATCGCGGAGGCGTTGGGCGCGAGGACGTTCACGGCCCGTGGGGTGGCGGGACCGGAGAGGACCCCGCCCCGTGGCTGGCCGGGAAGGGCTGCTGCGTCCGTCATGGGGGGTCTCCACCGGTCTGGAGGTCGGTCGGCAGGTCAGTCGGAGGATCGGCCGGGAGATCGGCCTGGAGATCGGTCGCCATGCGCTCGGTCGGGATGTGCTTCGTGAATTCGTCGTGGCCCGGCCAGGACAGGACGATCTCGCCCTCCTCCAGGCGGGCCCGCGCCAGGACCGGGGTCAGGTCGCGGGCGGGAGCCGCGGCGAGCGCCTCGGCGGCCGTGCCGTACGCGGTCAGCTGGCGCAGGGTCGCGACCGTGGGCGGCATCATCAGCAGCTCGCCCCGGTCGTACGAGGCCGCCGCGTCGGCCGGTGCGATCCACACCGTACGGTCCGCCTCCGTCGAGGCGTTGCGGGTGCGCTGGCCCTCGGGGAGGGCGGCCACGAAGAACCAGGTGTCGTAGCGGCGGGGTTCGAACTCGGGGGTGATCCAGCGCGTCCAGGCGCCGAGGAGGTCGGAGCGCAGGACCAGCCCGCGGCGGTCCAGGAACTCGGCGAAGGACAGCTCGCGGGCGACCAGGGCCGCGCGGTCGGCCTCCCAGTCCGCGCCCGTGGTGTCGCCGACCACGGAGTCGGGGGCCGGGCCCGCGAGCAGGACGCCCGCCTCCTCGTACGTCTCGCGTACGGCCGCGCAGACGATCGCCTGGGCCGCCGTCTCGTCGACGCCGAGCCGGTGTGCCCACCACGCGCGCGTGGGGCCCGCCCAGCGGACGTGGTGGTCGTCGTCGCGGGGGTCGACGCCGCCGCCCGGGTACGCGTACGCGCCTCCGGCGAAGGCCATGGAGGCGCGTCTGCGCAGCATGTGGACGACGGGACCGGTGTCGCTGCCGGTGTCCTTCAGGAGCATGACGGTGGCGGCGCGCTTCGGGGTCACCGGGGTCAGGGTGCCGTCCGCCAGCGCGCGGATGAGCTCGGGCCACTCCTTCGGATACCACTGACCGTTCGCCATGGGCGGAGGCTATCTCTTGGTGAGCGGATGTTCGAGAGGCGACGATCAACGGCCCGGGCCGGACGGCGGGCGGTTACGCCTCCGTCAGCTCGACCTGGAATTCGACCTCCACCGGCGCGTCCAGCGGCAGCACCGCCACACCCACCGCACTGCGCGCGTGCACGCCCTTGTCGCCGAGGACCTCGCCCAGCAGCTCGCTCGCGCCGTTGACGACACCCGGCTGGCCGGTGAAGTCCGGGGCCGAGGCCACGAAGCCGGTGACCTTCACCACGCGCGCGACGAGGTCCAGGTCGCCGGCGACGGACTTCACGGCGGCGAGGCCGTTGAGCGCGCAGAGGCGGGCGAGCTCCTTGGCCTCCTCCGGCGTGACCTGTGCGCCCACCTTGCCGGTGACCGGAAGCTTGCCCTCCACCATGGGCAGCTGGCCGGACGTGTAGACGTACACCCCGCTCCGCACGGCAGGCTGGTACGCGGCCAGCGGCGCGACGACCTCCGGCAGCGTCAGGCCCAGCTCGGCCAACCGGGTCTCCACCACGCTCACGCCTGCTTCTCCCGCTTCAGGTAGGCCACGAGCTGCTCGGGGTTGTTCGGCCCGGGCACGACCTGGACGAGCTCCCAGCCGTCCTCGCCCCAGGTGTCCAGAATCTGCTTCGTGGCGTGGACGAGCAGCGGCACGGTTGCGTATTCCCACTTGGTCATGCGGCCGACTCTAACCTCTGTCGCAACCTCCGCCGTCTACCGAACGCGTGGTCGAATACAGCCACGTTGTCCACAGCCTCCGGCGTACTGCGGACGCGGACTGGTTAGGCTCGAATACGTGAGCAGGCTCCAGGTCGTCAGCGGCAAGGGCGGGACCGGAAAGACGACGGTCGCCGCAGCCCTCGCGCTGGCCCTCGCGACCGAGGGGAAGCGGACGCTTCTCGTCGAGGTCGAGGGCCGGCAGGGCATCGCGCAGCTCTTCGAAACGGAAGCGCTGCCTTATGAGGAGCGGAAGATCGCCGTCGCTCCCGGGGGCGGGGAGGTGTACGCCCTCGCCATCGACCCCGAACTGGCCCTTCTGGACTACCTCCAGATGTTCTACAAACTGGGCGGCGCCGGCCGGGCCCTGAAGAAGCTCGGCGCGATCGACTTCGCCACCACCATCGCGCCCGGCCTCAGGGACGTACTCCTGACCGGGAAAGCGTGTGAGGCGGTACGGCGGAAGACCAAGAGCGGAAGGTTCGTCTACGACTACGTCGTCATGGACGCGCCGCCCACCGGCCGCATCACCCGCTTCCTGAACGTCAACGACGAGGTGGCGGGGCTCGCCAAGATCGGGCCGATACACAATCAGGCGCAGGCCGTGATGCGGGTGCTGAAGTCGCCGGAAACGTCGGTCCACCTGGTGACGCTCCTCGAGGAGATGCCCGTCCAGGAGACCTCCGACGGGATCGCCGAGCTGCGGGCGGCCCGGCTGCCGGTGGGGCGGATCATGGTGAACATGGTGCGGCCGGAGGTGCTGGACGCGGCCGACCTGGAACTCGTACGGACGGCCCCGCGCACGGCCGTCGCCAAGTCGCTGTCGGCGGCCGGGCTCGGCGGGGCGCGGCGCGGGGGCCATGCCGAGCGGCTGGTCGATCCGCTCGTCGAGCAGGCCGGGGAGTACGCCGAGCGGTACGCGCTGGAGCACGAGCAGCGGGCCGTCCTGGCCGAGCTGGGCCTGCCGCTGCACGAACTGCCGCTGCTCGCCGAGGGAATGGACCTGGCGGGCCTGTACGAACTCGCCACCGAGCTGCGGAAACAGGGGATGTCATGAGTCCGGACCCGGCCCACACCCAGGACAGCGCCCGGCACCACCATCTCTCCCCCACGCGCGTGCTCGACATCGACCCGCTGCTCGACGATCCGAAGACCCGCATCGTCGTGTGCTGCGGCTCGGGCGGCGTGGGCAAGACGACCACGGCGGCGGCCCTCGGCCTGCGCGCGGCCGAGCGGGGCCGCAAGGTCGTCGTCCTCACCATCGACCCGGCCCGTCGGCTGGCCCAGTCGATGGGCATCGACTCGCTCGACAACATCCCGCGTCGAGTGAAGGGCGTCGACGACTCGGCGAGCGGCGAACTGCACGCCATGATGCTCGACATGAAGCGCACCTTCGACGAGATCGTCGAGGCGCACGCGGACGGCGAGCGGGCGGCCGCGATCCTGAACAACCCCTTCTACCAGTCGCTTTCGGCGGGCTTCGCGGGCACGCAGGAGTACATGGCGATGGAGAAGCTGGGGCAGCTGCGGTCCCGGGACGAGTGGGACCTGATCGTCGTCGACACGCCCCCGTCCCGCTCGGCGCTCGACTTCCTGGACGCGCCGAAGCGGCTGGGGTCCTTCCTGGACGGGCGGCTGATCCGGCTGCTGACGGCCCCGGCGAAGCTGGGTGGCCGCGCCGGGATGAAGTTCCTGAACGTCGGGATGTCGATGATGACCGGCACCCTCGGCAAGCTGCTCGGCGGTCAGCTCCTCAAGGACGTCCAGACGTTCGTGGCGGCGATGGACACCACCTTCGGCGGGTTCCGGACGCGCGCGGACGCGACGTACAAGCTGCTCCAGGCGCCCGGGACGGCGTTCCTGGTGGTCGCGGCGCCGGAGCGGGACGCGCTGCGGGAGGCCGCGTACTTCGTGGAGCGGCTGGCCGCCGAGGACATGCCGCTGGCCGGCCTGGTGCTCAACCGGGTCCACGGCAGCGGCGCCGCCCGGCTGTCGGCCGAGCGGGCGCTCGCCGCGGCGGAAAATCTTGAAGAGCCCCGCATTGTGGATCAGGGGGACGGGAAAGCAGTACTTCGTAACTCTCCTGACACGTACGGCAGTTCAGAACCCCCCGCTTCCGACACTTCCGAATCTTCCGCTTCCGGCTCTCCCGCTTCCGCGTCACCGGCGCCCGACGAAGGCTCCCCCGCCACCACGGACACCGCCACCACGGATCCCTCGGCCGCCGCAGACGCTGCTACCGACGCAGTTACGGACGCAGTTACGGACGCCGCTGCGGACCAGGATGACCAGGACGCGGACGCCACGCAGCGGGAGCGGACCGTCGAACAACTCACGGCAGGCCTGCTGAGGCTGCACGCCGAGCGCATGCGGCTGCTCTCCCGCGAGCAGCGCACGCGTGACCGCTTCACCTCGCTCCACCCCGAGGTGGCGGTGGCCGAAGTGGCCGCGCTGCCCGGCGATGTACACGATCTGGCGGGGCTGCGGGACATCGGAAACCGGCTCGCGGCCGGTCGGCCGGAGCTGCCCGAACCCAAGGTCCCCGAAGTCGGCACCTGAAGGGCCTGAGGCCTGAGAGGCCCGAGGAGGGCCCGAAAGGAGCCCGGGAGACCCGAGGGCGAGGGGGCCCGGGGGACCCGAGGGGCAGTTTCAGTCCCCCCGCGTGCCTCCGAGCTGCGCCCCTAGTCCCCCGTAGTGCCGTAGCGCGCCGTAGTGCCGTAGCCGTAGCGCGCCTATGCGCCGAAGCCGTAGCGCCCGGTGGTGCCGTAACCCCGCGTAGGGCCTTGGCGCCCGGCGATGCCCCCTCAGCCCACCGCTGCGTAGTGCTCGTAGACCTCGTCGTCGTCGAGAGGCAGAATGCCCGCCCCCCGCTCGTACTCCGTGCGCGCAGTCTCAAGGAGTCGGCGCCATGAAGTGACAGTCGGCCGCCTGCGCAGCAACGCGCGGCGTTCCCGCTCCGTCATCCCTCCCCACACGCCGAACTCGACGCGGTTGTCCAGCGCGTCGGCAAGGCACTCGGTCCGCACCGGACATCCGGTGCACACCGCCTTGGCCCTGTTCTGCGCTGCTCCTTGAACGAACAGTTCATCTGGATCGGTAGTGCGGCAGGCCGCCTGCGCACTCCAGTCGGTTACCCAGCCCATACCGGCGCCGTCCTCTCCCGAATCGAGGCTCCCCCACGGCGGCAGCGGCATATTCACCGCCGCCAGTTGAGGACGTTACGGAAGGTGGGCACAGCGCAACACCCCCTTCGGGCCCAATCTTGAATGGCCCGAACGGACTATGGGTAAGCGGCAGATCACCCGGGGGAGTGAGCTGGCGACATACGTGACTGTTCCGGCAAACCGGGACAGTTGCATGGCGTCACAACGGACGCCGGGTGACACACAAGGCGGATTCGGACACGTGCCCAACAAAAAAGTTGGGTGCCGACCGGAACGATTCGGGGTCGCCGGACGTATTGATACGTAGCCCTACTGCTGTGACAGTTGAGAGCAGCTTAGGCCAAGGCCTATACGCGTGTCCGGCGAATGAGAACGTAGGCTGCCCCCATGCCAAAAAAGCGCTCGGGCGGTGGTCTGACCTCCACACAGCAGGCCGCCAAGTTCCTCGGAGTCAGTGTGCTCGCGGGAGCCGTGATGGCCGGCATCGCGCTGCCTGCGGCCGGCGCGCTCGGACTCGCGGCCAAGGGATCGGTGGAGAGCTTCGACGAGCTCCCGGCCACCCTCAAGGCACCGCCGCTGAGCCAGCGCACCACGATCCTCGATGCCAACGGCGGCCAAATCGCCACGGTCTACTCGCGCGACCGCACGGTGGTCGGCCTCAAGGACGTCGCGCCGGACATGCAGAAGGCGATCGTCGCGATCGAGGACTCACGCTTCTACAAGCACGGCGCGGTCGACCTCAAGGGCGTCCTGCGCGCGCTCAACAAGAACGCGCAGAGCGGCGGCGTCTCGCAGGGTGCCTCCACGCTCACGCAGCAGTACGTGAAGAACGTCTTCGTGGAGGAGGCGGGCGACGACCCGACGAAGGTCGCGCAGGCCACGCAGCAGACCCTCGGCCGCAAGATCAAGGAGCTGAAGTACGCGATCCAGGTCGAGGAGGAGCTCGGCAAGAAGAAGATCCTCGAGAACTACCTGAACATCACGTTCTTCGGCCAGCAGGCCTACGGCGTCGAGGCCGCGGCCCAGCGTTACTTCTCCAAGCACGCGAAGGACCTCAACCTCCAGGAGTCGGCGCTCCTCGCGGGCATCGTCCAGTCGCCCAGCCGGTACGACCCGGTCAACGACGAGACGGAGGCCACCAAGCGGCGCAACATCGTGCTCCAGCGCATGGCCGAGGTCGGTGACGTCTCCCGGGCCGCGGCCGCCGAGGCCATGAAGCAGCCGCTGGGCCTGAAGATCAGCCGGCCCAGGAACGGCTGCATCACCGCGGTCAAGGGCGCCGGCTTCTTCTGCGACTACGTGCGCGAGGTGTTCCTGAGCGACCCGGTCTTCGGTAAGACCCAAGAGGCCCGGGCCAAGGTCTGGAACCAGGGCGGTCTGACGATCCGTACGACGCTCGCCCCTCAGGCCCAGGATTCCGTCCAGCGGTCGCTGAAAGACCGCGTCTACGAGAGCGACAAGGTCGCCGCCGCGGCCACCCTCGTCGAACCCGGCACCGGCAAGATCGTGGCGATGGGGCAGTCGAAGCCGTACGGCACCAACGTCAAGCAGAACCAGACCGTGATCAACTACTCGGTCGACGCCGCCTACGGCGGCTCCAACTACGGCTTCCCGACCGGTTCGACGTTCAAGCCCTTCCTGGCCGCGGCCGCACTGGAGGAGGGCAAGCCGCCCACCCAGATCTACCCCGCGCCGTACCAGATGCCGTACCCGGCCAAGGTCCAGACGTGCAGCGGGAAGCCCTGGGTCAACGACAAGGACTACAAGCTCGAGAACGAGAGCAAGTCCGAGGTCGGGCCCTACCCGCTCAAGACGGCCATGGAAAAGTCCGTCAACACCTACTTCGTGGAGATGCTGGCCGACATCGGCATGTGCCCCGTGGTGAAGATGACCAACGCGCTGGGCGTGGTTCAGGGCAACGGCACGAAGGTCCCCGAGGTGCCGTCGTCGATGACTCTCGGCTCCACCGGCCTCTCCCCGCTGACGATGGCGAGCGCGTACGCGGCCTTCGCCAGCCGGGGCATGTACTGCACGCCGGTCGCCATCGAGTCGATCACCCGGACCGTCGCCGGCGAGAAGAAGTCGCTGGAGGTGCCGAAGTCGACGTGCTCGCGCGCGATGAGCGAGAAGACCGCGGACACCATCAACACGCTCCTGCGCGGCGTGGTCGACTCCGGTACGGGTAAGGAGGCCGGCCTGTCGGGCCGCGAGAGCGCCGGCAAGACCGGTACGACGGACAAGCGGAAGAATGCCTGGTTCGCCGGCTACACGCCGAACATGTCGGGCGCCGTCTGGGTCGGCAGCGCCTCCCAGCAGGTCGAGATGAACCGAATCACCATCGGCGGCGTCTACCACGCCCAGGTCTACGGCGGTGACACCCCCGGCCCCATCTGGCGGGACGCCATGTCCGGCGCCCTGGAGGGCAAGACCGCGGAGAACTTCAACCTCGTCAACATCCCGGACCCCAAGAAGAAGGGCGACGGCGATGGGAACGGCAACGGAAACGGGAATGGCAACGGGAACGGGAACGGGAACGGCGATGACGACGGCGGCTTCATCGGGGGCCTGACCGACGGCGGCACGGACGGCGGCACGGACGGCGGCACGACCCCGGATCCCACCTTCTCCATCCCCGAGGGGTTCTTCCAGGGGCAGACGAATGGGGGGAACGGGAATGGCGGGGGGCGTGGGTGAGGCGGTGCTCTGAAAGCGCCTGAGGTCGCCGGAGATCGCCGGTGAACGGGGACGGCCCCTTTTCCCGTACGGGGAGAAAGGGGCCGTTTGTTGTTAGGGACTGTTTGGGCCCGCAGGTCACCGGAGTTGACGGGTGACCGGAGTTGACGGGTGACCGGAGTTAACGGGTGACCGGAGTTAACGGGTGACCGGAGTTAACGGGTGACCGGGTTGGTCAGCCGGCCAGGAGTTTCTTGACCGCGGCGGCGACGCGGCCGCCCTCGGCCTGGCCCGCGACCTTCGGGTTCACGATCTTCATGACCGCACCCATGGCACGCGGCCCCTCGGCACCCGCCGCCTTCGCCTCCTCGACGGCCTGGGCGACGATGGTGTTCAGCTCCTCGTCGCCGAGCTGCTTGGGCAGGTACGTGGCAAGCACCTCGCCCTCCGCCTTCTCCCGCTCGGCGCTCTCGGCGCGACCACCCTGCGCGAAGGCGTCCGCGGCCTCGCGGCGCTTCTTCGCCTCGCGCGTGATCACCTTCTGCACTTCGTCGTCGGAGAGCTCGCGCTTCTGCTTGCCCGCGACCTCCTCCTTGGTGATCGCGGTGAGCGTCAGCCGGAGCGTCGAGGAGCGGAGCTCGTCGCGCTCCTTGATGGCGGCGTTGAGGTCTTCCTGCAGCTTCGACTTGAGCGTGGTCATGGGTTTGATTGTCGCAGGTACGGGCGGCTCGGTGCCCGCTCATTTAGGGGCAGTGGGGGACGGGGACACCGGCAGGGTCTCGGCGTCTGCCGGTCTGACACGATGGTCGTATGCGCGCGCGATACGGAGTACCCCTGTCCATTGCGGCGGCCGGCGCCGCCGGTCTGGTGTATTCGGCGGGTTTCGAGGCCCGCTCCTTCCGCCTCCGACGAGTGACGGTCCCCGTCCTCCCTGCCGGGATGCGCCCCCTGCGCGTGCTCCAGGTCTCCGACATCCACATGGTCGGCGGCCAGCGCAAGAAACAGCGCTGGCTGCGCTCGCTGGCCGGCCTGCGCCCCGACTTCGTGATCAACACGGGCGACAACCTCTCCGACCCGGAGGGCATCCCTGAGGTCCTGGACTCACTCGGACCGCTGATGGAGTTCCCGGGGGCGTACGTCTTCGGCTCCAACGACTACTACGGCCCCAAACTCCGCAACCCCGCCCGGTACTTGTTCGAGAGGGCCCAGGGCCGTTACGGCCTGAACGGCAACCCGCCCGCCGTGAACGCGATCCACAACCCCTGGGAAGACCTGCGGGACGGCTTCGACGCGGCGGGCTGGCTGAACCTGACGAACACCCGGGGCACGCTGAAGATCGAGGGCGCGTCGATCGAGCTCACGGGCCTGGACGACCCGCACATCAAACGGGACCGCTACGCACAGGTGGCCGGCGGCCCGTCGGCCGACGCCGACTTCTCGATGGGCGTCGCCCACGCCCCGTACCTTCGGGTCCTGGACGCCTTCACGGCCGACGACTACCCGTTGATCCTGGCCGGCCACACCCACGGCGGCCAGCTCTGCCTCCCCTTCTACGGCGCCTTCGTCACCAACTGCGACCTGGACACGGACCGCGTGAAGGGCCTGTCCACGCATACGGCGGAGGGCCGTACGGCATACCTGCACGTGTCGGCGGGCTGCGGGACGAACCGCTACACGCCGGTACGGTTCGCCTGCCCGCCGGAGGTGACGTTGTTGACGTTGGTGGAGCGGGAGTAACCGGGTTACTGGGTGTTGGCGGGTGTTGGTGGGTGTTGATCAGTCGGGGGGTCATGACAGTGAGCCGGGGTTAACCCACCCGGCCCGCCCGTATCGCCCCTTTTGTCGACCCTGCTTAGCGTGAGGGGCATGACCGCCCCGATACCCAGGGACATCCCTGACCTGCCCGCCCTCCCGGGCATGCCCACGCTGCTGCCCACGCCCGTCCCCGCCACGGCGGTGGTGACGCCTGTACGCCGCCCCCTGGTCGCCGTGTACCGCCTCCTGATCGCCCTCTCGGCGGCAGCGGGCGTGACGATCGAGCTGCTCCTGGGCAGCCCGGCCCAGGTCGTCAGCTACTTCGCGATCCAGAGCAACGCCCTGCTGGCACTGGTCCTCGTGTTCTCGGCCGGCCGGGCCTGGACGGCCCGCCGCCCCCTGCCGTCCGCCCTGACAGGCGCGGCCCTGCTCTACATCACCATCACAGGCCTGGTGTACCACCTGCTCCTGGCGAACCAGGCGAGCCCCTTCGCCCTGACGGGCGAGGCCGCGACCGCGACGGGCTGGCACGCGCTCTCCAACGCGCTCCTGCACACGGCGGTCCCCGTAGCGGCACTCCTGGACTGGCTCCTCCTGACGGCCCCCGACCGCCTGCACCTGCGCCAGGCGAGCACATGGCTGCTGTACCCCGTCGCCTACCTGGCGTTCTCCCTCATCCGCGGCGAACTGCTCGCCCCCGGCACACCCGGCCGCTACCTCTACCCCTTCCTGGACGTCGACCACCACGGCTACAAGAGCGTCCTCGCCAACGCCCTCCTCCTCGGCCTCTCCATCTACGCCCTCGCTCTCCTCCTCGTAGCCCTCGACCACCTCCGCCCCAACCCGACCCGCCACCGCCCGAAAACCGGATTTCGCCTCGGGCCACCGGTGGGCTAAAGTAAACGACGTCGCCGCGACGAGCAGCGACAATCGGGGTGTGGCGCAGCTTGGTAGCGCGCTTCGTTCGGGACGAAGAGGTCGTGGGTTCAAATCCCGCCACCCCGACAGCTGTAACACCAGGTCAGGGGCCTGATCCGCATCGCGGGTCAGGCCTCTGAGTGGTTCCGGGGACCGTTTTGGGAGCCGTTTGGGAGCCGACTTCATATCCCGGCTCCCAAACGACTCCCATCACCCCGTCGCCAAGGCCGCTCGATCACTCACCAAGCACGGCGCGCGGGAAGCCGTGCTCTTCGTCCCTCACGATCGTCAGAGCGTGTGTGAGCATCCGCGCGACGCACGGGGCAGACCTCTCACACCCCGGCATCCGGCCATTGCCACAAGGTCGCGTCGGCATCCGCGTCACGTACGCCCTTCAGCTTCACGTCAGCCATGGATTCGACCTCGAAGAAGCGCAACGGATCAGTGATGATCCGCAGCGTCGGGACTCCCCTGCCCTCCTCCAGGTTCGAGGCGATGACGAGCGAGTAGTTGCTTCCCTCTGCAAGCGCACGCGTGAGTTCCGCGCTGGTGAGTGAGACGTCGGCGGGCTCAGACCCGCCGTGAGCCTTGATCTCGTAGAAATGGCCTGTTGAGTCGACGGCGTCCGCCCCCAGTCGTTGAAGACCTCGCTGGTCTTCCAGCGTCCTCCCGCTCTCGCCAAGAATTCCGGCAAGCAATGCCAGGACGGTCTTCTCCTTGTCCCGGTCCTGGTAGCCGAGCAGCCCGGAGCGCTCGTTGGGTGCGGCCCCGCCCTGGCGTGGTTGCGGCAGGGAAGCTGCACGTCGGCCTTTCGAGGAGGACGCGGAGCGAGGCTGCGACGGGGAAACAGTACGGGTCGCCTGTGGACTACGCGCTTGCAGTTCGGCCAAGGAGACCAGCTTGCGAGGCTCAGCCGACGGCGGGATGGGTGGGGACGCCACGCCAGAAGGCGTGGGAGTCAGCAGAGGCGCAGGGGTCGACGGAGGTGACGGGACTCCGGTGGGTGGGTTCACCGGACCGCCCGGTTGGGCCGGAACCACAGGGCCCGAGGGCCTCGACAATTCTCGCTTCCGCAATTGCGAGGCCAAACGCTCGCGGTCCTCATGGTCTTGCTGGCCGGACGGGACGAGCGGGGTGACGGGAGCGTCCTGCGGCCGGTCCTCCTCCCAGAGATCACGCCAGCGGTGGCCGACGTGAGCGCGCTCCGCGGAGAAGAGGGCGGCCACGGCCAACCCGCCTCCCCGGGTCGTCTTCAGCGCCTCGGGGTCACTGACGAAGAGCGCCTTGGCTTCCCTATCGACATGTGCATCGACCGGGACCTCGATCACGTCATGGCCCTCGCCCAAGTTCAGCCGAATCCGCAGCCCCGGCAAGACTCGTACCTCAAGCTCCATAAGCCACGCCCAGTCCGTGAAAGCCTCAGCGGCGGCCGGCTCGTCCCGTACGAGAATGTCCTGCAGACTGGTAACCGCCCACCGGAAGCCCTCGGTCATCTGCCGATCAGGGCGAGCACGGTCCGGAGCGACGACACACGCTTCCGACGCCTCCATCCTGTGCACCTTGAGAACACCCAACAGGCCGGCGAATTGCTGCAGATCTCCGCCGGGCTGCCAAACGTGAAGGTGCTCGCCGAGCGTGCGCGCGATGGCGGGGTGGTCTACCGCGTAGACGGGCCGCTCCTTTGTCCAGCCGAGGGTGGTGCGGAGCGGCAGCCAGCGCAGCTTGGCCCGCAGGCCGAGGGAGACGGGGCCATCAGCCGAAGTGACCGTGTCTGCAAGGGACCTCAACGCCTCCAGCATCACACGCTGCTGGTCGGCCTGGAGCTGAGCGCCGGACTGAGCGATCTCCTTCAGCACATCAGCGAGGTCCTCGGGCCTCGGCTCCTCGATCCATAGAGCGTCCCAGAGCGGATTCAACTCGGGGTCAGGGATGGTGAAAGGCCGGAAGCCGCGCAGGATCGTGGGACCACGGAAGCAGTCGCTCGGCCTCCGCCACCCCTGGTCGGTGAGCACGAAGTCGGTGCGGTTGAAGGCATCCCGGACCTTCCTTCGCAGCTCGTTGTGGGACGTTCCCGGCGCCTCGCTCCTCAGCCGCCCCGCCAGAGCCTGATAGACGAGATAAACCTCGGCCTTGAGACGGTCGTCCACCAAGCCAGGGGCCGTGGAACGCTTCCGAAGTTCCCGCAATCGATTGATCAGTTGAGGAACATCAGGGTCTCCGTTCACCCCAAGAGCGGCCAGGACATCAACTCTGTTGGACGTGGTCTGCTGGATCGCAGGGTGCAGGTACCCCGGGTCATCCTGGCCATAGAGCGCCTGTGCGTCACGTGTGCGCAAGTGCACCTGCTGCGGAGTGCGAAGTTTGCCGCTGCTGTCCTCCAGCCAGGCCGTCTCCCGAAGGCGCCAGACCCAGAGGGCTGCCGTCTGGCCACGCACGTTCCAGCGGTGATACGCGTCCGCCGCCTGTACGTCTGCGTGTTCGGAGGAGCTGATCATGCCGGGCCTGCCAAGCGTCTGCAGCATGGCCGCCGTACGACGCCTGCGCTCCAGCGGGTTCTGCTCGGCGATGATGTGTTGCACCACAGCGTCCACGTCCGGGCTGCTGCGGTCGTCCAGCGTGTAGTACGCGCCCAGTCGGCGCAGCTCGCTCGTACGCGCAGGCGGCGACAGCCAGCAGTCACGCGACAACCCTATGCGGGAGTCCGCCTCGTACTCCTTGGTCTCCCGGCCCGGCTGAATCTCCTTGAGCCGGGGTGCGTCCGCCACCCCGAGGAGTCGAAGGAAAGCCGTACGGCTCAGCCCGCACTGCGCTTGCGACAGCAGGGTTCGGGCATATGAGCGCTGCACCCATCTGATACCGGGGGTCTTCCCCGCCGCGACGGCGAAACGATCTCCGTCCGTGCTCTCCAGCGCTTGCGGAAGGTAGGCATGTGCGGGCTGCACCACGCACGGCTTTTCGTTGCCTTCGCGGTCGTGCGTGTAGCCGTCCAGGAGCACGGCCCGTCCAATGCCGGGGCCGAGTCGCTCACGTACCTTCTTCGATACTTCGCCCAAGCCCCGCTGGATGGCGACAAGTTGCTCGACTTCGCATGCGGTGTCACCTCCGATTCGCCTGCCCGCGCGTCCCATCCGTTCGATTCGGCGCAGTACGGCCGCGGTGTCATCACGCCGTACGAGGCAGTCCTGTTTCCGCAGCCATTCAAGGACATGTTGGGACCACTGCGAGTTCTCCGCGTAACCGGCATGGAGATTCACGACGATACCCAGCGCGTCCAGCGGGCTGGTGCCGCGTAGCTCGTCGTCCTGGTACTCCGCGAACGCGACGCCAGTTGCTGTAGGTCGCAGACGCCGGCCATCGGAAGCAATGACGCACGGCTGGCTGCGCAGCAGGTAGCCGAGGTCCTCCTCGATGGCGACCGCCGTGAGACGGATGGTCTGCCCGATGTCGTACTCGGTGTCGTCGAGTGAGATGAGCGCGTCCCTCACCCGCACTTCATCGGCGAGTTCTGCGGTGCCTTCGCAGCGCCAGTCCGTCAGGACCTCGCGCCACAGGTGAGCACCGTCGCGGGCGCGTCGCGGAAACGTACTCGACAGCCCGGCAAGCAGGGCAATGTCCTTGTCAGCCAGCACTCCCGACAACTGCGGCTCCTCAACGGCAAGCGCCGAGAGTGGCTTCGTGGTCCCGTCCGGGCAGGGCAGGGAGATCCGGGACGCCAACCACGTGCGGGAACGGTCGACCAGCGCCGCCCGGATGCTGTCCTGGAGCCGGGTGGGTGACGAGGGGCCGGAGGGTGAAGGCAGCGGAACGAGGTGCCAAGCCGAAGGTTCGACGCCGCTGAGTACGTCGAGGACGGCAGCAGCCCAGAGGTCCGCGACCAGTGGGACGAGATCCTTGTTCCATCGGCTGGCAGCGAATCCTTCACGGCTGACGACGGGGTCGAACTGGGCGTGCACGCGGGCTGCGGTTCTCAACTCAGCCACCGGTAGCCCTGCGTGCACACTTCCCCGTTCCGGTCCGAGCACCGGCAGCGCGACGGCGACCGGCGTGGAGGATCCCACCGCCTTGTGCCGACGGGTACTCGTGCCGTGCGGTGTGACGTGGGCGTCGTAGACCCGCCACAGTGCTCCACTGGTCGTCCTGGCCTCACGGACCCGGACATCCGCTTCCTCACCGTCGATACGAAGGCTTCGTCGATCGATCTCCGTCCAACTCAGCCTGAGCGTCACTGGCGACGTCTCGTCATCGGGTTCCTGATCGTCCGGGCAGTCGCTGAGGGCTTCGACTCGCGTCACATGCCGGAGAAAGAGCAAGGAGCTGTCGTTCCACGTCTCGAACCACTCGAAGAGCTCCGAGGCGGACAGTACGCCGGTGGCTAGGGGGATTCGGAAGACCGTCCAGTCGGGCCCCGCGAGTTGTTCCGGCACCATCAACGGCTTGACCGCCTGAATCGACAGATCGGCGAACCGTACGTGGAAGGGGCGGCAGTGAACCTCCCAGGTGGTCGCCAGGGCGCGCAAGGTCGCCAGCCCGATGCCGAATCGTCCCGTGGCCTCCGCGTCGGAGGTCTTTCCGCTGAGCCACGGCAAACCGAGCAACAGGATGTCGGCCAGGCGCACGCCTTTGCCATCGTGCGCGATCAACAACTCCTTGGGGCGCCAAATGAATCGGACTTGGGAGGCCCCCATGTCATCGGCGTTCTGCACCATTTCGGACAAGACTTGCAGCCGGTCCGATGACAGGGTTTCTGCACCCCTCTGCCCTCCCTCGGCCATCAGCCGGAAAACGCCGGGCCCAGTCCGAAGTCCCTCTTCAAGTAGCCCCACCGCGCAAGCGGCCTGTTCAACGGTCTCGACATCGATACCCGGATCTGTACGCGGATCCGACAGCAGTGCTTCCACTGCCGCGATGAGCTCCCCATCCTCGTTCACCCGAGTCTCCTCCCCATGGGCCGTTTTCGAGAGCGCCCCCACGCCCAGCCAAAGCCTCACGGCAGATGGCACTCCGTATGGCCATGCCCGGCGAAATCACGCCAAAGGCCGGTAACGCAGAGCCCAGCGCCAGCCCTCCGGTCACAGGGCAGACCGTGCGCTGCGATCCGAGCAAGCACACGGCCCTCAGCTCACACCACAGCGGGTGAAAGACCGGAATCAACTACTCCTGGGGCCCGGTTGTCAGACCAGCATGCTAGAGGCGCCGGACGCTGACGCTGACGCATTCGTGCCCGTTGAACTCGTAGGTCCCCAAGACGAATAGCCCTGTCTGGCTTGTGCCGAGGTGACCACAGACAGTACGGCGATCGCCATGCACCCATGGTCTCCGCTAAACGACCGGCAGCTCGCACTCCTCACCCGCATCGAGGACGGAACCGACCCCGTCACGTCGGACAGCACCGAGCTCTCTCTTACCGCCCGCGCGCTCAAGGAGCGGCGCCTGATCACCATGCCCAAGCAGAATGGGAAGTGGCAGGCAGAGATCGCGGACGCGGGACGCTTCTACCTAGAGCACGGCCATCACCCGGACCGGCCGGAACCGGCACCGCGCAAGCGACGTTCGAAGGCTTCTGAGCCAAAGGCGCTACCGGCTTCTCGACCGCAGGAGCAAGCCACGGCCCCGCCCACGACGAAGTCGGCGCCGCAGCGTGCCGCCAAACCCCCACAGCCGTCGCCGGCGGAAGTCGGCGCCGCTTTGATCGCGGAGGTTCAGCAGGCTGGGCGGTTCCTCCGGATCCCGAATCCCAGCGCCGAGGAGCGGGCCCGCTACCGCAGAGCGTTCGACGCAGCCCGGCAGTGTGCGGGTACCACCTGAAGTACAGCGGGCGGGCGAAGGGGGACTTCTTCCTCGGCCTGCTCAGGGTGACCGGCGAGGACGAGACCGAGTGGAATCGGATACGGCTGGCGCGCAGTCGTGTGATCACCGATGGCGAGGACGTGATCGCCGCAGTCACTGCAGACCACAGCGTCTTCGGGATCTCGGGGGATGTGCTCCCCCGGGTGCTCTCGCTGCTCCGTCTCCTCGCCGAGCAAGCCCTCTCACGCCACGGCGAGATCGCGGTGTCGATGAAGCGCAGGCAGCCGAGGCCGCTGCTCACCGTCCACGGCAGGACGTACGAGATCAGCTTCCGCGAGGGGCAGAAGCAGGTCCGGTACGTCCCCAAGCAGCCGGGCCGCCGTACGTACGACTGGCAACGCGTCACCCCAGCCCAGAAGTTCGAGCCGTCCGGCGAACTGGAACTGCTGGTCAGCCAGCAGTCGGACTACAGCTACGGCTGGAAGAAGGAATGGGCCGACACCGCCAAGATGCCGTTGGAAGAGCAGATCGGTTCAGTCTTCAGGGCGTTGAAGGCCCGCGCGGAGGAGCAGGAGCGGGCTCGGCCGGAACGTGAGGCGGAGCAACAGCGCCTGCGAGAGGAGCGGGTGCGACAGGAGGCCGAGCGCAGGCGCCTGGAAGCGGAGCGGGAGGAGCGCGAGCGGCGGGAGTGGGAGGCCGCCGTCAGTGTGGCTTCGATCAAGGCGGTTCACACGGTACGGGCCGAGCACTTCGGTACGGCCCTTGAGAGGTGGCAGGCTGCAGGAGAGATCCGGACGTTCTGCGCCGCTCTGGATGAAGCCGCCGCCGCGTCGGAAGGCGCCCTCGAAACCGAGAGACTGCGAGAGTGGTCGGCTTGGGGGAACGCGGAGGCCGACCGGCTCGACCCCACCCTTGGCGGCAAGGGCCTGGCTTCTCTCAACTTCCACGCGGAGCCGACGGGAGATCAACTGCGGCCGTTCCTCGACGGCTGGCACCCACACCGGCCGGAGAAGGGGAAGAAGCCCGCTACACAGCCGGCGCCGCCCAAGGCGGAGCAAGATCCGTGGCGCGGTCTCATCGACGCACGTCAGGATCAAGGCTGGAGATATGGACGCCAAGGTCGCGCTCAATGGTGGAGGCGATGACTCCGTGGCCGCGGTCGCGTAGGGCCTTGACCGCCATCTCGACCAGCTCTCCGATCCGGATGACCTCGGCGCGCAGGGCAACCAACTCGTCGTAGCGCTCCGCCTTGTCCTCACCGCACCACTCCCGCACCGTGCGCAGGACGGCTGCCTCCTCTTCCAGCTTGCGGTGGTCCCGACGCTGGTACGAGTAGTAGGCGGGGCGAGCCCGCTCCTCGTCCACTGCCTGCTGCTTGCGGTCCACCTCGGGCAGGATCTCCTCCGCCAGGCGCCGGGCGACCTGCCGTGCGATCCGCTCGGTAACCGGCCAGCCCACCGTGCAAAAGCCGTTGCGGTCCTCATGGACCACGGGATCGCCTCGTAGTCCGGTGGGATCCGCGCCAACAAGCGGTGCCGTCTCGTCGAGGTGGCCCAACTCCAGGACCCCCGCGTCAGCCACCGCCCTACGCAGACGCAAGCGGCCCTTGGGCCGGACGAAGCCGAGGATCATCCGGGCCGCCTCGAACTCCGTGCTTCCCCGGACCTCCCTCGACACCTCGGCCAGAGCCAGCTCCGCCGTGTCATCCGCCCTGAAGGACTCGACGTCATTCCACGAGGCCACCAGGCAGACGGGGCTCACCCACTCCTGCAGGCCAGCCTCATCACCGTCCAGGAACCGGACGTGTACGCGCGCCCTGATCTTCCAGAGCCGCGGACTCGGACGATCTCCACTTGGCGCACCGCGCCACCCAGCTCCTTCGGTGTGGCCCGATACGCCCAGCATTCCCCGGTCTCCATACGTCCATTGAGCCAGGTCGACGACACCGCCACGCACCAATCAAGAGATCCGAGGTATGTCTGATTTCCGCCGTCCCCCCGGCAGAAACCTGAGAGAAGATCACGGTCAGCTGCTTCCAGGGGGATCTCACATGACCGACCAGCACAACCGCACCTGCGGGCGCCCGACCCGCTCCGGTAACCCGTGCAAGGTCCGGATATCGGGCTCGGACGTGGCGTGCGGCACGCATGCCACGGAGCAGGACAAAGCCGTGGCCGAGGCCCACCGACGCGGATGGAGCGAAGGCTACAAATCCGGCAGCGAGAGCAGCGCGAGCTTTTCCAAATCCCGGATCGAACGACTGGAACAGCGCGTCAAAGAGCTTGAGGAACAACTGGACGACGCGAAGCGCGTGTACGAGATCGACGGCCATCAGGTTGTGGATGTCGGCGGATACGCCTACCGCTGGCGCGGGAGCACCCCGCTTGAGGTTGGCGACCGGGTACTGGTGCCCGAAAACTACGTGAGTCGCATGAAAAACGGACCCGGCCCCACCCTGGGCGTTGTGAGCAAGCTCGGTACCACCTATCGCGGACCGCTGTCCGACATCGTCAGGCGGGCGCCGGCAACGGGCGGGTAAGAGGACATTGGGCACCGTGTCAGCGGAGACTTCGGCACGGCGTGCCACGTCTTGTGCCCTGATGACTGCCAGTGCTTTTTGGCCCACCGCCTTGGCTCGAACCTCGAAGATCATGGCCCCAACGGCGCGCTTCGCCGGCCAGGTCCACCCCCATCGACGAGCTGCGTATCGCGGCCCTGGCCTTCACCGGCGGCTTGGTGGACGACCATCCGACCGCCGGACGCTGGATCGGCTCGATCGCCTTTCTGCTGGGCGGCCTGTACCAACTCGGTCCCCTCAAGCACGTTTGCCTGCGGCGCTGCCGCGATCCGCTGAGCCATCCGGTCCGCGACCTGTGGGTGGGCGCCCACCGCGGCGGCTACTGTGTCGGCTGCTGCGCCGGACTGATGGTCGTCCTCATTCCGCTCGGAGGGCGGTCACTTCCCTGGCGCTCCCGCCGACTCGTCAGATGTGGGTCCGTTCGATGAGCGGCTCGGCGCCGCTGCCCACCGCAGGGGCGATCGGCGACGTGGGCCGGTTTCCCGGCCGGGGCGTGAGGTGCAAGCTGGAAGGGAGGCCACCCTCCCGGTCCCGGGAGCGGGCTCGGGATACGCGGTCTCGCGATTCCGAGTGAGCTCTTTCGGGCTCGGCAGGAGGGAAGCGAGATGGCAGAACAGGCCACCACAGTTGCGCGCTGGCACCTGGCCGGCGACTGGTTCGACGTGTGCAAGTGCGCCATACCCTGCCCTTGCACGTTCGCGCAGCCCCCGACCTACGGTGACTGCGAAGGCGTACTGGTCTGGCACGTCCGGGAAGGCAACTTCGGCGACGTACGGCTCGACGGTCTCAACGTCCTGATGCTCGGCTCCTTCGAGGGCAACCCGTGGGCCGGCACGCATACCGATCCGTACGCCGCGGTATTCCTCGACGACCGCGCCGACGACCAGCAGCGGGCTGCACTCGGGGCCGTCTTCGGCGGTGAGGCGGGCGGATGGCCGGCACAGTTCGGGGAGATGTTCCACCCCGAGATGCGTGGCATGGACATCGCCCCCATCCACGTGGAGATCGACGAGGACCTTGCCACCTGGCGAGCCGAGATCCCAGGCCTTGTCATGGCGACGGCCGAGGCTCTCACCGGCCCGACCACCCCGAACGGCGCACGCGTCCAGGTCCACAACGCCCCAGGCGCCGAAGTGGGGCCGGGCCAGATCGCCACGTGGGGCCGGGCCACCGTCGACCGCGCCGACGCATTCGGCTTCTCCTGGGAACGCTCCGGCAAATCGAGCAAGTACTTCCCATTCGACTGGAACGGCCCTGACTGAAGAGTCGGCTGCCCGGCCGGGCTGCGTACGACGGACGCCCTGGAGAAATCAGTGCGGCGGCTGAGGGCACTCGATGCAGTACTTCGCGTCCGTGGCGCAGGGATCGGGAGTTCCGGTGGCAGGTCTCACCCCAAGGCGGCGCCACATCGTCGCGTGCTCGTGACGCACTACGCCGCAGAGGCCGCGTGAAGAAGCGAGCCGGCGAGCACCGACGGCGCCCGCTTCGTCGCAGAGGGGTGGGGTGTCGCTGTGCGCGGATTACTCGCTGCGGATCCTGGAGCCTGGATCGTTTGCGATTCGAAAGAGTCCTGCTCAGGCAGGCGCTGTGGGGTGAGGTGGCGGCCCGGGCGTCCGAGGGGCGGAACGGCCGTTGCAACACCATCACAAACAATTTACATTGCCGCGGACCCCTTGCCCCAGCAGGGAACCGTGGCTCGCCGATGATGCTCGACCCTTCCTCGGCGTGGAAATTGGGAGGATGTATGGACCTCGTCGGCCCTCGTTCGCGTAACCGAATTGCAATTGACGGATTAGAGCCCTCTGTCGACCGGGGATCCGTGGAGGGCGAAACTCACCGAAGGGCCGCGCAGGCGCTGAGATCCGCCATACCCGACGTGCTGGACGCCTACCAGGCCGGTCTGCTGCATGTGGAAAGTGCGCTGACCGAGCAGCCCGAGCCATGGCAGTCGTGCCGGCGTCAGGCGGTGGCGATCCTGGAGGACTGCATCGCCACGCTGGAGAACGGATGCCCGCCGGACACGACGGCGGCTCAGGAGTACACCCGGCTTCTCGGTGCGAACCGGGCGTTCCAGAGGGTCTCGGTCGCGGAGTCGGTGCGGGCTGCCGAGGTGCTGTGGTCGGCCGTTCAGCCGGCCGTGCATGCGGCTGCGGCGTCCGCGGCCCCGCACCAACGAGCGGTGATCCAGCAGAAGGCGAGCGCGGCTTTCCGGGCCGCGGCCTCGGTGCGCCTCTACGCCGGGTGTCAGGGATACGACGAGACACGTGATCGTATCCTCACCTCCGCCGACCCTCACTCCCCCTCCCACTCCCACTCCCGCGAGACGCAGCCGCGCACGGCCGCCGCACCGGCACGGGAGGAAAGGAACGATTCCTCGGAGGAACTGACCGCGCGGGAGCGTCAGATCCTCGATGCGGTGGCCTGCGCCCTCACCAACCGGCAGATCGCCCGCAAGCTGGGCATCAGCGAGGGAACCGTGAAACGCCATCTCTACAACGTTTTCAACAAACTCGGGGCGACGTCCCGGATGGACGCCGTTCTGAAAGGCGCACAAGGCGCACGGCGAAATTGACCGTCTCCACGGGCGGGCCAGGACCGGCTGTCGAAGGGGCGACGGAGTCATCGCGAGGCCACTAACGCCACGAGCATGACTACATTCGCGACGTACTGCGTGACCATGAACGCCCGGTAGGCGTCGCGCCGCGTATGCCGGTCGTTGTGCTCGGTGTCCCTGCCACGCAGGCAGCGCACGACCACCCATCCGGCACCGAGAGTCAGCGGGAGTGTGCCCGGCAGTGCGGCGGGCGCCCAGGTCCACGCGGCTGCGGGAGCGCCGGCACCGACGATCACGGCCCCCGCGACCGCGAGGCGTCGGGCAACGTGCAGGCCGCGGGTGGCGGCGAGCGTGCGTCTCCCGGCCTCCTTGTCACCTTCGGCGTCGCTGAAGTCCTTCACCACGGCACCGACCAGGGCCATCCATGCGGCCATGGCGGTGGCGAACACGATGGCGGGAGCGTCCAGGCCGTTGCCGGCCACTGCCGCACCGCCCGCGTAGGACGTCCAGCCGAGGCCGAACACCACGATCGCGCAGGAAAGGCTTCTTCGCTTCGCGGCCAGTGGCGGCGCCGAGTATGCCCATCCCAGTGCGAGGAAGGCGATGACCCAGCCGATCAGTCCGGCGGCTGGAACGGACAGTGCCAGGGCGAGCAGCGCCGCCGCCAGCGTGACGCCGACGGCGCTGCGGAAGGCCAGTTCACCGCGGGCGATGGGGCGGTCGGAACCGTTGCGACGGTCCTCGTCCACGTCCATCACACCGTTGAACAGGTAAGCGGAGACGCTCGCGCACGACCAGGCCGACGCTCCGGCCAGGAGTCGGGAAGGATCGAGATCGTCTCGCATCGCGAAGGCCGCCCCCGTCACGAACCTCAGGAGGAAGGCGCCCTGGACGGCCGGCCGTGCTTCCGTCCAGCACAGGCCGGCGGTTCGCATGGCGTCGTGAATCGTCATCCATCTGGATAAACGGGGACTGGTCATCATTTCCGTGGAAACCATGTGCCGGAGCGTAGAAGGCCCCCTGTCGCATCGGGGGCCTTCTACTACCAAGGTGGCAGGAGTTGAACAACCTCGACGTACCGCGATACGCCTCTGGCCGACGTCAGCGTGGGGCTTCGGCGGCGTCGCTCGGGTGTGTTGCCGGGTGGCGTCGGACGGGAGCCGCGGCCTCGTCCCGAGGGAGGCGGTGTTCGGCACGGGCCACGGCGGTCGCCGCGAGGAGCAGCAGTACGACGGCCACGGTCCCCTGCACGGTGACGGGGTAGCCGAGAGCGCCCTGGACGAGGTAGGCGAGGCCGGGCTGAGCGGCGAGCAGGGCCATGGTGACCGGGGCCGCGGTGCGCTGGGCGCCGATCTGGAGGGCGTAGAGCGGGATGACCACGCCACCGAAGGCGACCAGGGCGGTCACCGCCCAGCCCAGCCGCGGCGGCTCGGCGAGCTGGTGGCTGGTCAGGGCGAGCGCGGCGACCGTGTAGGTCAGATGGAAGCGATGGGTCATCACGACGGACGGCGCGATTCCGCGTTCCCCGAGCCGACGGGAGAGCCGGGCGAGCACCGCGGCTCCGATGCCCGCGAGCAGGGCGAGTACGGCTCCGGCGGCGCTCGCGGCCGGACCGGACTGCCAGGAAGAGGTGTCCAGCACAGCGGGCTGCACGGCTGCCGCGCAGACCAGGGAGGCTCCGAACAGGCCCACTGAGCGGGCCCAGTATGCGGCCGGCCGGGCTTCTCCCGACAGGCGGGCGAGGGTGCTCGCGGCAAGGGGGCCGATGCCCGCCATCAGGCTGGCCGCCAACGCCGCCGGTACCCACACCAGCGCCACATACAGGCCGAGGAAGGTCACCGCGCTGGCCACATTGAGCTCGGCGAACAGGCGCCATGCCCCAGGACCTGGCGACGGACGGGCGGGTCGGCGGTTCTTCGTCCGGCCCACCCGGCCCACCCGGCCCACCGCCGTGAAGAGCAGGGTGCAACCGAGGAAGGCCAGCAGGGAGAAGCGGAGGCTGTCACCGCTGCTGATGCGGCCGGAGAGGAAGGCCTCCGCGGCGGCCTGCATCAGCACCGAGAACGCGATGAGGGCGATGGGGCGCACGGTCAGGCAGCCGCTCCCTCGGGTGCCGCGGCAAGCCGCGGGTGGGCGGGAACGTCGGCCATCCGGTAGAAGGCGTGGTCGTCCTCGAGATGGTGGACGAACTCCAGCGAGCTGTGCAGCAGTTCCTCGTCCTCGTGGACGAGGTAGGCGATACCCGGGGCCCCGGTCGTCAGGGTCGGGTCGGGAATCGGGGCGCCGATGGCGGGCAGCCTGTCGATGGAGTGGAAACCGGGCAGGCGGCGCAGAATGCGCGCGCCCTCCACGGAGGCGAGTACTCCGTCCTGGAAGCCGCGCAGAAAGATCTTGGCGAGGGTGCGGCAGCCGCCGTAAGGGAGATCGAACCGGCGGGCGAACTCCTGTGGCCGCAGGAATCGTTCGGCCACCAGGTGCTGGTGGCTGTAGCCGAAGGCGGCGTGGTACGGATCGGGGGCCAGCGACGGTCCCATGACTCGGGAGTTCACCTCCACCAGCCGCGGTCCGGCGGCGGTGAGCATCACCTCGGTGTGGGCGGCGCCTTCCCTGACTCCCAGGGCGTCCAGGCAGCGCAGGACGTAGTCGACGAGGTCGCGCTCAGGCTCGTCGAGTTGTGGGCGGGAGACGATGTGGCGCAGGACCGGGGCCCCGTCGATGGTGTCGATGCGCTCTCGGTAGACCTCCGTGAGCAGGTGCCGGCCGGCCATGCTGACCGTGTTGACGATGTACTGGGTGCCCGCGAGGTGCTCCTGGAGCAGCAGGTCGGTGTTGGTCTCCCCCATGAGGTTGGGCCGCAGCAGGGTGGCCTCGACCGCGGCGTGCGCCTGGGCGCGGCTGGTGACCACGGTGCAGCCGTCACTGCCCGCGCTGTCGCGCGGCTTGATCACCACTGGTGTACCGGGGGCGGTGCCCCACGCGTCGAGTGCCTCGTCGAGTTCGGCGACGGAGGCGATGGTCCGGGTGCGGGCCGCCGGTACGCCGGCGTCTTCCAGGGCGCGCACCATGAGCTCCTTGTCCCGGCGGGCGGCGGCCAACCGGTGCTCGTGGTGCGGGAGTTCGAGCACCTGGGCGAGTTCGTCGGCGAACAGTACGCCCCGCTCACTCGCGGCGATCACCGCCGTGACCGGTTCGTCGCGCAGCACGTCCGCCGCCTCCCGCACGGCGTCGGGGCCGGTCCGCGTCAGCAGGTGGGTGTGGGCTGCGGTGTCGAGGGCGTGTTCGGCGTGCAGGGCGGCTTCGTAGAGGTGGAGGACGTGGGCGCCCTCCTCACGGAAGGCGGCGGCGAGTTCACGGCCGGTGGAGACGGGGTCGACGAGTACGTACATGCGGGTGCCTCTCTTAGTCGAGTCTTAGTCGAGTTCGTGCGTGCTGGGGGCGGGCCCTACGTGGCGGCCAGGGTCTTGGCCACCACCTCGGCCTGGGCCGCCGCGGTCCACAGGTAGTTGACGATGGCGGTGCGGGCCCCGCCCGCGGCTCCCACCATCCAGATCCGCTCCGGGCCGCCGCCGTCAGGGGGCGTGAGCCTCAGGCGGGCGTCGGTGGGGGGCGGAGCACAGCCGGGAGAGCAGGCGGCCGTGCCGAAAGCGAGAAGGGCGGGCCCGTGCGTACACAAGGCGGGCGGCCGGTACCCGGACGCCGCGACCACGTGGGTGTAGTGCTCGGCAGCCCCCTCAGGGCGCCAACGGGCGTGCCAGCCGCCGGGCGCGGGGGCGAGTGACGTGGGGGTCCCCCGCCGTACCACGAGCCGGCCGGCCAGCCCGTGCTGTGCCAGGGTTCGGGCACTGGAGACGGGGATGGCCGAGATATGGCGGGCGATCAGTGGGCGAAAGCGGGTGAGCAGGCGGTCCCGGTCGCGGCGTGGCCACCCCTGAGTCCAGTCGTTCACGGCCTCGATGAGTTCGGCGATGACGGACTGCCAGGCGTTGGCGCCGGTCTCGGTCTGCCGCAGTTCGGTGCCGAGTCGCCGCAGCGCTTCGGGTTCGGTTCCGAACTGCTTCTTGAGGGTGGGCGAGGGCTGTGGTGAGGCGTTCCGTACGGCGCGGACCAGGAGCCTGGTGAACGCGAGGTCGAAATTCGGGGACCGGGGGTCCAGATCGCGCAGCCCGGCCAGCAGACCGGCGGGGCGGGCCGGGCGGCACAGCTGGTCCCGGACGGCGGGGAGTTCGCCGGAGGGCGAACAGAGGGTGACATGCCGCGGTGCCGCGCACAGCACGAGAGCGGCGTCGATCGCGGACAACTTGGATCCCAGGACCAGCGGCCTGGCGTCCTCGGGCAGTGCTCGCAGACGGTCGGAGGGGTAGGGGCCCACCAGCAGATCGGGATGGTCCGCGTGGTCGCGAAGCTCTTCCGGCAGGCGGGGCCGGTCGCCGCCTACCGCCACCACCACGTCCGTGGCTTCCAGGACGCTGCCGTCGTCCAGGGTGACGAGGTATCCCTGGCCCGGCCTTGTGACGGGCCGCACCGTGTCGGCCCGGGCCGTCACCTGGCGCAACGTGCAGCCGCGTGCCACCAGTGTTCTGCGCGCCTCGGCGAAGCGCTCACGGCAGTACTGGCCGACCAGTGCCCGCGGGACGAAGTCGGACCGGCTCACCGGCCATCCTCGCGCGGCCAGATAGCGCAGCAGGTCGGACTCATGGGCCCGGCGCAGTGAGGTGACGTCGACCGAGGTGTTGCAGCGCAGGCGCGGGTCGGCGGTACCGAAGGCCACCCCGAACCCGGCCGGCCGGGGGTCGACCACTGTCACCGAGCCGGGCCGGACGTCGACGTGCCGCGCGAGCTGGTGAAGCACGGCGGTGGCGGAGGCTCCGGCGCCGACGACCACGAGGCGTCCACCGGCTCCGAGAGGACGGCTGTCCACAGGTTGTGTGTCCATTTCTCTTCGTGTGGCGACACGTTCTCTTCGTGTGGCGACCGGTTCTCTTCGTGTGGGAACAGGTGTCACGCGCGCGTGGCGACGGCGCGCAGCCAGTCGGCGAACGCGGAGGTGTTCAGCAGATCGGAGTGGCCGCCGGGGAAGGTGCGCTGGGCGCATGTTCCGGCGGTGGCGCCGGCCCACTCCCCCGTGCCCTCGGCGGAGGTGAGCGGATCCCTCGCCCCTCGGGCGGCGAAGACCGGGCACCGCGGGTGGGGCCGCGGTGCGGCGCTGTAGTGCCTGAGCAGGCGCAGGTCCCGCATGGCGGTGTCCAGGACGACATCGCGCCACTCGTCGGACGGATCCGGCAGCAGGCGGGGGTCGATGCGCTCCAGATAGGCGGCGACGGCCTCCCGGTCCGAACCCACGGCCTGTGGTACGGCGAGCAGCCGCGGCGCGTCGGCACCGACGACGACCAGCGCGTGGACGGGGGTCCCGCGCCGCTCCAGTTCCGCCGCCGTGGCGTGGGCGACGTAGGCGCCGAAGCTGTGGCCCACCAGCATCACCCGCTCAGCGGGCAGGTTTCGCGCCTGGTCCGCGCAGGCGTCGACGACCTCGGCGAACGTCGTGTCCTTGCCGAAGTCGCGGCCGAAGCGGCCCGGGTACCGGGCGATCCGGGCAGAGGGCCGCAGTTCGTCCAGGAGCGGCTTGAGTTCACCGCCGAAGGATCCTGCCCCGGGCAGGACGAGAGTGCCCAGCCTTTCCGCAGTCACTTCCGTAGTCACTTCCGCAGTCACTTCCGTAGTCACCGGTGTCTCCCTTTCTCCCTTTCTCCTTTTCGGGTCAGAGGGTGAGGCCCAGCTCGTCCATGATCATCGCCATGCTGATCGCGCTGATCCTGAAGTCCCATTTGTCGGCCTCCGCCGGCCGGTCCAGACAGCCGGGGGTGAACAGGCCGCAGGCCTCGACCAGGGCACGCCAGTCGTCCCAGGTGCGGGCGCTCGTGCTCGAGCGCAGGTCGTAGGCGGTGAAGCCGTGCTTTCCGCGTCGCAGGACGGACTGCGGGACGATGCCCTCGTAGGCCGATCTGAGGCATGCCTTGCCCTCGAAGGAGGCCATCTTCCTGTCGTCCTGTGTCTGGAGGGCGAGTGCGACGACGGAGTTGGCGAGAAACGGATAGCGGCCCTCGACGGAGTGGCGCATGACCATCGCGTCCCCGTGGTCGCCGAGCAGGTGGCCGGACATCTGGACGTACACGTCGGCGATGGAGCGCAGCTGCATCCGGGAGAGGCGCCGCACCTCCTGGTCGGAGAACGGGATGAGCCGTGAGCGCCAGAACTCGTCGCCCGCCAGGGCCTCGCGCGCCGAAGGCGTCAGGAAGGCTGCCCGCCGGCGGGCGACCTTGCCCCAGTCCACCTCCCATCCGAAGTCCGGCCGCCCCCAGGCCTGTTCGTTCTGGGCGCAGGAGGGGCGGCGTGCGCGGGCCACGCCGTCGAAGGCGTAGGAGTCGTACCCGAAGAACAGCTCGTCGGCGCCCTCCCCGGACACGACACCCTTGATACCGGCGTCCCGTACGCTGCCCGCGAGCATCATCGCGGCGACGTTGTAGGTCTCGCGCTGCGGGTAGCAGCAGTGCCGGACCATCTCCTCGAACCGCGCGGTGATGTCGTCGTGGCGGCACGCGATCTGCTCGTGCTTGCTGCCGACGGTCCGCGCCACCTCCCGCTGGAAGCGGCCCTCGTCGAGGCCGGGGTCGTCGAAGACCACCGAGAAGGTGCGCACCGGCTGATCGGAGAGGGCGGCCGCCTCCATCACGATCGCGGTCGAGTCGAAGCCGCCGCTCAGATACGCGCCGATCTCCACATCCGCGTCGAGCCGGGCTCGTACGGACTCGCGCATCGCCTCCCGCAGCGCCTCACCGGTGACGGGTTCGGCCGCCGGCGTGAACTCGCCGTACCGCCAGTAGCGCAGCGTCCGGCTTCCGTCGGCGTCGAATCGGACGGCGCACCCCGGGGGAACCGCTCGGACCCCTTCCACCAGAGTGCGCGGCGCGACGATGTTCCCCAGGGAGAGGTACTGGTCGACCGCGCCCAGGTCCACCTTCCGGGACCGGTCGACACACCGCACCAGCGGCTTGAGCTCCGAGCAGAAATGCACCTGGGAGCCGGCCTGGGTGTAGTACATCGGGCAGATGCCGAAGCGGTCCCGCGCCAGGTAGAGGGCGTTGTCGGCGCGGTCCAGGACAACGGTGGCGAACTGCCCGTCCACCAGGCGCAGTCCCTCGAATCCGTACCGTGCGAAGAGTTCGGGGATGACGCAGACGTCGACACCGTTGCCCCGCCCGTCGAGCCCCAGCCGGGCCCGTATCGCGCGGGCGTTGTAGATCTCGCCGTTCGTCATGGCGACGTAGCGGCCACCGCGGTCCTCCGCGGGCTGCCAGCCGTCGGTGAGACCGGTGAAGCCGAGGCGGCCGAGCTTGGCGCAGATCGACTCGGTGTTCAGTGAGTAGGTCTCGTCCGGTCCGCGGTGGACCAGCTGTGCCTGCATGGCCGCGGCGATGCCGCGGTCGGTCACGCCGGACGGGGAGTAGGTCCCGCACACACCACACATGCCGGTCACGCCTCCCTTGTCCGCACGGCGTCGATCAGCACCTTCAGGTTCTGTGCCCTGAGGACGTCGCGTACGCCGGCGTCCATCCAGCCGAGTGCCTTCAGCTTGTTGACGAGGATGACGGTGGAGGCCGAGTCGCCTCCCAGGTCGAAGAAGTTGTCCTCCTCGCCCGCGTCGTCCACGCCGGTCAGGTGGCGCACCAGGGCGAGGATCCCTTCCCCCGGCCCGGCGCTCCGCTCCGCCGTGCTCGATCGCCGCCGCTCGGCCCGCAGGGCGTCCCGGTCGACCTTGCCGTTGCGGGTGTAGGGCAGCGCGTCGACCTGGTGCAGCACCGAGGGGACCTTGTAGGGGTCCAGCACCGCCTCCAGGTGCGCGCGCAGCTCGCGAGGGGTCGCCTCGCCCTGGTAGTGGCACACCAGGGCGTCGGCCGCCGAGGTGTCCGCACCGTCGTACGCCTCGGCGTCGACCACCGCCTCGACGACGGCGTCGAGCCGGCAGGCCGCGCTCTCGATCTCTCCGGGGTCGAGTCGGTAGCCGCGGACCTTCAGCTGCCGGTCCAGACGTTCGACGAAGTAGTACTGACCGTCGCGGACCTCGACGAGGTCGCCCGTGCGGTAGGCAGGGTTCGCGTCGTCGTCGACGAAGCGGCGCAGGCCGCGGGAGGTGAGGTAGCCGATGGCCACACTCGGCCCCGTGATGACCAGCTCCCCCCGACGGGGACCGGATCCGGTCGCGGGCGCGTCCTGCGCCCCGGGCAGCGGGACCACCTCCAGGCCGCACTCCCCCACCACCGTGCCCAGGGGAACGGCATCGGTGCAGTCGCCGGGGTCCAGCGGGGCGCTCAGGAGATTGCAGACGGTGCTCTCCGTGGTCCCGTAGGCGTTGTGGAAGTTCGCGTGGCCGGACCACTTGCGGACCACCGCGGGACGGCAGGCCCCGCCGCCGTTGACCACGTGCCGCAGGCTCATCGCCGTCGTCGGATCCGTCGCGGTCAGGGCGTACGGCGTGCTCTTGAGGTGGGTGACGTGGTACTTCTCCAGCGTCGTCCGCAGTACGGCGCCGGGGCCGAGGTTCTCCTCACTCAGGACCACCAGGCACGCGCCGGCGGTCAGCGTCCACAGGATCTCGGTGAGACATCCGTCGAAGGTCAGCCGCGCGAACTGGAGCGTCCGGGATTCGGGCCCCAGTTCCAGGACGCGCACGTGGTCCTCGATCACCCCGGCCAAGGGGTCGGCGCCGACCAGCACGCACTTGGGCTCACCGGTCGACCCCGAGGTGTGGATGGCGTAACCGACCCGGTCCTGGGGCGGCACGACCGGCGTGCTGACCGGCTGGGAGCGGTCCTCAGCGGTGGCGCGCCACTGCGAGGGAGTGGGCACGAGCACCGGCGAGTGGGTCCCCGCCGAAGTCTCGGCGATCCACTCGACGCCGAGCGAGGAGACCTTGGCATGGTTGGAGGAGGCGCTGTCGCGGGGGTCGAGGAACACGAACGGGCGCTCGGCCCGCAAGGCCGCGGCCATGGCGATGACGGAGGCCGGAGTGCGCACGGCCTCGATGCCGATGAACTCGCCGGGCGACGAGAGCGTCGCCAGCTCGGAGGCGAACTCACCGACCCGTCGGCCGAATTCACGGTAGGTGACGGTGTCGTCCGCGGTCTCGACGGCGGCGCGGTCCGGATGACGTTCGACCGCCAGGAAGATGGCGTCCGCCACGGAGATGTGTGCTCTGGTCAAGGTCTCAGCCCTTCACCGAGTGGGAGAGAGTGCCGACGCCTTCGACGAGCGAGGTGATCGTGTCGCCCGGCTCGATCACGGCCGCCCCCGGCGTGCCGGTGCAGATGACGGTGCCGGGCACGAGGGTGCGTCCGGCGCTGAAGTACTCGACGAGGTGGGCGAGGTCGTACTTCATGTCCGCCACGGGTGCGGAGGCGACGACCTGCCCGTTGCGTACGGTGGAGACCCGCGTCGACCGCAGCGCCTCGTCGTCGAACTCGTCGAGCGTCACCAGCTGGGGGCCCACGCTGCAGAACGTGTCGAAGCCCTTCGCCCAGGGGATGTATCGCGGGTTCTCGCGGATCACGTCCTCCGCGGTCAGGTCCAGGACCGCCGTCACGCCCGCGACCACCGAGCGCCACTGCTCACGCCGCACGTTCTTGCACTCCGTGCCGATGACGAGCCCGAGTTCCGCCTCCGCCGTCACCCGGCCGCTCTGCGCGGGGAGTTCGATCTGCCCGCCGTTGTCGATGAGGCAGCCCCGCGGTCGCAGGTACGAGCCGGGCCCGGAAGCGGGCTGCGGGGTGCTGAGGTCCTGGGAGTGTCCCAGGTAGTTGAGGCCGGCGCCCCAGATGTCGCCGGTGTCGATGATGGTGAGGGCCTCCTCCAGGCGTACGTCGAGCGGCTCGACGTACGTCGCGCGCTCGAGGAGCCCGGCGAGTTCCTGCCGCTGAACGGCGCCCAGCAGGTCGCCGAGACGGGCCGGCAGGGGCCGGCCCGCGACAGCCTCCAGGGCCGAGAGCGGTATCCAGCGGTCGCGGTGGGCTACTGCCGTCCGCGGGCCGTCCTGGGTGTTGATGCGTGCCAATCGCATGTCGTTCCTCTTGAGTTGTGCCGACGATTCGAGTTGTGCGCCGACGATTCGAGCTGTGCCCGGCGATTCGAGTTGGGCCGGCGAAGCTTCAAGCCGCGACTTGTGCCGGCGAAGCCTCAGGCCGCGACCGTCTGCCGCGAGAGATACCGCGCGGCGGCTCGCAGGTCGCTCTTCTCGGCGCTGTACCGGGACAGGCCGACAGCGGTCTCCATCAGCGGCGCCGGCTCGACCGCCATTTCCTCGCAGAGCTGGTCGATGAACGGGAAGAAACCGGAGTGAATTCCGATGACTCCGCCGAGGACCTGCATATTGCGGTCCTCCGGAAGAGGTTCAAGGCTGGTTCGGCAGAAATGCGCGAGCCTGGCCAGTTCCTGGTAGTCGAACCGGTCCTCGCCGAGCACGCGCATGATTCCGGCGAGCGATTCCGTCTCCGCGTTCCCCGCACCGCGTCCGATTCCGTCGAGTGTGCCGTCGGCGATCGTCGCGCCCGCCTCGAAGGCCGCGATGCTGTTCGCGTTCGCCATGCCGAGGTTGTCGTGGCCGTGGAATCCGACGACGGGGCAGATCTCCTTCGCCACGCGCACGTACCGGCGCACGTCGTCGGGCATCATCGAACCGCAGGAGTCGACGACGTACAGGCCGTCCACGTCGGGTATGCCGCGGAGCAGTCGGGGCAGCTCGTGTGCGGGGGTGCTGCTGGTCTTCATCAGGTTGAGGTGGACCTCGCCGCAGATCCCGACGGCGCGCTCGAGGTAGTCGAGGTGGTCCGGGACCTTCTCCGGTTCCATGCCGATCCGCACGAACGACATGCCTTCCTTGCACAGGTCGGCGAGCGTCTCGAGCCGGCTGAAGCCGGGCTGGGCGAACATTCCCCAGGGCGTGGTGGACAGCTCCTGGCCGGCGATCTCGCACCATTTCGGCAGATCGATGTTGCTCGCCCTGATTCCGGACCGCTCCGCCTCGAACCCGAGACCGTGCCCGACCTCCACCCTGTTGATAGGTGTCGTCTCGAGCCGACGCAGCAGTTTCCTCACGAACTCCTCGTCGAGCTGGAAGTCGACCGCGTAGGAACCGTCCCGCAGCGTCGCGTCGAGAATCTCGACGTTTTGTGCCGCGAACTGCGGGGAGCGGGATTCATGCATCTTCGTCCTCCGAAGCACTGGGAATGGGTCCGCTTGGGTCACCGCGAATCCGATACGACCGTGCAGCACGCGGCGGCGTACCGGGGCGGCATGCGACGAAAGGTGCGGGGCGGGGCCGTGCGGCCTACATCTTTCGATGCAATGCACGGTCCAGGCCGCTCAACCCCGCTCCTCGGCCTTTACCGTCCGTGTGTCGAATTCGCCGCCGTCGGAACCAGAACCCAGAACCCAGGAGGGGCACATGCGCGCGACAGTGCTGGACAACCTGAGGGGCGCACTGCCGGAACACGATGTTCCGGCCGTCGAGGAGTGCGTCACGGAACTGCACGAAGCCCTGCCGTACAAGGACGACCTCAGCCGGAACACCGTCATGGTCGCCTACGGCGGCGGCAAGGACAGCGCGTACGCGGTGTCGTTCGTGCGCGCGGTCCACCTGGCTCTCGCCGAGCGCCACGGGGCCACCTTCAACCTGCGGGTGGTGACCATGCGGCACGCGGGCATGCCCTACCAGGTGATGCTCAACATCGACCGGACCTATCAGGCGCTGGGCCTGTACGAGGACCCGGATGTCGAACTGCTGCTGATCGAGCGCGACCGCGTGGTCCCCTTCGACCGGGACCGGAGCATGCCGCACCGTCTGATCGCCTTCAACCGGACCGACATGCTGATGTCCGGCCACCGCACCTACGGCGACGGCCGTGCAACGTTCTGCAACGCCTGCAACCTGAACGTGGCCAGTTCGTTCGGCGTCGCCGCCCGCCACGGGGCAGGCGTCGACCTGATCATCACGGGTGACTCGCCGCAGGAGCAGCGGGACTACGCGCTGTGGATCCGTCAACTGGCCCGCGGGGCGGGGCAGAAGCCCGCCGACAGCAAGAAGCGGTTCCGGGGGACGCTGGAGACCTTGGACGGACTGGCGCAGGCGTACTTCCAGGAGATCCACGGCCTGGGCAACCCCGACCGGGTCAGGGAGCGGGGTGTGACCTCCGACGTCCCCACGACACTGGAGTTCTACTCCATCTACGACTACACCAGTTACGCCTCCGGGGCGCACTGGCGACTGCTGACGGACTTCCTCGGCTTCGTCTTCGACGAGATCGCCTTCAACTTCACCGAGTCCGACTGCGCCAACCCGGCGCTCATGGCGCATCTGCGGGGGCTGCGGACCGAGCGCGCGTATGGGCGCAGCTACCGCGAAGGCATCGCCCAGTACGTGGACTTCGCCTTGGAGCTGATGCGCAAGAAGCACTTCCCCGAGCACCTGGTCGAGGAGATAGCGGACCGTTACCGCACCGGGGAAGGCGTCGAGCGCATGCGCGAGGCCGCCACCCGCTACGGGGAGGACGCCTTCGGAGTCGACACCGAGCAGTTGGTCTGCATGGTCTACTCGCCCTTCGCCGGCCGGGCGGCGAACCTGCACGCGTACCTGGCCGGGGAGTGCCCCGACCTGCTGCCCGAGGAGGACCGCATCCGCGCGACGCTGGCCGGCCAGGAGACACATGGCTGGCTCGCCGCGCGCCTCGAGCGGCTGAGCGGGCTGAGCCTGACCGACCTTCGGGCGCTGCACGACGGGCCGCTGTGGTCACCGTCCGCCGACAAGGGCACTCAGACGGGGGTCCTCCCCCTGGTCATGGACAGCGACCCGCACAAGAAGATCATCAATGCGCGGCGCGGCCCCGACGGTGACAAGGTCCGGGACCGAGTGGCCGGCCGCTAGAAGCTGGAGAACAGCGATGACATCCGACGTTACGCGTCCGGCCGCGGCGGCGGGCCCCGCCGCCGCTCCGTATCTGAATCTGCTCGTGACCATGGTCATGTTCGGCAGCGCGTTCGCCAGCTCCAAGGTGGTCGTCGAAGCGATGCCGCACCAGATGGCCGCGGCGCTTCGGTTCGGGGGCGGAGGGGTGCTGCTGATCGTTCTGGCCGCCGGGCTGCGCCGGCGGTCCGCCCCCATCGGACGGACCGCCGCGATCCGTGCGGGTCTGGTCGGCCTGCTCGGCGTGCTGGCCTACAACTTCTTTTTCTTCTGGGGGCTGTCGCTGGCCCCGGCACTCGACGGCAGCATTGTCGTGCCCGTGCTGAGCCCCATCCTGACCACCGCCGCGTTGCTGATGCTGCGTCGTGAAAGCGCGTCGTGGGTGCGCATCGCGGGCCTGCTCGTCGGCCTCGCCGGCGCGGCGGTCTTCCTGCTCGGGGCAGGCGGGGACACCACTGGTACGAAGCGGCTCCTCGGCGACCTCGTCTTCGTCGCGGCGGCGGCGTGCTGGGCGGCGTACAGCATCCTGTCGAAGTCGCTGCTGGCGGGGATCGCCCCGCTGCGGGCGACAGCCTGGGGAACCGCCGTCGGCGCACTGGGGCTCGGGGTGCTGGCGGCTCCGACGGCCGACGACGTCGCGTGGTCCGCGGTCCCCGGCCTGGCCTGGGCGAACGTCATCTTCCTCGCGGTAGGACCGACCACGATCGCCTATTTGTTCTACTACCGTGGGCTGCGCAGCGTCAGTGCTTCCATGGCCACGGTCATGATGTTCACGGTGCCGGTGTTCGGCACGTTCTTCTCGACGGTCTTCCTGGGCGAGTCGTTCACCGGCACGCAGGTGGCCGGCGCCGTGGTCATGCTCGTCGGGGCCTTGCTGGCCGTCCTCGGGAACACGCTGGCGGAGCGGACGTCCGGTCCCTCGGTGATCCGCCGCCGCGGCCCTGCCCACCCAGATCCTCCAACCCGTCCAGGCCCAGGCAGTTGAAGCGGTGCAACCAGCGGCGGACCGTCTTGGGACTGCCTACAGCCCGCGCGGCGTCACCGGCGCGCGAAACTTTGACCCTCACGTCGGGAAGGCCTCGCGGAGGGGTGGTCGTCGCGGCCGTCATCCTCTTCTGGGGTGGCTACACCTTCTACATAAGGCGCGTGAAGAAGAGCCAGCCGTAGCCGGGGGCCGGCATGCACATCCGGCCGGTGCCTGTGGAAGGGCGACCGGCCGGACAGGTTCGTTTCGGGTTCTCTTCTGTCAGTGCGTCGCCGGGCCGTTCAGGAACGCCGCGAGTGTCCGGGTCATGGTGTTGTGGGTCCGGGCGGCGAAGAGTGGGTCGAGGTGGTTCATGGCGTTGTCGGTCTCGTAGGTGGCGTACGGGATGCGGGAGTTGGCTACCACCGTGGCTGCCGCCTTGTTGATCGTGCCCTTGGCGTAGCTCGTCTCGAAGGCGTACAGCGGTACGTCGAGCTGGTCGGCGTGGCGCAGGCGCAGGTCAAGGGAGCGGGCCAGCGCGGAGTCGGTGTAGGCGTCCGTGACGTCGAGGTCGATGGACATCCGGGCCGGCCAGTACCACTCCCACACGGCCGGCACCGGTCCGGCGTACGCCTCGGCGACCCCGCCGATCGGCGTGATGCCGGTGTCGACCCAGCCGCGTATGTCCCCGCTGTCGGCGAGGTGTCCGGAGTGCACGCTGATGGTGTTCGGCCAGCCGAAGCTCGCGTCCACCAGGACGCCCAGCAGGCCCGCGTTGGTGACGGTGTACGGCGGGCGCAGGGCGTCGGGCAGGCGGGGCTGGAGCACCGAGCGGCCGTCGGGGTCGTGCAGGGCGTAGTGGCCGGCGAGCTGATACCAGATCTGGGTGCTCTCCACGCGGCTGCCCAGCCCCACTGCGCTCAGGGTCAGGTCGAAGACCGCCCCGGCGTCGATGTCCGCCAGCCGCTCCTTTACCTCCTCCGGTGAGTCGCGGACCGTATCGCCCGTCCCGTCGAACGCGCCGCGCACCCCGCCGTCGATGACCGCCAGCCCGGCAAGGCCCCGGTATCCGGGGGAGCCGTCGAAGTCCCAGGCCGCGTACGCCATCGCGGTCGTCGCTCCCCAGGAGTGCCCGCCGAGCACCACGCGCCGGCCACCCCGGCCCGCCGCCCGGACGACGGCCCGGAGATCCGTGAGGGTGAGGGGCAGGCCCCAGTGCGCGGCGAAGGGGGAGGCGGCCGGGTCCTGGGTGCGGTAGTGGCCGTCCAGGTAGTAGCCGACGGGGTCGGCGGTCGCGAACCCCGACTTGTCGGCCAGGTTCTCCTCCCGCCGGTCGAAGGCCCACACCTGCAACCCGGGCACGGCCGCGACCAGGTCACGGGCCACGAGGCGGAAGTCATTGGCCGCGCCGAAGAAGCCAGGCACCAGCACGAGGACGGTGTCCGCCGTGTCCGGACCGACCTTGAGGACGTGCACCTGGTCCGATCCGACGGGTCCGCCCCCACTGCCCACGGCCACCGGCACGTACGGCTCCCAGCCGGCCCCTTGTCCGGTGGCGCCCGGTGCGCGTCCTGCGGCGAGGGCGGATCCGGCCCCCGCGCCGGCGGCGGCCGAGGCCAGCGCCAGACCGCCGATCATTCCGCCCAGCACCGTACGGCGCGGCAGACGGCTCGTCATCTCACGTACCTCCAAGGAGAGTTGTCAGCACAAAGCTTCCTCCTCCCCCTCGAGGGCTCGCGCACCAGGCCCCACCTGGGGCCCGGGCCGCCTACAACTCGACGCCGATCCCGGTCAGCGCCCGGACTTCCATCTCCGCCTGCTTGTCCGGATCCGCGGGGCGCCTGCTGAACACGGTGCCGAGGAATCCGCACAGGAACGAGAGCGGAATCGACACGATGCCGGGGTTGGTGAGCGGGACCAAGTGGAAGTCGACGCTCGTGATGATCGACGTGGGGGTGCCCGAGACCGCCGGTGAGAAAACGATGAGCACGAGGCAGGACGCCAGGCCGCCGTAAATGCTCCACAACGTCCCTGAGGTGTTGAAGCGTTTCCAGAACAGGGTGTAGAGCAACGTCGGCAGGTTGGCGGACGCGGCGAGCGCGAGGGCCAGCGAGACGAGGAAGGCGACGTTCTGGCCTTCGGCCACGATGCCGCCGACGATGGCCAGGAAACCGATCACGATCGCCGTCAGGCGGGCGACCCGTATCTCGGAGCGGGGATCCGCCTTTCCGCGCCGTATCACGTTGGCGTAGACGTCATGGGCGAACGAAGCCGAAGCGGCCAGCGTCAGACCGGCCACGACCGCCAGGATCGTCGCGAAGGCCACCGCCGAGACGATTCCCAGGAGCACGACTCCACCGATGTGGAAGGCGAGCAGAGGCGCCGCGGAGTTCTCCCCGCCGGGGGCGTGAACTATCGCGTCGGAACCGACCAGGGCGGTGGCACCGTAACCGACGATCAGGATTCCCAGGTAGAACGTGAACATCGACCAGGAACACCACACCACCGACCTGCGCGCCTCCTTGGCATTGGGCACGGTATAGAAGCGCATCAGTACGTGCGGCAGGCTGGAGATGCCGAGGACGAGTGACAGGGCCAGCGAGACGAAGTCGAGTCGGCTTGTCGCGTCTTGGCCGTACGTGTTGCCCGGCTCGAGCAGTCGTTCGCCCAACGGGCTGTTCTGTGTGGCCTGGTGAAGAAGCGCGGAGAAGCTGAATCCGAACTTGGCGATGATGAAAACGCTGATGAAGGTCACGCAGATGAGGAGCAGACCGGCCTTGATGATCTGCACCCAGGTCGTGCCCTTCATTCCGCCCACCAGCACATAAAGGAGCATGACGACGCCCACGCCGGTGATGAGGAGCGCCTTCCCGCCCTTGGTGTGCACGTTCAGCAGCAAGGCGATCAGCCCGCCGGCGCCGGCCATCTGGGCGAGCATGTAGAAGAACGTGATCACCAGGGTGGCGTTGGCCGCCGCGGCGCGCACCGGGCGCTGCCGCATGCGGAAGGCCATCACGTCACCCACGGTGAATCGTCCGGTGTTGCGCAGTCGCTCACCGATGAGGAGGAGGGCGACCAGCCAGGCGACGAGCCATCCGACGGAATAGAGGAATCCGTCGTAACCATGGACGGCGATCGCTCCGGAAATCCCCAGGAAGGAGGCCGCGGAGAGGAAGTCGCCGGACATCGCGATGCCGTTCTGCGCACCGGTGAAGGCGCTGCCCGCGGCGTAGTAGTCGGACGCCGTCTGATTTCTGTTGGTGACCTTGTAGACGATGAGCAGAGTGATGCAGACAAATATCAGGAACACGCTCAGATTGAGCGTGGGGCTACCGGTCGCGGGAGCCGCGAGCTGCGATGTCATTCCTTGTCGGCTCCTGCCAGTTCGTGGATCCTGTCCGCCTCCGGATCAAGCTTCTTCCGGGCGAAACGCCGGTACGCCAGGACGATCGCGAGCGTGGACGCGAACTGCATCAGGCCGAGGACGGTGCCCGTGTTGATTTCGCCTGTCACCTTGTGACTCATGAACCCGTGGGCGTAGGCGGAAAGCAGAGTGAACGTCATGTACCAGAAGAAGAAGAGCGCGGTCATCGGGAAGACGAACAACCGAAGCCGTCTGCGCAGCCGGACGAACTCCGGACTCTCCTGAATCGCGCGGTAGTCGGGCTCGCCTTCGCCACTGGGGTCGATGAACTCCGACCTGGTCACGTTCCTCTTCCTGTTCCTTGGTGAGGGATGGAGAGTGTAGTGAGGTGCCGCGCGCCGTCAAACAACGGCCCACGGCTCACGCGGTGAGTTACCGAGAACCGCATGGACGTCTTGACGTGCCCTTGGGGTCTGCTTGACCGATCGACGTCCTGAGCGATGGTCAATTTAAGGTGACTTGATCTTCCCTTTGGTTTACCTTTGCCAAACCGAGGAATTCGTCGCACGGCGTCGCCGACCGGCCCCGCAGAGTGTGCAGAACGTGTGAGTAAGGGGTTGGTTCTTCGGTGACCGGGTTGTTGCCGTTCAACCGACTGTCCTAAACTCGCCAGGATTCACAGAACTTGACGGGTGGGCACATAACGTGTGGGGATCGGATCACATCCGAGAACTGAGAGATGGATTCCCGGAGCTCATCTCGTGACCGCGGCGAGGCATGCGGCCGAACGCACAGCGAGGCCATCGCGGTGGGCTCCACTAGTGCAGTGGCGGAACTGGCGGCTGCTGGTGAAGTTGGCGGCGGTGCTGGTCGTACCCGCCCTGCTCGCCGTCGGCCTGGGCGTCGAACAGATCCATGGTGACGTCGCGCGCGCCAACTCCTACGCGGACATGCAACGGCTGGTCAAGATGCATGGTGAACTGCGGACTTTCCTGGAAGCTCTGCAGATGGAACGCACGATGTCCGTCGAGCGGCTGAGTGGCGACGCCGCCGTTGATCCGTCCGATCTACGACAGCGGAATCGGGACGTCGACAGCGCCCAGGCCGCCGTCATCAGCACGAGGAAGCAGGAAGTCCCTCTCGAGGGCGTTGCGGCGCGGCGCTATCAGGACGCCCTCGGCCTCCTGGCCCACCTGCCTGCCCTGCGCGCCAAGGTGGCGTCCGGCAGCATCGGTTCCTGGACCGCGCTCAATGACTACGACACGATCACCACGGGGCTGCTCGACCTGGAGGAAGCACTCGTCGGCGGGTTCGCCGCCCCCCAACTCACCAGGCCGGCGACCGCGTTGTACGACCTACAGGCGGCCGAGGAGCAGATCCACCTCGAACACGCGATCCTGCTACAGGCACCCGACCGGGGCCATCCGATGACCCCCGCACTCATCAAGGCGCTGCAAGAGGCCGACATACGCCTGCGGGACAAGCTCGGCGACTTCCGGGCCGTGGCCACCCCCACGGAGCTGAGCGATTACCAGCGGACGGTCACCGGCCCGGCCGTCAGCCGGCGTGCGCACGTGGTGCGCGCCGCGCTGGCTGCGCCCCTCGGGTCGGGCGCACAGCAGGACGCCACCACCTCGCTGTCTGTCTCGGTCGACAACTGGAACCGCGATTCGGAGGCCACCGGAACGCTCGTCGACAAGGTGGCGGACGGCTTTCTCCACACGATGCGCACCACGTCGGCCAAGCTCCAGGACCAGACGAGCAACCAAGCAGGCGTGACGTCCGTCATCCTCTTCGCCGTGCTCCTGCTCGCCTTCGCCATCGGTCTCGCGATCGGCCGGCATCTGCTGCGGTCGCTGACCGTCCTGCGCTCGACAGCACTCGATGTGGCGGAGCACCGGCTGCCCGCCGCGGTCGTGAGCATGCGCGAGGGGCGGAAGGCGGACGCCGTGGTCGACGTCGTGCCGGTCCACACCACAGAGGAGTTCGGTCAGCTCGCCAGGGCGTTCGACACGGTGCACTCTCAGGCCGTGCGCCTGGCAGCGGAGCAGGCCGCACTGCGCGGCGACCTCAGGAACACCCTGGTCAACCTCTCCCGGCGCAGCCAGAGCCTGGTGGACCGCCTGCTGCTGCTGATGGAGCACCTCGAGCGGCACGAAGAGGACCCGGAGCAACTGGCCAGCCTCTTCACGCTCGATCACCTGGCGACCCGTATGCGGCGCAACAACGAGAACATGATGGTCCTGTGCGGCAGCACTCTGGTGCGCCCTTCCCACAGTGTGGCGCTGGACACCGTGCTGAGGGGTGCCGTCTCCGAGATCGAGCACTACCAGCGCGTGCTCGTTCAGCCCAGCCCTCCCGTCGACGTGGTCGGGTACGCGGCCAGTGACCTGGGCCGGCTGGTCGCCGAACTGCTCGACAACGCCACCATGTTCTCCCCGCCGCACACCCAGGTGGTCATCGGCAGTAACCGGCGGCCCGACGGCTCGCTACTGATCGAGATCCAGGACGAGGGAATCGGGATGACCGAGAGCGACCTGGCCAACGCCAACCGGCGCGTGGCGGCGGACGCCTCGACGGATACGCCCGAGTCGCGGCAGCTGGGACTGTTCGTGGTCGGTCGCCTGGCCGGCCGGCATGGCATCGCCGTCAACCTGAGCCCGCGCAGGAGCGTCACGGGAACGGGACTGCGGGCCCATGTTCTGGTACCGGCCAGACTGATCACGGCGCAGGCGCAGGCGCAGGCGCAGGCGCAGGCTCCGGCGCCGGCCCGCACAGGCCTGCCGCGGCGGCCGATCTCCGTCGGGGCCGCCGGTGCCGCCGGTGCCGCCGGTGCCGCAGGGAACACCGTGGCCACACCGGTGCGGCGGCGCGCCGCGACGGAGGAGTCCGACCAGTCGGCCGGCGTCACACAGGCCGGGTTGCCCAAGAGGGTTCGCAGTAGGCCATCCGCTCCGGCTCCGGCTGAACGGTCTGCCACCGGGGCCACCGGGGCCACCAGCGCCACCGAGGACGGAGCGGATGCGAGCCCGGCCGCCCGCCGCGCCCAGAGCTTCCTCAGTAGCTACCAGTCGGGCATCCGTCGGGCGGCGCAGCCCGACCAGACGCAGAATCCATCGGCGACGGGCAGGAAGAACCCATGACATCCCCCCACTCCCCGGAGGTGAGCCAGTTCGGATGGCTGGTCACCAACTTCACGGAGCGAGTTCCGAATGTGGCGCACGCCGTGGTGATCTCAGCCGACGGACTGCTGCTCATCGCGTCCGACGGGCTGGAGGACGATCGCGCCGAGCAGATCTCGACCATCGCGGCGGGTGCCATCAGCCTGACCCAGGGTGCTGCCCTCTGTTTGGACACCGGGAACGTGCTGCGCACGGTGGTCCAGATGGAGCGCGGCAACATGCTGATGATGTCGATCCGGGACGGCTCGTGTCTGGTCGCCCTGGCCGCTCCGGACTGCGAAATCGGCCAGGTCGCCTACGAGATGTCCGTGCTCGTCAACCAGGTCGGCGAGATGCTGACTCCGGAACTCCGTACCGAGTTGCAGCAATTCCAGCAGGCTGCGGCCGGATAGCCGGGACGGGGAGATCATGAGCGCCGGTGGAGGCCCGTCCGACCCTCGAAGAGATCCGGAAGCGGAGGACGAACAGACCTTCGCCGACGTGCTCAACGCGTTCAGTTTCGGCACCGGACGACGCAAGCGGAAGAACTCCGGGACGCGCGGCACGCCGCAGGACATGGCGCACCACGAGAGCGACGAAGCCGAGCCGCAGCCTGCCGCCGAGCCGCTCGAGCAGGCCGCATTCGCTCGCGCCTACGTGTGGACGGGCGGCCGGACCAGTTCGCACCATCATTTCGAGGTCGAGACCCTGGTCTCTACCGCGGACCCGAGTTTCGCTCCCAGCGCTACGACGCAGTCGGACCTCGCGGTGCTGGACCTGTGCCGCGAACCGAGGTCGGTGGCCGAGGTGGCGGCGCTGCTCGAAGTGCCGCTGGGCGTGGCCAAGGTGCTCCTCGGTGACCTGGCGGATCGTGGGGTGATCGTCGTCCACGAGGCGGCGACCGACGCCGACGATGCCCCGTGCGAAGCGCTGATGGAGAGAGTGCTGATCGGCCTGCGTCGGCTCTGAGACTGAGCCAAGGTGATCGAACAGTCGCTTACAAGGCACACTCCGCCCAGACCGTCTTGCCCACGGGGTGTCGAGGCGCCGACCCCCAGCGCACGGCCAGGACGTCCACCAGGAGCAGGCCGCGGCCCGACTCGCCGTCGGGGTACGACGAGGGTGGGGCGACGGGTGGCCGTTTCGTGGTGGCCGCGTCGGCGACCTCGATACGGACCAGGCCCGATGCCTCGTCGAGGCAGAGCCGGAGGTGGCAGTCGTGGCCCGGTACGCGGCCGTGCTGTACGGCGTTCGCGGTGAGCTCGCCGACGACGAGGGCGACCGTGCACGACGCGTCCGACGCCGGCGGGTATCCCCACTCCTCCATGCGCCGCACGGCGAGCCGTCGAGCGAGCCGCGCACCTCGGGGCGAGGAGGCGAACTGCGCTGCGAGCGTGGGGCGTTCCTCTGAGGTGGTGGTGGTTCCTGTCAGCACAGCGTGTCCGTCCTTGCCCGTCGAGTCCTGGGACGTCTCGTGGTGTGCGCGAGTCGTCACGTTCCGTACTCAAGAGTCGGCAGACAGTCCTACGCTCGGAAGGTGACAGAGCCTTACCTTTTGGTTCGTAAGGAACGGAAGTGACGCCTTGGCCAACGGAATTGACCCCAGTACGTCGATGGCGGCGCTGTTCGGTTCGCGGGTACGAAGACTCCGTACGGCTGCCGGACTGACCCAGGCGGAACTCGGCACGAAGACGCACGTCGTGAGCACCCGGATCACCCAGGTCGAGCGGGCCTCCGGGGCGAAGCCGACGCTGGAACTGGCGCGGGCGCTCGACGCCGTCCTCGGTGCGGATGATCTGCTGGTCGAGCTGTGGCCGTACGTGTACCGGGAGACCTTCCCGGACTGGTCGCGGAAGTTCATGGAGTACTCGGAGCGGGCGGTGTCCATCCGGCAGTACGTGGCGCATGTGGTGCCCGGTCTGTTGCAGACCAAGGACTACGCGAGAGCCGTTCTGAGCGTCGGCCTGACACTCACCGGTGACGAGCAGTTGGAAGAACGCCTCACCGCCCGCATGACACGGCAGGAACGGCTCAGTTCGCCCGACCGGCCGGAGCTGTGGGTAGTGCTCGACGAGGCGGTCCTCAGGCGTCCGATCGGTGGGCGCGAGGTGATGCGTGCGCAGTTGGAGCGGCTGCTCGAAGCGGCGGCGGAGCGCCACATCATCGTGCAGGTGCTGCCGTTCGACCAGGGCGCGCACGACGCGATGGGCGGTTCGCTGACGGTCCTGACGCTGCCCGACGGCTCCGAGGTCGCCTACACGGAGGGCGCGCACTTCGGCCAACTCATCGAGGATCCGGGCCAGGTCAGGCGCTTCGCGGTGACTTACGATCGGCTACGGGCGGAGGCCCTGCCCCCGCTCATGTCGCTCGACATGATCCGATCCGTGATGGAGGGCTATAACCGTGGAGCGAATGTCCCGTCCCGATCTGAGCGTCGCCGTGTGGCGCAAGAGCAGCTACAGCAATCAGGAGGGGGGCGATTGCGTGGAGGTGGCGGGCGGGTTCCCCGGCGCCGTCCCCGTCCGTGACAGCAAGGTCCCGAACGGGCCCGCTCTGACCTTCGAAGCCGGCTCCTGGGCGGCCTTCATAGGCGAGTTGAGGGCTGGTCAGCACCGCATCTGAGCCGACCAAGCACCGGTCACGACCCGTCTTCTGGGCCCGCCGGATCCTTGTCCGCGAGGGTCCGGCGGGCCGCCGGCCTCCTAAAGAACCGGGGGAAAGAACTCCCCACCCACCCACCCTCCCGGCCCGCGTCACCCGTCCGAGTGACCGGCTTGCGAGGGCGGGATACGGACGGTTACGTTCGCCGCGACAACCGAAAACAGATACGGCCCCCGGCCGGGACGGCAATCCCGATCGAGGGCCTGACCAACCAGGAAGACAGGACCTTCCCGATGGCTGACCCGCAGTCTAACGCGCGCCTGCGCGCCGACGCCGGAGCTCCGACTACCGGCGTGATCCACGTTCGCACCCGGCTCACCGCCGACTTCACCGTGATCTCCAACGCCCTCGCACAGCGGCGCGGCAGCGCGGTCACGATCGGCGTGGCCGTCTACATCCTGTCCCTGCCCGACGGCTCCCCCGTGAGCATCGCCGCCCTGTGCGAGCACTTCAGCGAGGGCGAGATCCTGATCTCTCGGGCGCTCAGGGAGCTTGAAGCGGCTGGGTACCTGGAGCGGCGCCGCGAGCGACTGTCCTCCGGGCAGATCCGTACCCGGACCTGCTTCTACGACGTACCGGGCGGTGCCCCTGACCCGGGCGGGCCGCCGAAGCCGCCTCGGCCACGAAAGCGACCCGACACCGTTGAGGAAGCCGCGCCCGCGCAGGCCGAGGCAGAGAAGCCGATCCCGCTGGCCGACGCCGACCCGCAAGCCATCGCCGTACTCACCGCCCTGCGCCGGATCGATCCCCGTCTGATCCTCTCCGGACGAGACGCCGCACGACTGGCACCGGCCGTCACCGAGTGGCTCGCAGCGGGCGTCGGCGCACACCAGATCACCGAGCTGCTCACCGCAAGGCTCCCCAACGACCTCGCTCGTCCGGCAGGCATCCTCGCCTTCCGCCTACGCGAGACACCCCTGCCCGCCCCGCCCCCGCCGGCACACCCTATGGACCGCCCGACTGTCCTGCCCTTCCAGACTTGTGACGGCTGCGACCGGGCCTTCCGCGCGCCGGAACCCGGACAGTGCCGGGACTGCCGGTCCGGGCAGCGACTGCGTCAGGCCTGCTGATCAAGCGGGACAGGGACCGGCTCCGGGAACTGGTCGGCTGGCTGGAGGAGGAGTACGGAGCAGTCTCCGAGAGCGAGCGCGCTGCGACTCTGGGCGAGCTGGAGGACCTCGATGCCGAGCACGCGCGGCGCGATCCCGACGACGGCCGTGCCGGGGAGGCCGAGTGAAGAAGCAAAGCGGTGTGCACGAGCCACCTCAGAGACTACGGCAGGAGTGTCAGCGCGGGGACGTGGGTGGGCTTGACGACGCTGAAGTGCCGCCGGTCGAGGGTGGCTACCCGGTCCACGCCGAAGCGCTCGGCCACCGCGATGACCGAGGCGTCGACCCCGCCGAGCGGGAAATCGGCGTACTGGAGGACCAGCTCACCCATGCGCGTCAGGTCGGCGGGAGTGAGGTGCACCAGCTCGAATGTTCCCCGTGCGACCTCGGCGAGGAACGCTGCTTCGACCTGGGGCCAGCGCTCCAGCAGCCAGCAAACCTCGGTCATGACCGGGCTGGGCAGCAGACGGCGGCCGGTCAGCGAGGTCAGCAGGGAGGCGCACTCCGGGTGACGCCGGTCGGCCGCGTTGAACGCCGCAGCCAGAGGGCCGGTGTCCAGGACCGTGGCGATCACGCCGAGTCGCCGAAGCGCTCGCGCATCCGCTCGCGGATGTAGTCGTCGTGCCGTTCAGCCAGATCCTCTGGGCCATTCACGCTGCCGATCAGGGCCAGCAGCCCGGCCGGAACCGACTCCTCGGCTTCGTTCGCGTCGACTGCTGGCAGCGACTGGGCAACCTGTGACAGTTCTTCATCCTGGGTCACGAGCAGACGCAGGCGTCGCACCTGGGTCGGGGTGAGCCGGTCCACCAGGTGGTGCATGTCCTCGTAGTCGTATGCAGCGGTCACGCCAGCAGTGTAGGACGGCCCCGCGGCCTCGGACAGCTGGATCCGCAGAGGTCACCCCCGCTGGCCTGCGGGCAGTCGCCCGAGGATTGCCAGGGGCAGCGCGGAGGCCGGGTGGGGAGGGGTCCGCTGAGGGGGGTATCGCTCCCCGCTGGAGGCGGTGCCGGCCACCGCCCTCGGTGAGCCTGCGCGACGCAGCGGACCCGGTGGAACGTCCAGCTGTCCTGCCCTTCCAGACCTGCGACGGCTGCGACCGGGCCTTCCGCGCGCCGGAACCCGGACGCTGCCGGGACTGCCGGGCCGGGAACCGTCTTCGTGCGGCCGGCTGAGCCGATGGCTGGGTGTGCGGTAGCCCCGCAGGTGGGAGGCTTGACGTGGGACGATGCGAGGCCCGGCATCAAGAGGAGGCGGGGCATGGTCGACAGGTTCAAGGACGGCCTTCTTACGCCCAGGGAAACGGCCTCCTACCTTGAGATTCCGCAGTCCACCCTCACGTCATGGCTGAAGGGCAAGGCTGCCGGAGCGCCTCTGGTGCACCAGGTGGAACCGGTACGGAAGCGTCAGCCTTCGGTGCCTTTCATCGCGGTGGCCGAGGCCCACGCCCTCCGGTCTCTGCGTTCCCTGGGACTCCGCATGAGCGAGATCAGGGAGGCGGCTGCCGCCGTACGGGACGCCTTCGACACCCCCTACGGCCTCGTGTCGAAGCGGATCGCCACGGACGGTGAGGACATCTTCGTCGAACATGGTTTGGGCGATCTCCGCAGAGCCCGCGACGGCCAGGCCCCCATCCAAGAAGTGGCCTCCGACTATCTCCGCTACCTGACTTGGGAGCCGGACGACGACTTCCCCTCCAGCCTGCGGCTGAGGCAGTACCCGGACTCGGTCCCTGTCGTGATCGATCCCAGGTTCTGTCATGGTCTTCCCGTGCTGGCCGCCAATCGTGTCTCGGTCAAGGCGATCACCGACCTGTGGGAGGCCGGGGAGGCCATCGAGGACATCGCGTACGACTTCGACATGACGCCCGAGCAGGTGGATGCGCTGTGCCAAGCAGTGGTGCGCCTTGCCGCCTGAGTTCTTCCTTTACTGGACCGGAATCTCGGTCGTCGTGTCGCCGAGGGGCTGAGAGTCTGCGGGTGGCCAAGTCCAAGCAGCTCGCAGATTTCCAACGCTTCCTCGAAGGTCTCCTCGGGGCCCGCGTACGAGCCTCCTACAGCGCCTCGATGGCCCTGACGATCAGCGCGCGTGCTTCGGCGCCGTAGACGGCCAGACCCCGCAGCTGCTCGAACGCCTTCAGATAGAGGACTATGTCGCTGGGCTGGGTGACCGTGACGCGGGCCGACAGCAGCTCGACCGAAACGAGGGCGTCGTCGTACGCGTGGAAGGTCTCCATGGGCCAGACGGCGCGTGCCGGTGTCGCCTTCGGGATCACGCCCAAGGACACGGCGGGAAGGGCTCCGGCGGTCAGGAGATAGCCGAGCTGGGCGGCCATCGCCTCGGCGTCGGCGACCTGGTGGTACAGGGCGGACTCCTCGACGACCATGACGAACCGCCGCCCCGGCTCGTGTATGACACGGGAGCGCTCAAGGCGGGCCGTGACCGCCTCGGTGACGTCGTTGGGGATCTCGCGGAAGTCCGTGATGGCCGTCATCAGCCCCGTCGCGTACCCCTCGGTCTGCAACAGGCCGGGCACCAAAGTGCCGGAGTAGATGCGGAAGACGTTGGTGGCCTGGAACAGCGGAACATAACTGTTCTGGAGCTGCTTGAGCCCGGTTTGCAGCTTGCGCCGCCATTCCATGTACATCGCTTCGGCATTGTGCGACTGGGCGATGATGTCCGCCGCCTGGTCGGCCGCGCCGCACGCCTCGCTCCACCGACGGATGTCCTCGGGCGACGGAGGCGTCTTCGCGTTCTCGATCCGGGAGGTCTTCGGGTGTGTCCACCCGCAGCGCACGGCCAGCTCACTTCCCGTGATCCCAGCCTCGGAGCGAAGCTCGCGCAGTCGTTGAGCAACAGATTCACGCGCGGCCTGAGCAGCGGACGACGGAGAGATGGGCATGAGCTGGCTGGTCTGCCTTTGCGCTAGCGGATCTTGTAGTTCTCGTGCGGAATGGCCCGCGCCCAGGCCGCCTCGAAGGCGTCGGCGCACAGTTTCGCCGCCGCCGGGTCCTCGCTGATCTCGCCGCCCGCCGAGGCGCCGTCCCCGGTGAAGTGGTTCCACCGGATGAGGCGGCCATCGATCAGCCACCCATCGTTGCCGGGGAGGGCGATGTCCGAGGCCTGACGGCGCGGGAGCCAACGCACCTGCTCCCCAGCACTGATGTTCTTGAACGTGCCGTCGTACAGGAAGCGGGTGTACTCGCTCGGAGGTTCGCTGATGATCCGGACTCGCCGTACGACGACACGACGGGCGACCGTCTCGGCGATCAGGGAGTGCCAGGGGCGCCACCAGGACTCGCGGTCCTCGGGGTTGAGGCGCACGCCGGCCCGCCAGTCGGCGAAGGGCCCCGTCTCGTAGTCCACCGCGTACGAGTCCCTCATCTCCCAGTGGACAGCCGACCGTTGGGCGGAGCCGAGGAGTTCATCCCACGTGGGGACGCTCGATGGCATCGCATGCCTCCCTGACGATCTGCACCATCCTGGCCGGGATCCGGATCACTGCCTCATGCTCCGGGATGCCCTTCGCGTGATCGGGAACCTCGAAGGCCGCGCACTCGGCTTCGAGTTCAGGACCGGCCTTCCACCCCTGGAAGACGAGTTCCTGCCGTTCCTGGTCGGCCCACACGGTGGGACTCTCGCCTTCTCCGGTGTTCGGATCGATCCCGATGAACTGTAATGACACAGGTTAACTCCTACCGCGTGCACCAATGTTCGCAACTTTTGCCCGACACGGGCGACGCGTCAAGACCGCAAATCCCCAGTGGCTAGGGCTAATAGGTGAGCGCGAACATTCGTGAACATCGCTTGAGACGGCAGGCTCCGTGTCCCTAGCGTGCTGAACACGGAGCACAGCGAAGCCGGGGAGACACGATGGCAGCCACGCGCCACAGGCAGCAGACGACGATGACGGGACCGGTGAACCTGTCGCTTCCGCTCGCGACTCCCGAACCGGCGCCGAAGTGCGATGTCTGCGCCGCGCTGGTCCGGCAGAGACAGGAAGCGCGCGACAGAGGCGACCTGTCGGCCGCAACGGACGCCGATGTCGAAATCCGCAACCACCCTCACAAGAGCAAGGGGCGGCGGCACTGATGATCCCCATGGCGCAGTACAAGAGCGCACGCGCTGAGGCAGAGCACACGGCAGCGTTGGTACGGGCAGCCCTCATGCGTGCCGGAATCCCCGAGGAGCACACCCGAAGAGTGCGAGCCCTGGTCACCGGCAAGGGCCACGCGTACGTGGAGATCGGGGCGCTCCCGCTCGACTCGGCGGTGAAGCTGCTGAACACCCTCCCCCTGGCTCTGGATGACGGCCGCGCACAGCCCGCTGAGGCGCCCTCATGACCCGCGCCGTCCTCCGCTACGTCCGGCATCGGATCATCCGGCACCCGGATATCGAGCCGGAGCACCAGGCGAAGTGCAGCGCCTGCGGTTGGGCTTCAGAGCTGTCCACCACCGACGCCGAGGCTGTCGACCTGGCCTGCATGCAGCACACCGGGAGGAGCGGCCACACGCAGTTCAGCCGGTCGGCTGCCTGGGTCGCCTTCGTGGTGCGCGAGGAGTGAACCCGAACCCGTTGCCCTGCCTCCGGTGGTGCGGCGGCGCCCTGGCCGGCACCGCTGCCGGGCGGTTCGTGCGCTGGGCGTGCGGCCGGTGCGGGTACGTCGTGTGGAGCTGACCTAGTGGGCTGAACACCAGATCACCGAGGTGCTCACCGCAAGGCTCCCCGGCGACTTCCTCGCCCGTCCGGCAGGCATCCTCGCCTTCCGCGCACCGGAACCCGGACGGTGCCGGGACTGCCGGTCCAGGGAGCGACTGCGTCGGGCGGCCTGCTGATCACCGAGCGGCAGACCGGGCAGGGGATCGTTCCCGCCAAGACGGTAAGAGAACAGGTACCAGGAGTATGGTTTTTTGTATGGCAACCAAGAAGGTGACGGTCACGATCCCCGAGGACCTGCTTGAGGAGATCCGTTCGGAGGTGGGCGAGCGAGGTATGTCGGCCTATGTCACCGAAGCGCTTCGTCTCAAGCGGGACCGGGGTCGGCTCCGGGAACTGGTCGGCTGGCTGGAGGAGGAGCACGGTCCAGTCTCCGACAGCGAGCGTGCCGCGGCTCTGGGAGAGCTGGAGGACCTCGATGCCGAGCACGCGCAGCGCAATGCCGACGACAGTCGCGCCGGGGAGGCCGCGTGAAGAAGCGAAGCGGTGTGCATCAGCCACCGCTCCGGGTCTTCGTCCTCGACTGCGAGGCCCTGTCGCTCGCTGTGCGCGGCGACCGGATGATGATCGCCCGGCTCAGTCTCGCCGCCGAGGGTGAGGCAGAGGTGATCACGTCTCCGCTGACGCTCGTCGAGGCGTACGACGGACGGACCACCGAACGACGCTGGGACTGGGTGCTTTCCCGGGTCGGTGTCGCGGATGTGGGGAAGGAGGAAGCGCGACAGGCGCGTCGGCTTCTTGCCGGGGCCGGGTTGCACGGCCACAAGTACGCGATCGATGCCGTGCTCGCCGTCATCGCGCGGCAGCAGAAGGGCAACGTCACCCTCTTCACGTCGGACGTCGACGACCTGGAGAGGCTCGTCCCGCGAAGGGTCGTCGTCAAGAAGGTGTGACGCCTCGCGGCGCCGGACCTTCGGCATGTCCGACAGCACCTACGGGTGCCGACGTATCCAGGCCCAGCTGGCGAGCCACCACGTCGGCAGGGTGTCGGCCGTCCGGCGGGGCTGTCGGTGATCCATAGGGCTCGGCAGCAGTTCGCGCGGTTTCTCCAGATGCAGATACCTCTTGCCCGGTCACAGCCCTGGACGCCCGCGCAACCCCCTCGGCCTCGCCGACACCCTGAGACACCACGGTCTGCCCGCCCGCGCTGCACGGAACACCGCCATGATGGACGCCCTGGTAGACCTGCCGCCCATGGTCATCGCCGACCTGCTCGGCATCCACCCCAAGACAGCCGAACGCTGGGCCACTCTCGCCGGCGGGTACTGGTTCGATTACTGGGCAGCGCGACGGGCCGACCCGTAGGGCTAGGCAGTTGAGCAGGGGCAGTGTTCCGAGTCCGCGCTATTGGGTGATGGTGAGCAGGATGCGGCCGTGGCCACCGCCGGCGTCGACGTGGTCGTGGGCCTTGGCGATGTCGTCCAGCGGGTGACGGTCTCCGACGGCGACGGTGAGGGCGCCGACGGCGGCTGCGGAGGTGAGGTCGCGGGCGGCCTGGCTCTTGGCCTCGGCGGGGAAGTCGTCGCTGCCGAGCAGCCGCAGGGTGACGTTGTTGAACAGCAGCGGCCAGAAGGGGATCTCAGTGCGGTCCGTGCGGGTGGCGTAGGCGGCGATGACGGCGTTGTTGGCGGCGACGGCGTTGTCGAGATCGGCGTTGTCGGACAGCGCGACCTCGATGATCCGGTCGACGCCCCGCGGCGCGTACGAGCGGATGGCCGCGGCGGGCTCGCCAGTGTCCAGGGCGATGGCGTGGGAGACGACGGCCGGGTCGACGTGGTCGAGGTCCGCGGTGCGGCGGACGGTCGCGATCACAGTCGCGCCGGCCCAGTGGGCGAGCTGGGCGGCCAGGGAGCCGACGCCGCCGAGAACTCCGTGGACCAGAACCAGTTGGCCGTCGACCGGGCCGTCGGCGAAGACGGTGCGGTGGGCGGTGATTCCGGGGATGCCGAGGCTCGCCCCCAGCTCGTCACTGAGGTGGTCGGGCAGAGGTACGGCTTGGTGGTCAGGTACGACTGTGTACTGGGCGGCCGTGCCGAAGGGGCGGTAGGACTGGGCGCCGTATACCCAGACCCGCTGTCCGACGCGGTGGACGTCGACTTGGGCGCCCACAGCGTCGATGACTCCGGCGGCGTCGCTGTGCGGGATCACCCGCGGGAAGGGCATGGACGAGCCGAGCCAGCCGCGCCGTTTCTTGGTGTCGCCGGGGTTGACGCCCGAGACGGTGACGCGGACGCGGACCTCGCCGGGGCCGGGGACGGGATCAGGGAGTTCACCGACGCGCAGGACATCGGCGGCGGTGCCCTGGTCGTCGTACCAGGAAGCAAGCATGGGGGTACCTCCGTGGACAGTCAGCTCGCGGGAGCGGCGGGCGCATGCGGATCGCTGTCGGTGCATGCGGTGTCGAATACGGGCGGCTTCTCCCCGAGGGTCTCGCGCAGCCAGGTCCGTTCAGCGCGGCTGGTGGCGCGGGCGGTGAGCAGCATGCCTCGCCGGTAGGGGTCGGCGATCTCCTCGGCACGCAGGGGCCGCTCGTTGTCGTAGAAGAAGCTCGCCGGTTCTTCCAGGAACTCCAGCCGTCTGCGCAGCACCGCGTGCTGTTCGGCCACGTCGGGCAGGTGGGAAAGGAATGCCAGGACGACGTAGAACCGGGTGAAGTCGGTGATCTCGTGGTCGGCGGGCTTGCGCAGCCGCTGAAGCATCTCGGCCCGTCCGGCCGCGGTGAGGCTGAGCACGTATCGGGCCGCCCCCGCGGCCGGGTCGGCGCGCCGCTCGATCAAGCCCGCCCTGGTCAGGCGGTTGATCGCCGGATACAGGCTGCCGTCACTGACCGGCCGCGTATAGCCGGTCAGCTGTGAGATGCGGCGGCGCAGCTCGTGTCCGGGCAGGGGTCCCTCGGCGAGGAAGCCGAGTATCGCGAGTTCCAGCATGAGTCCATCTTCGCACGCAGACATCGAATCGATGTGAACATCGATTCGATGTTAGGCTCGCAATTACCCGTCCAAACGTCTCTGGAGAGGCAGCCAGATGCCGTCGCAGTCCACCGAGTCAGTGATGAACCGTTTCGTCGAGTTCATCAACACGGGCAACGAGGATCTCGCCCGCGAGGTCATTTCTCCGGACGCGGTGTTCCACGCGCCCAGTCACCCGGAACCACTGCGGGGGCCCGAGGGGTACATGGAAGTCATCGGGATGATGCGCGGCGCCTTCCCGGACGTCCAGTGGACGCTGGAGGAGACGGTCACCGAAGGCGACACCGTGGTCGCGCGGTTCACCATGCGGGGAACCCACGACGGTGAATTCTTCGGGATCCCGGCGAGCGGCAACAAGATCTCGGTGCAGGCCATGAACTTCTACTACCTGGCCGACGGCCGGATCGTCGGCGAACGGGGCCAGCCCGATCTCCTCGGGGTGATGCAGCAGATCGGTGCCCTACCGGCGCCGTGAACCTCGTAGCGCCGGGTGAGCCTTCTGCCGCGCGGGATGGCCGCTGCCGGGAGGGGCCCGTACGGCGCGGTGGCAGAGGGCGAAGGCCCGCACCGGAGCGCGGGCGGCCGGCGCGGGTTCACCGCAAGAGGCTGGTCTTCTTCTTGCTCCGGCGTCTTCGCGCAGACAGCGCCCGTTCGGCGAGAGCTTTACACCTTGTTACCGCTGACGTGACCGAGCCGGGTACGGAACTGCTCGCTCTACGGCGAATACTGCAACCCTCGAATACCGACAGTCCACCAGTGGCCACGCAGAGACGACGGCCGACGCGACGGGCGCAAAAGCTTCTCCTCATAGACGGCTGCCTCGCCGAGACCGGCCTGACCATCGGAGCCGCCTGATCAGCGACACGACACCACGAGTTCAACCTCAAGTAGAGGAGTTCGAGAGGCCGATGGAGAAGCAGCCGACCGAAGTCCGTGCGGCCCGAGGGGTCCCTCAGGCCGCCATCAGCGCCGCCAGGGCGCGGTTCATTGCGGCGTTGAACTCTTCCGGCGTCAGCGGCAGACGGGACTTGACGTCCCGACTCCACTGGTCGGCGAGAACCTCGGCGGAACCCGCCTCAACACCGTCGAGCGCCGCGTCGGCCAGGTCCGACGGAGCCATCTTGTCCACGGGCCAGCCCGCCGCCATGTCGGTGTCGGCCAGGCCGAGGTGTACCGCTGTCACGAGCGTGCCCTGCTCGGCGAGCTCCAGGCGGACGCCGTTGGTCATGGCCCAGGCGGCGGCCTTGGTCAGGTGGTAGGCATTGGCGCCCTTGCCCCCGAACCACGACATGGCGGAGAGGACGTTGACGATCGCGCCCCCGCCGTTCCTGGCGAGCGCCGGCGCGAACTCCCGGATCACTCCCAGGTGGCCGAACATGTTGGTCTCCAGCTCGTGCCGCACCGCGTCCAGCGAACCGGTCACCAGGTCGGTCCCCGTACTGATTCCCGCGTTGTTGATGAGGAGCGAGACGTCCGGGGCGGCCTCGGCGGCGGCCCTCACGGATGCGGGATCGGCGATGTCGAGGGGCAGCACCTCGACCCCGGGCAGGTCCACGGTCTCCGGTCGGCGGGCCGTCGCGTAGACCGTGCGGGCGCCCCGTTCGAGCAGGCGCTGGGCGAAGGCGCGGCCCAGGCCGCGGTTGGCTCCGGTGACAAGGGCGACGGAGTTGTTGATATCCATGGCCGGTACGCTAAAACCTGACGCTAGCGTCAGAGGCAAGTGCTGCTCGTCAGGGCCAGGGGTGAGAGGAATCACCATGACTGTCACAGTGGCCGCAGCCGAGCGGTTGATCCGCATCGGCGAGGTGGCACGAGGTGCCGGCGTCTCAGTGCGCGCCGTGCGCTACTACGAGCAGCAAGGGCTGCTCATCGCGGAGCGCAGCCCGTCCGGCCAGCGCCTGTACCGGCAGGACGCCATCCCCCTGGTCCGCTTCTTCCAGCAGATGTTCGCCGCCGGCCTCACCAGCCGAAGGATCACCGAACTCCTGCCGTGCTGGGACGCCGGGCACACCGACGCCGGGCAACGAGCCATGCTGCGAGCCGAGCGCGAACGCATCCAGGCCAAGATCGACGACCTTCAGGCCGCCCTGGACCACCTCGACAAGGTCATCGCGATCACGGACACGCACCCGTAGGCGCGGTCGGCCAGACGTCTCATCAGCGATCTAACCTCGCTGTCTTGGTTGGGGCGATGAGGAGTCGTTGAGGGGGAACTGTTGTCGGGCGGCCGACAGCCAGCCGTCAGCCCCTGCGACACCACGAGTTCAACCTCAGTAGACACCCCAAAGGCCCCACGGAATCATTTCTGGTGGGGCCTCAAATTCGCTCTCTGGGCCACGAATTTACGCTTTCGTCGGAGAAAATGGTGTGACATCAGCCCATTCCCAATAGGCCCGAGACGCCGCCTCTTCTCGCTCGAAGATGCCGATCAGCTCGGTGACATCTGTATCAGTCGGTACATCGATTGCAACGTGCCTGTCACCACTCCATTCACTCATCAGGCCACCCCTCGAGACCTCAACGTCGATCTGACTCGCCACGTCTGACGCATTAGGGGTAGGCATCAAGAGAGTCCTCAAGACCCGCCGCCCAGACTTGCGAACGAGCCGCACCACTGTGGTCCCATCCGGAGAAAGTGAAACAACATCCCCGAGCGCCAGGCCATAGGTTCGGAAGGGGATACAGCACAACTCAAGAAGATCACCTTCGAGTCGCTGGAGCCAGAGCTGCTCCATCTCGCCATCCAGGCCAAACGGCGCAAGGTCAGCCCGCGCAACATAGTTGCTGTCGCCCCGTCGAACTGGGCTCTCGTGGACGATGAACTTCATGCGGCACTCCAGGTCAGGGCTGGACGGGGGGTGACTACAGTCGCATGCAGTCTAGGTGATCTGGCGGAGTCACGACGATGACCGCGGCAAACGTGATGGCCTGCGATAGCTGGAAGAAATACCGGTTATCGCAGGCCATCTCTGCCCTTTGCGGCTCTTATGGTGGCGTCATCCTCGAAGGCCACCAGGGCGGCGGCCAGGCACCAGTGTAATTTGGTGGCGGATTCAACGGAGCCAGCCTGTCGCGTTTCGAGCTATTGCAGAATGTGCAAGCGGGCGTCGTATTTGCATCAGTGAGGTCTCCGCCACCGATCCGGGGTTCAACATGATCGATTGACGTTGCCGGATTGGTTCGACAATACGAGCAGAGCGGGGTGATCGATCCTGGCTCTGCATTCTTCCCGACGTCATAATCCTTTAGCTGACTCGCCGGAATTTTCTTCCCGGCACCGAAGCCACCACTCGAACCCGCCGGGATGTCGTAAATCGGCTCACCACCCGGTCCACAGTCAATCGGCGAATTGACGTTGTGCACCAAGACCGGCGTAGCCCCCGCCACCACATAGTACGTATGCGTCCCGGCGATAGTGAGGTTGTGGACCGTGGTCTTCTGGGTCCACGACTTGATGGCCTTGGCCTGGACCCACGTGCCGCTGCTGGTCTTGAGCCAGTCGCCGGGCTTGAGGTCGCCCGCGTCCATCCAGCGCCCGACATCAGGGCTCCAGAACGGGTGTTCGTCGGTGGCCGTGAGGGTGTCGGTGTGCTTGCCGTCGCGGCCGTCCGTGTCGACCGTGAGCTTGACGAGGTGCTTCTCGCCCTTGCCGGTGATGGTGTCGGTGACCGTACGGGCGCGGGAGTCGTAGGACTCGACGTCCGTCGCGGCTACCTTGTCGCCGGTCTTCACGTCCTCGATCGGCTTCGTGCTGCCGTCGGCCATCAGGACCTTCGTACCGGGCACGAAGCTGTTCGGGACCCGGCAGGTCGCGCCACTGTTCGGGGGTGCCTCCGGGGCCTTCTGGGCCGTGGAAGGGGCGGGGGCCGTGTCGCCGCCCCTTCCACCGCCGGTGTTGCCGCCGGAGTTGCCGCCCCCCTTGTTGCCGCCGCCCGAAGTGCCGCCGCTGTCGCCCCCTCCCTTGTTGCCGCCGCCCGTAGAGCCGCCGCTGTCGCCGCCTCCCTTGTTGCCGCCAGACCCGTTGCCGCCGTCGCCGCCCTTGCGGCCCGCATCGCCCGCGTCCGCCGCCTTGTCCGTCTTCTTCGCGGTGTTGGCCGCGTCCACCGCCTTGCTGCCGTACTTGGCGCCCTTGGCCGCGCTGGCCGCGTAACCCGCGAAGGGGACGGCGGAGGCGCAGGAGAGGGCCGCGTCGACGGCCTTGCCCTCGGCGCCGTACCAGGCGCAGTTGCCCAGGTCGGCGGCCTCACCGATCACCGGGATCAGGCCCGCGACGTCCAGGGTCGCGTGGCCGACGTCCGACCATGACAGCCCGAACAGGTGGCCGTCGATCTCGACGAAGCTGATCGGGTTGCCGCCCGCGAAGGCGTAGCGGTTGCCGGTGTACGGGTCGGTGGTGAGGCTCAGGTCGGCGAGTGCGCCGCCGTACATGTCGCGGGTCAGGAAGCGGTTGAGGCCCGGGTCGTAGTTGCGGAAGCCCATGTCGTACGAGCCCGAAGAGGTGTCGTAGCGCATGGAGTTGTAGCGGTAGGCGTTGTACGGGTCCTCCTTTTCCTCGCCGTCCTCGTCCGGCTTGTCGATGCCGCTGAACTGTTCCTCGTCGTTCTTGCCGTAGGCGGTGTAGCCGTACGTCGTCTTCGGGTCGCCGTTCGGCTTGGTCAGTCCCTCCACGTCGCCGTGCGGGTGGTAGAGGTACTGCGCGGTCTCCTCGGCCTCGCCGTCCTTGTCCTTGATCTGGGTCAGCTTCTGGCCCCACGGCGCGTACTGGAAGGAGGAGGTGGAGTCGGCGCCCTCGCCGGTGACCGTCTCGCGTACGGACTTCGAGGTGATCCCTAGGTACGTGAAGGCGGTGGTTTTGCTCTCGTTCCCGCTCGTCCTCTCCCTCGTCGTGCGGTCGAACGGATCGTAGGAGAAGGTTTTCGTCTTCTTCGCCGCCCCGGTGCCCGTGGTCGTGGACGCCGTGCGGTCGAAGCCGTCGTAGCGCTGTTTCTGGGTGACCTCTCCGCCGCTTGAGGTGGTGTCCAGGCGGCCGAGTGGGTCGTAGTTGTAGGACGTGGAGACGCCGCCCGCGCTGGAGGTCAGCAGGCGGTTGCGGTCGTACCTGTGGGTGGTTGTCAGGCCGTCGGCGGTCTGGCTGGTGACGTTGCCGGCCGCGTCGTGGACGAACGACTCGGTGGATGCGCTGTCTCCGGTCTTCTCGACCTTGGAGATGCGGTCCTGCGGGTCGTAGGAGTAGGCGTAGGTGTTGTCCTTGGTGCCGCCGCCGTCGGCGTTCCGTACCCGGACCTCGTCCTCGGTCTTGTGGCCGTTGCGGTTGTACTCGAGGTTGTGCGAGGAGACCAGTTCGCCGCCGGACTGCTCCTCCCGCTGCTGCCGGGTGGGGCCGTCGAGGTAGTAGGAGTACGTGGCGATGTTGCCGTTGGGCTTCTTCTGCCGCGCCAGTTCGCCGCGGGCGGTGTAGTCGACCTCGGTGACCTGCTTGTCGCCCGCGTCCGGCGAGTCCGCGTTGGTGATCTTCTGCACCCGGTCCAGGGCGTCGTACTCGAGCTTGCTCCAGGTCAGATCGTGCTCGGTGGTGAGGGTGTTGCCGTTCGCGTCGTAGGTCAGGCTGGTGGTGTTGCGGACCGAACCGCCGTCGTGTTCCTGGACCTTGGTCAGCTGGTTCAGGCCGTCGTAGGCCATCGTGTAGCGGTCGATGTCGGCGCCGGGGCTGCGGTCGGTGACCTCGGTCTGGTTGCCGTTGGCGTCGTAGCGGTAGCCGAAGTCCTTGGCTTCCCGGTCGGTCTCGCCGGAGTTGTCGCGCACCAGCCGCACCGCGTCGGCTGCGACCGTACCGTCGGCGTCATCGGTGAGGGTGAGTGCCTGCGCGCCGTTCTCCGTGAAGTCGTACGCGCCGAGGGACCGCCAAGCGCCGGGGTTCTCGGTCTGGTCGACCCGTTTCCTGGTCTCGCCGTCCTTGTGCTTGATCTCGTAGGAGGCGTTGGTGGCGGCGTCGTCGACCTTCGGGTAGCGGACGTACACCTCGTACTTTCCGCCCCTGGGGATGTTCAGCTGCCAGGCGAAGCGTGCGTCGCCGTTGCCCCGGGCGTGCGTGTGGGTGTCGGGGCCGTACGCGCCCGCGGGCTTGCCGGTGTCCCAGGTCCCCTGCCGCGACGTGTTGTTGATGTCGGAGTTGTCCACCAGTACCGCGTCCTTGCCGACGGGCACGCCGTCGTCCGAACGCGACTTCATGGCGCCGCTCGGGTAGTACGCGGTGTCCATGGTCCGGGAGACCGAACCGCCCGCGCTGGTGAGGGTGTTCTGGGTCTGCTGGCCCAGGTTGTTGTACTCGTAGGAGTTCCGGATGTCGTACGCGTCGGTGGAGCTCTTCGTCCAGCCGTTGTCGAAGTACGAGTACCGGGTGATGTTGCGGTCGTCCTGGCCCGAGGAGGGCGGGGCGCTCACCCTGGAGACGTTGCCGACCTCGTCGTAGCTGTAGAAGGTGCTGTCCGGTGAGTCGTACCGGGAGTTGTCCGGGTCGTAGGCGGTACGGGTCTCCTTGACCCGGTTCAGCTCGTCGTAGACGGTCTCGGCGGTGAAGTCGTCCGGGTCGCCGGGGGTGGCGACGCCGCGCGGGGTGATCTCCTTGGTCTGGTTGCCGGTCTCGTCGTACTCGTAGCGCGTGACGTTGGTGGTGTCCTTGGTGTGCGGGACCCTGGACTCGGCGAGCGCGCCGCGCGCGTCGAGCACCTGCTCGGTGCGGTTGCCGTCGGCGTCGGTGGCGACGGTGGCCAGGCCGTCCCAGTCGTAGGTGGTGCCGGTGGAGTTGCCCGCCACGTCGGTGCTCTTGGTGAGCTGGCCGTTCAGGTCGTACGTGTACTTGCTGGTGTAGTCGTCCGGGTCCGCGCTCTCGTTCTTGAGCGGATCGGTGGTCCTGATCTGGTTGCCCACCGAGTCGTACGCCATCGTCGTCCGGTTGCCGGCCGCGTCGGTGACGGCGACGGGCTGGTTGTTCTCGTCGTAGCTCGTCCGCGTGGTGAAGTCGTCCGGGTCCTCGGTGAGGTTGCCCGCCGGGTCGGTCTTGGTGAGCTGGTTGCCGACCTTGTCGTAGGTGTACGTGGTCTTGCGCTCGTCGGAGTCGGCGTCGTCCTTGGGGGCTACCTCTGAGGTGAGCTGGTCGGCGGCGTCGTACGTGCTGGTGGTCGAGGCCCTGTTGGGGGCCGTGAACCGTACGGTGTTGTCGTTGGCGTCGTACTCGGGCGCCGGAGTGGTGATGTACTCGCCGGCGTCCTGGTCCTTGGGGGCCCGGTTCTCCAGCGGCCGGCCGAAGACGTCGTAGGTCTGGGTCGTCTCCGCTCCGTTGGCCTCCTCCAAGGCCGTGACGTTGCCGCGCTCGTCGTACGTCGTCACCGTGCGGTTGCCCAGCGCGTCCGTCTCGGTCCCGGGGTAGCCCACCGGGGAGTAGTCGCCGTACGTGGTGGCGTGGCCGCCCGGGTCGGTGGCGCGGGTGAGCTGGCCGAGGTCGTCGTAGGCGTACGTCGTGGTGTAGTCGCCGTCCTCGTCGGACTCGACGCCCTTGGGGTCGGTGACCGAGGTGAGGTTGCCGCGGTCGTCGTATCCGAAGCGCCACTTGCGGCCCTCGGGGCTGATGCGTTCGCTCAGGTCGGCGATGTAGCCGTCCTCGCCCTTGGCATAGGCGAGCTTGGCCGCGGGCCGGTCGTGTTCGACGGCCTCGGCGTCCCGGATCTCCAGGGGATAGCCGGTTTTCTGGTCGTACTTCCAGGTGCTGACGGCCCCGTTGGGTTCTTCGAGACGGGTGACGTTGTTCTCCGGGTCCCAACCGAGTTTGGTGGTCCGCTGTTTGGCGTCCGTGATCTCGGTCGGACGGCCGTAGCCGTCGAGCAGTTGCTGGGTGGAGTTGCCCTCGGCGTCCCGGACCACGCTGCGGATGGACGAGCCCTTGAGGCCGTCCGGGTCGTCGTAGGTGAACCTGGTCGGATGGCCGCGCCGGTCGGTGATTTCCTTCAGGTCGCCCTTGTAGCGGAGCTGCCCCTCGTCGTGCGGGGAGACGTAGTCGAGCTTGGTGGTGTTCCCGCGCGGGTCGGTGACCGAGTCCAGCTTGCTGATCGGCAGCCCCCAGGCGTGCCCGTAACCGAAGCGGAAGACCTTGGGCTGCTCGGAGCCGGCGCCGTCCTCCAGCCTGCCAAGCTGGCCCTTCTTGGTGTAGGTCAGCTCCATCGTCCGCCCGGAGACGTCGGTGACGCTCTTGACCTTGCCGATGATGAGCGGGTTGAGCAGGAGCTTGCCGTCGCGGACCTCGCCGTCCTTGTCGATCCAGCGGTAGTCCTCGAGCGTGTCCCAGTAGTCGACGGTGAGAGTACGGCGGCCCGCCGCGTCGATGATGCTCTTGAGCCGCTTGCCGAGCAGGCCCTCCTCGTAGGTGAACTCCATCCGGTTGCCGTTCTTGTCCACCATGGCCGTCGGATAGCCCTGGCAGTCGAAGAGGAACCGGGTGCGGTCCGGGCGCAGCAGCTCCCACGCCTCACGTTCGCGCGAGAGCAGCGGCAGGCACGGCTTGTGCAGTTGCTTGAGCCGCATGTTGACGCCCGCGGGGGCTCGCCAGGTGTGGCTCTTCTTGTCCTTGCTGTCCTTGCTGTCCTTGCGGAAGACGTGCGTGGTGCCGTCCCCGTCGGTCATGTGGACCTTCAGCGGCAGCAGGCCCAACGGGGAGAAGTGCAGCGGCGTGCCCAGCCGCAGGGGCGAGCCGAGCTGGAGCGACCAGCCGCGGCCGGCCGGGCTGCTGGAGAAGTCCTGCGAGTTGTAGGCGAGGCGGGCGGAGGTGGAGAAGCCGCGCGAGGGGTTGTTGAAGGCGTTGTACGACCACACCGCGTTGCCGGAGTGGAGGTTGCCCATCAGCGTGGAGTTGGCGCCGGTGTTCCGGCCCGCGTAGGAGTGGAACTGCTCCAGGCCGAGCTCGTTGGATGTGGGCTTCTCGACCACCACGTCGTGCTGGGACGGCGGGACGTCGTCGGTCTCGGAGAGCCACTGCTTGGTGAGCTTGTCGCGCAGGTCCCACTGGAGCTCGTACTCGACGCGCGAGGCCAGGAGGTTGGCCAGCTTGGGGACCTGGAGCGTGGCCTTGAAGGTGGTGCTCTCGCCGGGGGCGAGGTCCTTGGGGAGCTTGGTGGCCTTCTGGTTGAAGAGGTTGGAGACGTCGTGGCCTTCGAGGTGCCAGCGGTAGGAGAGCATCCGCCGGTCGGCCTGCCACACCTCGTCGGTGGTGTTGGTGAGGGTGGCCTCGACGGTGTAGCGGTGGCCGGGGATGGCGCGAGTGGGGGTGTAGGGGAGGGAGTAGGTCGCCCCCTTGTCGGCGGCGGGGGTGAGCTGGGTGCTGTCCTCGGAGTCGCCGCCGTCCTGGCCGGCAAGGCTCTTCAGCAGGCTGCCGACGACCGGGAGTTCGAAGGACCGATCCGGGCTGGTCAGCAGTCTGCCGTCCTTCGTGCGGGCGGCGATCAGGTAGTGGTACGTGCGCCCCTCGCCGGAACGTGCCGGCGGTGCGGAACGGTCGGAGAAGCGGTGGGTGTCCGGGGAGAGCGGGGCGACCAGGGTGGCGGCGGAGGGCTTGAAGCCCTTCTCCGTGCCGCGGTGCACCTGGTATTCGACAAGGTCGTCGCCGGTGTACGGGGTCCAGGACAGGTCCGCGCCAGTGGCCCGCAGGAGGCGGGAGGCGCCCAGCCGTAAGCCGTCGGCGATCCCGCCGACCTTCCAGGCGCCCGCACCGGCCGGCCCCTTCGAGCCCAGTGAGCGGTCGAGCGAGATGTCCCCTCCGGCCTCGACGTCGTTCGCCCAATCGTCGCGGTCCTTCTCGCTGTTCGGCCTCCAGCCGTCGCGCGGATCGCTGTCGGCGGCCGCCACCGCCTTCGGTTGCTGGTCTTTCTGGTCCTGGGGCGCGGGAGCCGCACCGATCAGGGTGACGACCAGAACCGTGGCCAACGTGCTGACCAATGACGTGCGGAGCCTTGCCATCCCCCGGGCCCTTCTTGCTCTGGAGACACAACGGACACACGTGTATAGTTGCGCCTTACAGGCATGTCAAGGGCATGACAATTTCTTCACCGAGGCGGTTCATCTCGACCAGAGCGCGGGCACGCTTCGGCAGCCGGACGACGCCGGGTGCTCGTTCGGCACCGGTCCCTCCCCTCGTGGGGACCGGTGCCGAACCATGTGGGCGGCTCCGCAAGTTCCGCAGATCGCGTAGATCGCGTAGATCGCGCAGACCGGCAGGTCTCGTAGGCCTCGTAAATCTCGTACCGTCTCGTAGGTCTCGTCGGTCTCGTAGGTTCCGCAGCCGTGAAAATTGGCCGAGAACACGCGGCGTCGAGTCGTGTCTCCGAGCGCTGAGCTGGTGGCCTGATCCGGGCGATACCCGATCGTTGCGCTGGTGGGACGTGATCCTGCCAGTTGTGGCTCACCGCGAGGAGGTTCCGGTGCCACCGGACGGCCTAATCCGCAGGTCAGCCATATAAAGTGAGTTTTCCGGTCCGGATGTTCCAACCGGATGTTCCAACGCGGCGAAGTAAGGGGTGGAGACCTTGAGTTCCGACTCAGGGGCACGCACGGCCTTCGCGGAGCGTCTCGCCCTGTTGTACAAGGAGGCCGGCAACCCTCCCCTCAAGAGTGTGGCCGAAGCGGTCGTCCGCCTTCAGCGGGTCGACGAACGAGGGCGGCCGGTGCGGGTGTCCGCCCAGCGGATCAGCGACTGGCGGCGGGCCAAGAACGTGCCCGCCCAGTTCGCCGCCCTCGCCGCGGTGCTGCACATCCTGATCCCGCCGGCTCGGCGCTCGCGGCCCGCGCCGGTGTCCACGGGGCTGTACGACATGGGGCACTGGCAGCGGTTGTGGGAGCGGGCCGTGGCCGATCCGGTCGGCGGCGACCGTTCCGAGAGCTCCGCGGACGGGGCGGAGGCGCAACCGGGCGAAGCGCCGACCGTCCCCGGCGTGTGCCCCTACCGGGGCCTGGCTTCGTACCGTCAGGAGGACGCCCGCTGGTTCTTCGGGCGGGAGCGGAGCACGGACGCCCTCGTCGCTCAGCTGTGCGCGGCGCAGCCGACAGGGGGTCTGGTCATGCTCGTGGGCGCCTCGGGGGCCGGAAAGTCCTCCCTGCTGCACGCCGGTCTGGTGCCCGCGTTGCGCAACGGGACGGCGAGGGAGGTGGTGCAGCTCGTGCCGGGCGCCGATCCGCTCGCCGAGCTGACCGGTCGTATACCCGAACTCAAGTCCGTCGTGCCGACCGGGAACGTAAAGGACGTAGGCGACGTAGAGGACGTAGAGGACGTAGCCGAACCCGGTACCCCCGCCTTCGCCCACGCCGTACGCAACGCCCTCTCCGCGTGGGCGCGGCGCGACACCCCCTCCCCCTCCGCCGCCCCTCCGGTCGTCATCGTGGATCAGTTCGAGGAGGCGTTCACCCTCTGTACCGACGAGGAGAGCAGGCGCACCTTCGTCCAGCTGCTGCATGCCGCCTGCACGCCCGCCGGCCCGGACGATCCGGCCCCCGTCCTCGTCGTGCTCGGCATCCGGGCCGACTTCTACGAGCAGTGCCTCGGGTACCCCGAACTGGCCGACGCCTTGCAGCACCGCCACATGGTGCTCGGGCCGCTGACCACCGCCGAGCTGCGCGACGCGGTGACCGGGCCGGCCAAGGCCGTCGGGCTGGAGCTCGAACCGGGGCTGGCGGAGCTGATCGTCCGGGAGGTGAGCGCCGACGGCCCCCGGGGAGCACATGACGCGGGGGTGCTGCCGCTCCTCTCGCACGCCCTGCTCGCCACCTGGCTGCGGCGCAAGGGGGGACGGCTGACGCTGGCCGGTTACCGTGCGGCGGGCGGGATCCAGGGAGCGGTGGCGGCCACCGCCGAGCGGGCCTGGACCAGCCTCGACCCGGCGGCGCGTACGGCCGCGCGGTTGCTCCTGCTGCGGCTGGTGCGGCTGGGCGAGGACACCCAGGCCACCCGGAGACGGGGGACGCGGCGGCAGTTGGCGGAGGAGTCGACGGATCCGGACAAGACGGAGGAGTCGCTCGAAGCGCTGGTGCGCGCCCGGTTGGTGACGCTCGACGCGGAAACCGTGGAGATCACCCATGAGGCGCTGCTGCACGCCTGGCCGCGGCTGCGCGAGTGGATCGACGAGGACCGCAGCGACCATCTGCTGCGCCAGCGGCTGGAGGAGGACGGCCGGGCCTGGGAGGGCTCGAACCGCGACACCTCCCTGCTCTACCGGGGTTCCCGGCTGGAGCAGGCCCACAACTGGGCGAAGACCGCCGGTGACACCTTTCTGACCCGCAGCGCGGTGGACTTCCTGGCCGCTTCGGTACGGCTGCGCAGACGGACCGTGTGGATCAGCCGGAGTGCGGTGTCGGCGCTGGTCGTCCTGGCGATGCTGGCCGTCGGTGCGGCGGTGGTCGCCTGGCAGCAGCGCAACGACGCGGTGTTCGAGCAGGTGGTCGCCGAGGCCGACCGCGTCCAGTACACGGACCCCTCACTGTCCGCCCAGCTCGACCTCGTGGCCCACCGGCTGCGTCCGGACGACGAGGGGACGAACAACCGGCTGGCCTCGATCGTGAACGCGCCGCTGGCCACACCGCTGCTCGGCCACACCGGCGCCGTCTACCTCACCTCGTTCAGCCCGGACGGGCGGACCCTGGCCACCGCCAGCTACGACCGGACCGTACGGCTGTGGGACGTGAGCGACCCGTCTCGCCCCAAGGCGTTGGGCAAGCCGCTCACCGGGCACAAGAGCTGGGTGAGCAGCGCGGTCTTCAGCCCGGACGGCCACACCCTCGCCAGCGCCTCGGACGACGGCACGATCCGGCTGTGGGACGTACGCGATCTGGGCCGTCCGCGCCCGCTCGGGGTGCCGTTGACCGGCCACGCCGGCACGATCTACCTGCTCGCCTTCAGCCCGGACGGCCGGACGCTGGTCTCCGCCGGCGAGGACGGCACCGTCCGCCTGTGGGACATGAGCGACCCGCGCCGGGCGGCCAAGCTCGCTGTTCTGACCGGCCACAGCGCCGCCGTACGCTCCGTGGCGTTCAGCCCCGACGGACGGACGCTGGCGGCCGGCGGCGACGACAACACCATCCGGCTGTGGGACATGGCCGATCGGCGCCGGCCGACCCAGCTCGACACGGTGCTGAAGGGCCATACGGGCACGGTGCACTCCGTGGCCTTCAGCCCCGACGGCCGCACCCTCGCCAGCGGCAGCTCGGACGACACCATCCGCCTGTGGGACGTGTCCGACCTCCGGCATGCCGGACAGATCGGCACGCCGCTCACCGGCCACACCGGTCCCGTGTGGTCGGTGGCCTTCAGTCCCGACGGCAGGATGCTCGCCGCGGCCAGCGCGGACAGCACGGCGAGCCTGTGGAACGTCAGTGATCCGGCCTACCCCTCGCAGGTGGGCGAGCCGCTCGCGGGCAGCAGCGGCGAGATGTACGCCCTGGGCTTCAGCCCCGACGGCCGGACCCTGGCCACCGGGAGCGGCGACAGCAAGGTCCGGCTGTGGTCGATACCGACGTCGGACATGATCGGCCGCAGCGGGGCGTTCCGCCCGGACGGGCAGGTGCTCGCCACGGCCGCGCGCGACGGACGGGTCCGGCTGTGGAACGTGCAGACTCCCGACCGGCCGGTGTCGCTGAGCGAACCGTTCATGCCCGCGGACGACGGCTTCCGTTCGATGGTCTTCTCCCCCGACGGCCGCACCCTCGCGGTGCTGACGTCGAACCGGTACGTGTATCTGTGGAACGTCGCCGACCCGGCCCGGCCGGTCTCCTACGGTCCGCCCGTCACCCTGCGGACCCGGTTCACGGGCCCGGACGCGCTGGCCTTCGCTCCGGACGGGCGCACGCTGGCGACCGGCTACGAGGACAGCACCATTCAGCTGTGGAACGTCAGCGACCCGACCCGCGTCGTTCCGCTCGGCGCGCAGCTCACCGGGCACAAGGGGTACGTCAATTCGCTCGCCTTCAGCCCGGACGGCCGTAGCCTCGCCAGCGGCAGCGCGGACGGCACCGTCCGGCTGTGGAACGTCACCGACCCCGCTCGTGTCACCCTGTTCGGCACACCGCTCAAGGGGCACCTCGGACCCGTCAACGTGCTCGCCTACAGCCCGGACGGCCATACGCTGGCCAGCGGCAGCGACGACGACACGGTCCGGCTCTGGAACGTCACCGACCCCGGCCGGGCGAGTCGGCTGGGCTCCCCGCTCACCGGCCACACCGAAGCGGTCGTGTCGCTGACGTTCAGTCAGGACGGCCGCACCCTGGCGAGCGGCGGCAACGACAACACGATCCGGCTGTGGAACATGGCCCGGCCTTCCGACGCCGAGCCCATCGGCCAGTCGATGAGCCCGAACGCCAAGACCGGCAACTTCCTGGCGTTCAGCCCCGAGAGCAACATGCTCGGGGTGTCGAGCGGCACGGACACCGTCCGGCTCTGGAATCTGGACGTCGACGAGGCCATCCGCCGTATCTGCTCGACCACTCGGGGCGTCCTGACGAGGGAAAAGTGGCACGAGTACCTGCCACGGCTCTCTTACGAAGCTCCGTGCGAGCAGTGAGAAAAACGTGATCCCGATCACAACTCCTCGGTGTGCGTGAGCAGTCGGGTCCCGCCGAGCAGGCAGTCTTGTTAGTCTTGGCCATAGCTCGACCGCTGGCGCATCCCCCGTCGCCAGCGGTCGAGCGTTTTTTTGGCTCGTCGGACTCGTCGGACTCGTCGGAAAGGTCGTGAACGCCGCCGTGAACCGGCGCATCGTCATCGTCACCGCGGTCCACGCCCCGTCGGCCGCCTTCCTGCCGGACGCCTACAAGTCGCTGCGCGAGCAGGAGTTGCCGGGCGGCTGGGAGTGGCACTGGGTGATCCAGGAGGACGGGTTCACCGACGGTGTCGCCCCGTACGTCCCCGACGACGCCCGGGTGACGTTCCGGCAGGGACGGCCCGGCGGCCCCGGCGTCGCCCGCACCGTCGCGCTCGCGCACGCCGACGGGGAGTACGTGAAGGTCCTGGACGCCGACGACCGGCTCACCCCGGACACCCTGGCCCGCGACCTGTCCGTCCTCGAAGCCGACCGCACCCTCGGATGGGCGACCTCACGCGTCCTCGACTACCTGCCGGACGGCTCGACGGCCGGCTTCCCCGGGGACCCCGAGGCAGGTCCCATCGGACGGGGAGCCTTACTCGACCACTGGAAGGCGAACGGCTTCCGTGCGCAGGTCCATCCGGCGACGCTGTGCGTACGGCGGGATCTGCTCCTCGCGCTCGGCGGGTGGATGGCGCTGCCCGCCTCCGAGGACACGGGCCTGCTGCTGGCGTTGAACGCGGTGAGCCGCGGCTGGTTCTCGGCGGAGGTGGGGCTCCTCTACCGCAAGTGGGAGGGGCAGGCGACGGGCCAGGCGTCCCACGTGGACCCGGCGGAACGCGAGGCGCGGATGGCGGTCGTGGAGGCGCGGGCGAGGGCGTTGGCGGGGTTGCGGTGGGGGCATCCGGCCGTCGGCTGAACGTCGGGGCCGTCGCAGGATGAAGGTCGGTTCGGCGCTGGCTGAACGTCGGGGCCGTCGCAGGATGAAGGTCGGTTCGGCGCTGGCTGAACCTCGGGATCGGCGCTGGCTGAACCTCGGGGCCGTCGCAGGATGAAGGTCGGTTCGGCGCTGGCTGAACGTCGGGGCCGTCGCAGGATGAAGGTCGGTTCGGCGCTGGCTGAACGTCGGGAT